>DAOWJR010000052.1 GCA_030640275.1 Actinomycetes bacterium | reverse complement strand
CTCAGCAATTTGGCAGAAAGAAAGGGGAATAAGAGCTTTAGATATTGCTAAAAGATTAATGGATTTTGGTTTTCATCCACCGACAATTTATTTTCCTCTGATTGTAAATGAAGCAATTATGATAGAGCCAACAGAAACAGAAAATAAAGAAACTCTGGATATGTTTATTAAAGCGATGATACAAATAGCAAAAGAAGCAAATGAAAATCCAGAAATTTTAAAGTCTGCTCCGCATAAAACTCAGATAAAAAGGCTGGACGAGGTTAAGGCTGCAAGAGACCTTATTTTAAAATATAAATTCGATTAAGCTGAGATATATTTAGCCTTTTCTGTGACTGGTTTTTTCTTTATTACCTTTTCTTTTTCAATAGCTATATCAAAGACTTCATCTACATTATTAACAAATTTTATATCTAAAGCTTTCTTAACAGATTTTGGTATATCTTTCAGGTCTTTTTTATTTTTTTCTGGTATAATTACTTTCTTTAAACCTGCTCTTTGAGCTACCAATATTTTAGATTTTAATCCTCCGACTGGAAGTACTCTCCCTCGCAAAGTTATCTCACCTGTCATTCCAACATCATGTTTTACAGGTCTATTTTGAAAAATTGATGCCATAGCTGTAGCCATTGTTATACCAGCAGAGGGACCATCTTTAGGAATTGCTCCAGCTGGTATATGTAGGTGAAGGTCAAAATCTTTGAATTTTTTATTGTCAATTTTTAATTTTTCAGCTCTACTTCGAATATAACTCAGTGAGGCTTTTGCAGATTCCTGCATTACATCTCCAAGTTGTCCAGTTAATGTTATTTTTCCATCACCTGGAAATAGAGTTGCTTCAACTAATATTATATCTCCACCATAAGATGTCCAGGCTAATCCAGTTGCTACTCCAATCATATCTTTTTTCTCTATTTCACTTGGATAAATTTTAGGAACTCCAAGATATTTCTCTAAATTTCTTGAAATGACTCTCTTGGGTGGTTCTTCATTAGAAACAATTTCTCTTGCTATCTTTCTACAAATTGTAGCTATGCTTCTTTCAAGATTTCTAACACCAGCTTCAGCCGTATATTTCTCAATAATTTCATAGATTGCATTATCTGAAAATTTAACCTTATATTTTTCTATTCCCTGTTCTTTTAACTGTTTGGGTACTAAAAATTTTTGGGCAATATGAAGTTTCTCTTCTCTACTATATCCTGGAAGATTTAGTGTCTCCATTCTATCTCTTAAAGCTGGTGGGATAGTATCTAAAATATTTCCCGTTGTAATAAACAAAACATTAGATAGATCGTAGGGAACTTCTAAGTAATGATCTCTAAATTGATTATTTTGTTCAGGGTCTAAAACTTCAAGTAGTGCTGATGATGGATCTCCTCTAAAATCTGCTCCTATTTTATCTATTTCATCAAGCATAAAAACTGGATTTATTGTTCCTACTTGAGCCATTCCTGAAATTATCCTTCCTGGCATTGCTCCGACATAAGTTCTTCTGTGTCCTCTTATTTCAGCTTCGTCTCTTATTCCACCTATTGACATTCTAATAAATTTTCTATTTAATGACCTGGCTATAGATTGGCCTAATGAGGTCTTACCAGTTCCTGGAGGTCCTATAAAGCAAAGAATTGTTCCTCTGGCTTTCCCTTTAAGTTTTTTAACAGCCAAGTAATCTAATATATGTTCTTTAACCTTATCTAAATCATAATGATCTTCATCAAGAATTTTCTTAGCATCTGGAATATCCAGTTTATCCCTTGTTTTTTTACTCCATGGGATATCTAACATCCAGTCTAAAAATGTTCTTATGTATGAATATTCAGGTGATGCTGGAGGTATGGTTTTAAGTCTTTTTATCTCCTTTAGAGCTTTCTTCTCAGCATTTTTAGGCATTTTTGTTTTTTTAATTTTTGCATTTAATTCCTTTAATTCTGCCGATAATTCGTCTTCTTCTCCTAACTCTTCTTGTATTGCTTTTAATTGCTGACGCAGAAAATAATCTCTTTGGGTCTTACCCATTTCTTTTTGAACTTTACTAATGATTTTGCTTTGAACTTGAAATTTTTTTACCTCTTTATCTAAATAAATACTTAATTTTCCCAATCTTTCTTTTAAATCAAGTGTTTCTAAAATAACTTGCTTTTCTTTTTCTGAAGGTAACATATAGGCTGCAAGCATATCTGTTAATTTATCCAAATCACTAATAGTTATCATTCCAGGTATTGTTAGATGAGAAGGAAATGGTACTCCTAATCCAATTATCTGTTCTACTTGAGCCATTATTAAGGTTTTTAATTCATCAATTTCTTTATCTTCTATTGGGAATATTTTCGACTTCATTTTTTTTACTTTTGCTAAGATGAATGGTCTTTCCTGAATAAAGTCTGTCATTTTTATTCTACAGATTGCGTCTACATTACATCTAATACTTCCATCTGGTTGTTTTTGTGTACTTCTGATTTCTGCAGCAGTTCCTATTGTGTATAAATTAGAGGAATTAACACTTCTTTTGTCCTTATCTTTTTGTGTAATGAGTGCAACAATTTTATCTTTTTTGAGTGCAAATTCTAATGCCTTAATTGACTTTTTTCTTCCTACTAATATAGGAATAGAAACATGAGGGAAAACAACGGATTGTATCATTGCAACTACTGGTAAATATTTTGGAATTTCAAAAATTCCTGGATTATTAAAATGATCTCTCATTATTTATACCTTTCCTTTATTATTCTAATCATTTTTAAATACTTAATTTTAAATCTTCTAATATATTAAAGACTCTTTTCACTATTATTTTAGCAAAAATTTGAAATAATTGTATATTTTTTTCAAATAATTAATAAAAAACAGTAAAAATCAATGAAAATTTAAAAATAATATAGGTAAAAAAGCAGAAAATCAATTAATAGAAAATGAAATTGGTGGAGCATACGGGAATTGAACCCGTGTTTCAGGCTTGAGAAGCCTGTGTCCTTGCCCCTAGACGAATGCTCCACCTATTATAATAAATAAAATATTAATTTTTTTAAACAAAGAGTTTTTCAGCTGCTCTTTCAAGCATTTTTGTTCCTCTAGGTTTCTTTAATTATTTAAAAAAATTTCTATCTATATTATTAACTATTTTTAAAGAAAATTATATATTTCTTTCTTCAAATTCCATAGTTTTTAAAAAAGCTTTCTTGCTCTAATTTTGACTCTCTAATTTTATTTGCATATTTTTTGACTTCGCTGTCTGCTATCTTGGTTGGTTCAGGAATTCTGGTAATGGACATATCTAAAATTAATTCTATAGCAGTATTTAAACTTACTCTATGACCTATTGAAACAAATACCGGAGAAATGTTATCTCTGGTTCTTAAAACTGCTCCAATTATTTCTCCTTTATCATATAAGTATGAATATGAACCCTTCTTTTCATCAGGCATATTAAACTCACCTACTAGTCTACTTTTTGCACATCCTATTGTTGGTATATCTAAAAGTACTCCAACATGACATGCAAGTCCCATTCTTCTTGGATGAGCATATCCCTGTCCATCTAAAATTAATATATCTGGAGGATTTTCTAACTTTTCAAAACAGGAAAGTACAACGGGTACTTCTCTAAAAGCTAAGAAGGTTGGAATATATGGAAAGCTTATTGGTTCAGAACTATTTATGACATCTATAATTCTCATATCAGGATAACTAAAAATTACTAATGCAGCACAACTTAGATTTTTTTCTTTTATAAATCCAACATCAACTCCTCCAACTGTTTTTATAGAGTCAAAATCATCAAAAGTTTTAATTTTATCTCTAAGTTTATGTTGAATTGCAATTGCCTGTTTTGGAGTTACATTCCAGGAATGTAACTTTGCCATTTTCAATTCTTTTTCCTCTATATCTTTAGATTATTTATAATAAAATGGTATTTTTATTATGGTTTTAATATATTTCCTTTATTAACATATAAAATAAACAACTATACATTCTTAGCAGTCTGATATTACAATTCCTTTCATAACTTATTGTTAACAGCGATGTCTAGATGTCTAACTTGAATATGACGAATCTGACGCAAATCTGACGCAAATCTGACGCAAATGTAACGCAAATATGGTTTTTGATCATTTGATTCTTAAAATATAATATATTGCTCTTCCTTTACCTTTTCGCTCACTTATTTCTAATTCAATGAGTTTCTTTATATATCTATTTGCTGTATCCCTTGTTACATTAAACATTTTTTGAATATCACCACTTGTCATTCTTTTCAATTTCTTTTACTGAAATTTTTGGGTAAACTTTTGGGTCAGTGTTATTAATAATTTTATTTGTCAAATCCTCAATTGTATCTTTTCCAACATCCACACCAACTATTTTTCCTGAGTTTGATATACCAACAATTATCTGCCCTCCACTCGTATTAGAAAATGCACAAGCTGTTTTTATAACTGCCTTCCATTCTCCAACAGATTTTTTAAATTCAATATTTTCTGATTCTTTATTAAAAATGAAATTATTCATGTCATAAAAAATTTAACATAATGGAATTACTTTTCTTATTAATTACTTGTTTTACTTAAAATATTAGCTGTATTTTACAATTATGCTAAAAATTAACTTTTTTATATAATTTATCAATTTTTTCTTGTAATTCAATTGTAAGGCGAATTGATTTTGCTACTTTCATATAATGATTGATTTCATCTAATGATAGTTTTCGTTCTTTTCTGTCTTTTAAATATTTATGCATTACCTGATAGGCTCCGATACGGTATTGCCAGATTTCATTTGCAACACCTTCAAAATATTGTTCTTTGTTGATGTAAATTCTTTGAGTTTTTGCTTTATAGCTAACTTTTTTAACCGTATTGGAGCCACTTTCTGGAAAACCAATTTCAGTTTCATCAAGAGAAGGATGTATGAGTAAATGAAGTTCAACGAGTTCTCTGCCGAGATTACTTAAAGTTTTAAAAGGTTTATAATCAGAAGGCATAGGAACTCTAGGAAAATCTATTTTAAGAAATTCTTCATAACGCTTCCTATATATAGGAGAGTAAAGTACAGCATAAATATAGTTAAAAATCTCCTCTGGAATTGGTTCTTTTCCTAAAGCTTCCTTTACTGATTGCAAAAACTTAGACGTAAAATTAGTGATGAATTCCGTTTCATATGCTTTTTCACCAAACAGTTGCCCTTTGGATTCATCAGAATATAGATAGAGAGGGAAAAAATAACAACTTTCACTGGTTCTACTCGAGATAAATCCCATATCAGAAATATATTTAGATATGAAAACATGTTGAAAGTTTGAAGTTTCAGCTAATTTTCGTGTTGTTGCTAAAGCCACATTTTCAAATAAAAAGTGCTTCATCAAATTTACTCTATCTCTGTCAATTAATGAGGAGTCATAACAAATCCATCTAATATCATAGGGTCTGTAATTATAAGAATAAATTTTACTCTTTAATTTTTGATATTTTACTTTTTTCCTTACTTCAGCTAATTTCCAAGTTCCTGTATCCTTAATTTCTAAACTTTGACTAACCAACTCATTTGGTAAAGTTCCAGTAAATATTCGAATTCTTTGAATTATCTCTTCTTTTGTAAGTCCTACAACAAAATTATCCCTATGAGTTTTTACTCCACTTGACCATTTTCTAAAAACCTCTGTCACTTTCCAAAATTTCTTATACTCATCCTTAAATGTAAAGTCTTTCGGAACAAAGAAATAGTAAGGGTCCAAAGGGTCAAGTTCCTGCCATTTGGTTGTTTGAACGTCATTTCTAAATAGGTATTTATATTTTTCTTCTCTAAGTCCCCATAGGTCAGTGTAATAAACCTTTTTCTCTTTTTGTGGTTTTTCGTGTTTTATGTACAGAGCAATTGCAACACCTTGCTGGATATCGAAGACATTTTCATCTTTACTGCCTTCAGGAGTTTTTTCTCCGATTCTTGAAGAGCCATGTAAATTTAAAATATAAATCTCGTCAAAGGTTTCTAAAAGCTTTCTCCTCATTCCCCGATGGATTATTCCCGAAAGATAGGAATTATTGGTAATAAAACCCAATATTCCTTTTCCAGATTGATCTATCTTCCAGTGAGCAAATCGAATGAATTTTATATAATCATCTGAAAGTGGTTGAATGTTTCGCTCATCTCTGACATCTTCTTTATAGTCGTTCATCAAATTTTCAATAAATTCTGTTTTGTTTTCTGAACTAACTGAATATGGAGGATTACCTAAAACAACTAGAATAGGGACCTCTTCCTTTACCTTTTTTGCTTCCGACCCTTCTTTAGCGAGGTCAATGAGAAAGCTTATCTGTTTAGGTTCTTTCATCTCTAAGGTATTTGTTAGATAAAATTTAAAACGCTCATCTTCTTTGAACTTATAACCCATTTCTTCTAATATCATAGAGACTTTAAAATGACCCACTGTATAGGGAGCCATGAGAATCTCAAAGGCGTAGAAATGAGGAAGAATATGTTCTTCAATATAGGATTTAATAAGACCCTTCTTGTTCCTATCCTCTAATTCTTTCTGGACTTGTTTAATTGCTTGAACAATAAAAGTTAAAGTCCCTGCTGCTGGGTCAAGAAGAGTGACATCTCTTGTGGCAAGCCCTTCGGGTTTTGCAAATTTCTCTTTTAAAAGTTTATGAATTGATCTTGTAATATAAGAAACTACTGGTAAGGGAGTATATTATACTCCCAACCTTTTTCTTTCTGCAGGATTATAAGTTGAGAGAAAAGTTTCATAGAAATGGATTACAGGGTCTTCTTCCCATCGGGTAATTTTAAATTCTTTTAAAATTGATTGAATGTCTGCTTTTTTGAGCACCTGACTTATATCATCAACAATCCAGGTGAGGGATTCAGGGAAATGAGGCCCTGTTAAAGAGTAAAAAATCTCCTTAAGCAAAGGCAAGCTTTTTGGGATGAATTTCCAGGCTAACTCTCTCTTGAATTCCCTTTCAGGAAGAGATCTCATTCTTGCGGCAAAAAGCCCATATGTGATAGTCTGGGCATATAAGTCAGCAAATCTTTCCTTGGTTAGAGTTTCTATAAGCTCTTCCTGAAACGCTTTGTAAAACCTTGTGATTTCCTCATTTTCTCTTAAAAGCTCCTCCTGCAAGATATGTTCAAGAAATTGGGTTCTCTTAGCAAGTTCAATTGATAACTCATAGGATTTTTGAATTTCAGGAGTAGAAAAGATAAAGAATTTTTCAAGGAGTTGAAAGAATTCTTCTAAATTCTGGGGAGCTGGAGGATATTCTAATTTCTGTAAAGTAAATTGACGACCAACCTCTACTTTTTCTATAAGATTTCCATATCTATATAACCAAAATTCTAAGAAATTTGTTAAGATTAGATTTGGAAGAGAGTTACGATATCTTTTCAGTTGTTCTGAATCCTCAATATCTCTCAATTTTTCATCAGGTGTTTTAGCTTCAAAATAACCTATGATTTCTCCATCTTTTCTAATGAGAAAGTCTGGAATACCAACTTCTGTTTGTTTGGGCTGAACAATTACTCCAGTTTTATATTTTAAACCAAATAATTTGTAACATTCTTCAACTAATGTTTTTAAAGAAGGGTAAAAGCTCTCCTCTCTAAAACTCCCAGTTATATAAATATTATGTATATCTTTAAAGTAAGATTTAAGAATTTTATTAAGTTTTTCATTTATTATTTTTTTCATTTTGAATATTTAGTTAATTAATCATTTCTTAAAATAAGAAGGTTAAATTTATCCTTATTTTTATAAATGGAATTTTAGTATTTTTATTATAATTTTTTACAAAGATTCTATATTAAATTTTAAAAATAAATTAATCTTGTTGATATTGAATTTTTAATATGATATTAAAATATCTTTATTGACTTATTATAACAATAAAAATTGGCCAAAAAATATACCCAGATATGACAAAGCATTTTCATAATATTATTCCATTAAAGGTCTTTCAGTTTTTCCTTTTTCAATCATAAAGCGAGGAAGTATTGTAGCTTTTTCATGCACTAAAACTTTTTCCCCTAATTTCAATTGAATTTTGGGTTTTTCTTCCTCAAATTTCAATCTATTTATTTGCTCCTCTTTTTCTAATTCTTTGCCATGTGGAAGTGCAAAAATACCTATTTCTGTTCCTTCTTGAGTGAACTTTCTATCAACTAAAGCTAAACCTATCTGGTAGCCTTCAGCATTTGGTGCACAACTTGTAACATTTCCAATATATTGACCATTTATACTAACAACTACATCACCATTCTTAACCCTTTTAATACCCTTTTGATTCATTTTAAATCTAATCATATCCATCTTTCTTGACTTTTCTCTCTCCAAAAGCTTTTCTCTTCCAATGAAGAAAGGCTTATGAAATTTAACATATGGACCAAATCCAGCCTCAATTGGAGAGATGTTATATCTTCCAGCTAAGTCATTTCCATAAAGAGGTAACCCTGCCTCGATTCTTGTTGAATCTCTAGTTGCCAAACCACAAGGTTTTATTCCAAATGGCTTCCCTTTTTCTAATAGAAGATTCCAGAGTTTTGGTGCTTCATCTGGATGTATGTATAACTCATATCCAGTATCCTCTCCAGTATAACCTGTTCTGGATAAAAGCATTTCAATTCCAGCAAGATTTGTTTCAATAAATTCTGTTCTCTTTATTCTTTTAAGTTCTCTCTTTTTCTCTTCATCTGTTGTAAGGCTTTTCAGTAATTCTAATGAATTTGGACCTTGCAGAGCTATATCTATTTTCTGATCATTTTCAGATGATTCTTCTTTCAGATTTCTTATTATCACTGAGTTCTCAATCTCTTTTAAAATATTGTCTCTATCAATAATATATTTTTTAGAGTTAACGGCTTTTAACCACTCAAAATCTTTATCTTCATTTACAGCATTAGCTATCATCATATATTTATCCTTTTTTCTGCGATAGATTATTACATCATCAATGATTTTTCCATCTAAATCTAAGAGATAAGTGTATTGTGACTGTCCATCTGAAATCCATTTAATATAATTTGATGTCACTGTGTCCAAGAAGTTTATACAATTCTCACCAGAAATTTCTATTACACTCATATGTCCAACATCAAATAAACCTACTGTCTCTCTTACTGCTTTGTGTTCTTCAGATATACTTGTGTACCAAATTGGCATCTCATAACCTGCAAAATTTGTAATTTTATTAGTCAATTTCTTATGTTCTTCATAAAGAGGCGTTCTCTTTGGATTTTCTTTCTGTCTTTTTAAAATCTCTTCTTCAACAGATTTCAAGGGGAATTCTTTTTTATTTAGAGATATATTTTTATTAGATTCTCTTTCAGAAATAAAATATGATTGCCCATCCTTGAAGCTTTTTTCATCAAGAAGCTTACCGTGAAAGTATTTATTAAATTTATTTTGACCAACAAAATACAATTGTTTTAATACAAATAAATTTTTCAAATCATTTAAACTATTTTTTAAACTAATTTCATATAAACTAACTCCATCAATTTTTTTCTTCTTTTTATCATTTCCTGAAAGATCCTCATATATTGGAAAACCATTATCTTGTCTTAATTTTTCTCTTGTCTTAAATCCTGCTGGAACCACATTAAACTCTTTCCCCTTTTCTAATAATAGATTCCATAACTTAACTGCATCATTTGGATATGTATAAAAATCATAATGTAATTCTTCTTCAGGGTCTTCTTTATTATTATCTTCAATGTGATCATTGCCATCACAATCATCATTAGCTTTATTATTATTACTACTACTATTACTAGTGGTTTTGTATCCGTTTCTTGAGATTAAGCATTCAATTCCATCAATTATATATTTAACAAATTGAAATTTTTTAATCTCAGCAAGCTTTTGGTCAATGCTTTTTATTACATCTCTTGAGTTAGGTCCATGAAGAGAAATTGCAACTATTTTTAAATTCTCGTCTTCAATCTCCTTTAAATCATCAACCTTGACTGGTCCTTCCACTTTCTTGAATATCTCATCATCAAAAAGTATATAACCATCCGATATATTTCTCAGCCAGGTTTTTACGTAATCTGTATTAGATGGATTTGTCATAAGAATGTAGGTGTGTCTATCAAATTTATCTGGTTCAAGTTGATGGATTAAAACATCATCAATTACCACTGCCTCTTTATCTAATAAAAAACTCCTTTGACTATAGCCTGGTTTTAATTTTGATATATCATTAGTAGTAAGTTGTTGTAGAAAAGGTTTTGCTCTCTCACCAATAACTCTAATAAGACCATAATCAGACATATCTACCAGGACTGCTGAATTTTTTGAAGCAAAAATCTCATTTTTAATATCATTGTATTTTGAAGGAATTAACCAACCATTTTTTTCCTCCAATTTTGCACCTAATTTCTTATGTTCATCTAATAGTGCAGTTTTTTTAACATTAGAATTTTCATTTAAAAACCAATAATGAGGATAACCGGATTTTTCAAATTCTTCAGTTTCAATTTCACTAACTAAATTTGCAACATTTCTTTTTATATCCTCAAATTTTGATAAATCCATCTTACCTCTCGGAAGTTGTCCTAAAATTCCAATATAGAAATATGGATGTATATTTGTTAATATTCTATGAATAAGTAAAGCAAGTCTTTTTATTTGCTCCCTTGTTATTCCTCGCTGTGTTATCCATGGAGTACCTATTCTGATTCCACTGGCATCAGCTGCTGTTAAGTCTCCTGGTATGGTGTTTTTATTAGTGACAATTCCACATAAATCTAATATTCTTGCTGCTACTTCGCCTTTTAAAGGAAGTCCTGTATAGGTTTTTATGGCATTTAAATCAATAACTACAAGATGGGTATCTGTTCCATTGTAAGAAAGTTTAAGTCCTAATTTTTGTAATTCATCAGCAAATGCCTTTGCGTTTTCAGCAATTCTTTCCTGGAGTTTTTTGAATTCTGGTGTTTGAGCTATTTCAAAAGCTACTGATATAGCAGCAAATTTGTTTGCATGTGGACCACCCTGTTCACCTGGAAAGACAGTTGTATCTATAATATTAGCTTTATCTTCATCTGTTGTAAGAATAACCGAGCCTCTTGGACCACATATAGTCTTATGGGTAGTGAAAGTTATAACATCTGCATAGCCAATAGGACTTGGATATACACCAGCAATAGCTAATCCTGCACAATGTGCTATATCTGCAAATAATATCGCTTTTCCAGGAACTGCATCTGCTATCTCCCTGAACTTCTTCCAATCTGGAGCCCAGGGATAAGAAGAGTATCCTGCAATTATCATTTTAGGTTTATATTCTATTGCTAATTTTTTTATCTCGTCATAGTCTAATTTCTCAGTTACTCTGTTTACTTTATAGGAGATAATATTATATCTTTTGCCTGATATGTTGAATTCAGAACCATGAGTTAGGTGCCCACCTTCTGATAGTGCCATTCCCATTACTATATCACCAGGTTCCACAAAAGCTTCATATACAGAGTTGTTCGCAATGGATCCAGAAAGGGGCTGTATATTTACAAATATCTGATCAGCACTAATTTTTATCTCACTATTTTCTTTATTATCTGTAGCAAAACATTTAGCTATTCTTCTCTGAGCTAAACTCTCCAGGATATCAATATATTCAATTCCTTTGTAAAATCTCCTATCTGCATATCTTCGATAGTATGATAACTGATGACTTATATCATTTAGCAGTTCTATTTTATCTCTAGTCATCTTAACTGAAGGATATCCCTCACAGTATATATTGTTAAATTGTGAACCTAATGCCTTAAGAACCGAAGAAGGAGCAAAACTTTCTGAAGGAATTAATATGATTTTTCTTTGTTGTCTTTCTTTTTCAAACTTAATTAACTTAGAAATATAAGGATCAATCTCAGATAAATCCTTATACAAAATTGACTCAATATATTTTCTTTCTTCATTATCTGTCATGTATAAACTCCTATATTAATGTAAGAAATCTATAAAAATGTAGATTATATAAAAAGTTTTTATACCTATTTTATCAGTTATATTAATTTAATTTTCTTTTTTTATTTTCTATTATATTTATTGTCCACCATAGTGAATATATGCTATATATATATAAATCATTTTCTTTATTTTTTATCGTTTTTATATGCCAAGGCTGATTCAACTAAAGCATATAATCCTCCTGAAACTAAGGAATGACCTCCAAGAACTATTGGTATTGAAGCATTAAGTGCTTCTAAAGTAAATTCTTTTAAAAAGGGGTCAGATATTTTTTCAGGTTTTAGAAGGTCAGAGTAGAAGCGATCATTAGCTGATGGCCACATTTTGAAATGGGAAAGTATTACTCGGCTATCAATAAAAGCTGCATCTGCAATTTGATTTATAATTTCAAAAAATTTTTTAACCCCAAATTCTTGCAAGTAAAATCCTAACAAAGAGCGAACTTCTTCTCTTTTTTGACGACCACTAGCTCTCATTCCTCTCTCTTCAGCAAATAACCTAACTCTGCAAGCAGTATTATTCTCTAAATATGACCAAACATCTGAATTTGTTCTTCCAGCAATAAGGACATTTGAATCTTCTATAGCAAAATATTTTAATGCCTTTTCTATTTTTGTTGTATTGATATCAAGACTTTCTATATAGTTTTTAACATTTTTACTGAGTGCTGGGTGATTTTTAATAGTTAAAAGATCGATAGGAGTGTCAATGTCAAGTTGCGTAGCAGCGTTTCTGGGCAAGGATATGTTCTGGAAATTGCAATTATTTTTTAAAATCCATGCAATCTCGTTATCATTACTGAAAAGCTCAATTGAATTAACAATGTTTGCTAGTGAAAAAGCTATAAAGTCAGTTGAATAAAGGTTATTTGTTATAAAAATCTTATTTT
>DAOWJR010000068.1 GCA_030640275.1 Actinomycetes bacterium | reverse complement strand
ATGTATCTGTGGAGGATTTTGATGCACTTCTAATTCCCGGTGGATATTCACCAGATAAATTAAGGGCAAATGAAGACGCTGTTAAATTTACAAAAGAGTTTGCTGAAAGTGGTAAACCAATATTCTCCATCTGTCATGGACCACAACTTCTTATTACAGCCGATGTTCTTAAAGGACGCAGAATAACAGGTTGGAAATCTATCATTCAGGATATAAAAAATGCTGGAGCTGAATTTATAGATAAAGAAGTAGTAGTAGACAAGAACCTTGTCTCTAGTCGTCATCCTGGTGATATTCCAGCATTTATTAGGGAATCTCTTAAAAAGTTAAAATAATCTTATTTCATTTAACCTTAACTTTAGTAGTATCTTAAGCTAAATCAAGAAACAAATTAAATCAAAAGGTTAAAATACAGTTAGTACTTCCTAACCAGAAATAAATTGCAAAAGACAAGTTAATAGCACAAATTATGGGTAATAACTCAATAATCTATATAAATAATCATGTAGAAGAAATAAAGAGAATATATATATCCATAAAAAGTAAAATAGTATCTAAATTAGAAAAGTTTAAATATATCCTGAGAGCAGGTAGTGACGAAGATATTTTCGCTGAATTAGTTTTTTGTATATTAACTCCCCAATCTAAAGCAATATCATGCTGGTCTGCTGTAAAAAAGCTTCAACTTAATGACCTTTTACTAAAAGGTAATGAAGTTAGAGTAGCTAATAAGTTAAGTGGGGTAAGGTTTAGATATAAAAAGGCAAAATATATAATTGAAGTAAGGAAGATTTTTTCTATCAAAGCGGAGATTTCAATTAAACTTAAGATCGAACAGCTTGTGAAAAATAAGAACGAAAGAGACTGGTTAGTTAATAATGTAAAAGGTATGAGTTATAAAGAAGCCAGTCATTTCTTAAGGAACATTGGATTGGGAGAAAATCTTGCAATTCTTGATAGACATATATTGAAGAATTTAAAATTGATGGAAATTATTAAAGAAATACCAGATCATCTATCAAAGAAAAGATACTTGGAGATAGAAAATAAAATGAAAAAATTTGCGAATAAAATTGAGATACCAATAAGTCATTTGGATTTATTATTATGGTATAAAGAAACAGGGGAGATATTTAAATAAAAATATTAGTATGCAGTAAAGATATTAATCTATGAAACAACAAAAATAAACAAAAATTTTATTTTAGAAAGCCAAAAGCAAACTATTCAGTTCATATCTAAAAAGTATCCTTCTAATTTTTTTGCATATTAATATTTTCCCACAATTTCATCACATCTAATATTTAATTAAGTAATTCAAGTTATTTACGCTTAATAAATCTTATAAATTTTTCATTTTTTTCTTGACAATTTTAAATATAATGTTATAATTATTACAGATTTATAATGATTACAAATATGAATAAATTCAAAAATATTTTAAAACAGAAAAATATTAAACCAACATATCATCGTCTGAAGATTCTTGAATATATTGTTGAGAATATGGGTACTCATCCTACTGCTGAAATGATTTATGATGCTCTAAAAGGTGAAATACCAACTATATCAATGACAACAGTCTATAATACAATGAACTCATTTTTAGATAAAGGATTAGTTACACCTGTAATAATAACGGGAACTGAAGTCAGATATGATTATAATAAATCTCATCACCATCATCTCCAGTGCAGAAAATGTGGAAAGATTTTTGATATTGATATCGAATGTCCCTTAGCATTAGGTAAAAAGAAGTTCATAAATGGACATAGAATTGAGGAAGTGCACGGATATTTTAAGGGTATATGTAAAAACTGCTTAAAGAGTAAAAAAGAATAGATTTTTTATCTTATTTGATTAAGGAGATTTAGAGTATGTCAAATATAGACAAACCCAAAAAAACATTAGATTGTGTGGGTTTATATTGTCCACAACCTTTGTTTCAAACACGTGAAGCTGTAGATGAAATAAAAATAGGAGAAATATTGGAGGTAGTTGCTGATGACCCTGCAGCAGAAGAAGATTTGAAACGATTTGCAAAAAGAACTGGACATAAAATAATTGACTTTGAAAAGAAGGGAGATACTTTAAGATTCTTAATAGAAAAGATGAAATAAAAATTATAGATTTTATAAATTTTAAAAAATCTAAAAAGTTTGAATAAATTGTAAAAAACTAAATAAATTAATTAAATAATTAGTTAAGAAGATATTTTAAATGAAAAATAAAAATTCAATTTTATATATTCAGACAAGTGATGCACCAGAAAGGCAATATTCACCTTTAGTTTTAGCACAAACAGCAAAGGTAATGGAGATAAAGCCGAAGATTTACTATTTAGGTAAGGGATTGAGAATATTGATTCCCGGTGAAGCAGAAAAGATAAAATTAGGGAGTTTTCCCAGTGTTTATGAAATGATAAAAAAGACTCTTGAAATGGGTATTGATATATATGTGTGTGAAGCATCTAAACAGATGTTAGGCTGGGAAAAAGTGGAATTAATTCCCGGAGTGAAAATAGTAGGAGCTGGAACCTTAAATGATCTTGTACTTGATGCTGGTGCAACAATGTGGTTTTAAAAGTAGGTTATTTAATAATGAATGAATATATGCATCACTATAATTCCATAACATAAATATCAATAATATATAAATAATGATAGAAATTTTATAAGGGAGATTATTCAAATATGGAAGTATATATCGATTATCAATCTGCAAAACCTGTTGATCCCAGAGTAATAGAAGAAATGACTCCATACTTTTATTATAAATTTGGAAATCCATCATCTTTGCATGAAACTGGTGATGAAGCTACAGCTATTTTAGAAAACTGTCGTCAGACCATAGCCAGTTTTATTAATGCTAAAAAAGAAGAAATTATATTCACTTCTGGTGCTACTGAATCAAATAATTTAGCTATTATTGGATATGCATTAAGGAATAAAGGAAAAGGAAATCATATTTTAATATCTGAGATTGAACATATATCTATACATAATATTGCGAAATATTTAAGTAAAATTGGATTTAATATTTCAAAGATACCTGTTAATCCATATGGTAGTGTTAATTTAAAGAAGATTAAAGAAAGAATGACTGATAAAACAATATTGGTATCTATTGGTTATGCAAATAATGAAATTGGAACAATACAACAAATATCTGAAATTGGTAGATTATGCAAAGAAAATAATATTGCATTTCATTCAGATGCTGTTGCTGCAGAGGGATTAGTACCAATAGATGTTAAAAAGGACAACATTGACCTTTTAACACTTTCATCAAATGATATTTATGGACCTAAAGGTTTAGGAATTCTGTACACAAGGAAAGGAATAAGAATAAATCCATTAATAATTGGAGGTGGGCAGGAACGTGGCTTGAGATCTGGGTCGGAAAATATTCCAGGAATAGTCGGAATGGCAAAAGCTGTTGAAATAATGCAAGTTGAAATGAACGAAGAAGTAAAAAGACTTAAAGTTTATAGAGATAGATTAATAGATAATATATTAGGAAATATACCAAAATCTCATTTGAATGGTCATCCAACAAATAGACTTTCAAATAATGCTCATTTCAGATTTGAAGGTATTGAAGGTGAATCATTGTTGTTATCTTTGAAAGATAAAGGTATATCAGTTTCTACGGGCTCTGCTTGCACCTCAAAAACATTAGAGCCATCACACACACTAATTGCATTAGGACTTTTACATGAGGAAGCACATGGCTCTTTGGAATTAACTAGTGGTAGATTCACAAAAAAAGAAGATATTGATTTAGTTTTAGAGGTTCTACCACAGGTTGTTGAAAGATTAAGAAAACTGTCACCATTATATAAATAGGAGGATAAATTAAATGAAGTCAACTCGATATTCAGAAAAGGTTTTAGATCATTTTCGTAATCCTAGAAATGTAGGTACATTGAAAGGTGAAGATGTTGGTACAGGACGGGTGGGAAACCCTGTTTGTGGAGATCTGATGGAACTCTACATTAAAGTTAAAAACAATAAGATAAAAGATGTAAAATTTCGGACATTTGGATGTGGCTCTGCTATTGCTACAGCCAGCATGGTTACAGAGTTAGCCAAAGGAAAATCAATTGATGAAGCAATTAAAATTACACGTAAGGATGTTGCTGATGAATTAGATGGACTACCTCCAATAAAGATGCACTGCTCAAATCTTGCAGCGGATGCTTTGAAGGATGCAATTAAAAATTATAAGGATAAACAGAAACTAAAAGTAGAGGTTAAAGAAGAAATTAGAGAGCATAAAGAGGAAATTACAGGAGAAAAGAAGTTTCTTAACAGGGGTGTTTATAATATTGTAAAAGATTTCTCGCTTTTTAAAGATAAAAGAACATTGGTATTAGATAGAGGAGATAAGTCTATAGAAATCGCTATTGAATTAACAAAACACACTCCCAGGGTTGTATTTGTAACACCTTTAAAAGATATTTCAGCAAATACTAATTTAAAAACAGAGTTAAAACAATCAGATGTAAAAATTCTATATGAATCAAAAATACTGGAAATTAAAGGGTTAAATGAAGTTGAAAAAGTTCTTATTTATGATCTTAATGAAGATGAAAAATATGAACTTTATATAGATTCAGTAGTCCTATTATTATAGAAATTTAATAATTATTTTTGGAAATTTTGAAATTTATTTAGTTAAAAATATTAAAAATATTAAAAATGAATTCAAAAGAGAATAAGAAAAAAGCTAAACTCAAAATTACAGGTATGACATGTGCTACATGTGTAAGAACAATCGAAAATTCTCTAAGGAATTTAGATGGAATAATTAGTGTCAATGTTAATCTTGGTGCTGAAAAAGCATTTGTAACCTACAATCCAAAAGTAATAACAATATCCGATATGAAAAAAGCAATTGAAGATGCTGGATATCAATATCTTGGTTTAGAAGGAGAAGATGTAGAAGATTTAGAGAAAAAAGCGAGAGAAAAAGACTTAAAAGAAAAGCGAAATAGATTCACTATTGGTTTTGCTGTGGGTATTCCTTTAATGATTCTTATGTATTTACCAATAAAACTCCCCTCTTTTATGCCCTATTTAATGCTAATTCTTACAACTCCAGCATTTTTATATGTAAGTTATCCAATTTTTAAGGCAGCTTATCGGGCTCTCAAAAATAGAAATCTTAATATGGATGTTATGTATTCTATGGGTATAAGTGTTGCATTTATAT
>DAOWJR010000057.1 GCA_030640275.1 Actinomycetes bacterium | reverse complement strand
TCTTCTAGGTGGTCGAGCTTCATCAACTCTTAAGGTACGGCCTTTAAAATCACTATCATTCAATGCTTCTTTTGCTTTTTCAGCTTCTTCTTGTTTAGACATTTCAACAAATCCAAAACCTTTACCTTCAATTATATTGACTTCCTTAACCTCACCATGTTTGGAGAACAATTCTTTTAGCTCTTCGTCAGTTATAGAATAGCTAAGATTTCCTACATATAGTTTACTACCTTGCATAGTAACCTCCTTATACTTATTTCTCTCAGTCTATTAACGTTTTCTTTGGAAGTAGATGCAAGATAGCAATTCAAACTTCACAGTGAAAGTAATAATTAAACATAAGAGAACTTTCATTAAAAAAATTTACAGAAGATTTATTTGATTTTTATTATCAACTCCCTTAATACTTAACCAGCCATTTCATATAATCCTTTTTATATGAAACTTTTATTATATAAATAAAATATATTGCATTATAAACTATTTAAATTAAAAAAGCAATATTAAATATTTTAAATATATTTTCAATATCTCCTAATTTAAATTCAAGTGAACTCTCTTTGCTTTTATAGAATTTAAATAATTATTCTCATTAGTATTTAATATTGGTAATTAATGTTTGAGAGACCAGTAGCTTTTAGCAAAATTCTCCCAAAATTGATAACTTATGCCAAACTTTGCTTGCTCGTTTCCAGATTCCTCTTCATTTTCTGGGGACTCATTTACAACTGCATAAGCGGTTTGATTCTCCTTAACAAGTCCAAACTTCCTTCTCGCCTCTTCCTCTATATATTCTGATGAGCTAATCCTCTCTATCTTTTTTTCGAGTTCTTTGTTTATAATTTTGGCTTGTTCTAATTCATTTTTAAGTAGTTCCATCTCTTTTCTCTGTTTTAAAATTTCGTTGGCGGTTGGTGTGTTAATAACTAAAAATACAATGACTAATAATATTGCTAGTATTACAGTTGGAGTAATCAATCTCTTTATTCTACTTCTTTCTTTTTCCCTGATCCTTTTTGAAATTTTCTCTTGATATCTATCTTTATTTATTCTTGCCAAATCCTCTCCAATCTTTAGAATATTTTAAACTCCTTACAATGTTATATTAAATCAAAAAGTAATATTTCCTTCTTTTTATTGATATTTTTTTGTATCTCAAACAATATGAACTTTTAGCATATTTGTAGTACCAGGTCGATCAACCAACACTCCTGCAGTGATTACTACAACATCACCTTTACTAATAAATCCATTTCCTAAAGCAAGATTCACTGCATTATCTATCATCTCATCTATATTTTTCGAATGTTTTGATATAATTGGGTAAACTCCCCATGATAATTTTAATTGATTAACTACTCTTTGAACAGGGCTTACAGCAACAATTGTAGTTGGTGGATGATTCTTGGAGATCTCACGAGCAGTATGACCAGATTTAGTTGAGGTTATAATAGCAGCTGCATCAAGATTTTTTGCAATTTCACAGGCAGCAAGTGCTATAGAATCAGTTACACTTTTATAACTGATCTTTAGTTTTTCTATCATCTTTGTACCATAATCAATCATTGATTCAGTACTATTGATTATTTTTGACATAATTATTACACTTTCCACTGGATATTTACCAATTGCAGTCTCAGCAGATAACATAACTACACTTGCTCTATCATAAACAGCATTAGCAACATCACTGGCTTCAGCTCTTGTTGGCCTTGGATTTTCAACCATTGACTCTAACATCTGAGTGGCAATAATTACAGGTTTTCCCTCCAGGTTACTGTGATTTATTATCATTTTTTGATATTTGGGTACATCTTCAATTGGCATTTCAACTCCCAAATCACCTCTGGCAACCATCACTCCATGAGTAGCTTTTATTATAGAATCAATATTTGTAATTGCTTCATGTTTTTCTATCTTTGCTATCACCTTCACATTCGAACCAAAGTCTTCTATAACTTCTCTAACCTTCTCAACATCTTTTGATGATCGAACGAATGATATGCTAATCCAATCTACATCCTGATTAAGACTGAATATTAAATCGTTATGATCCTTTAGGGTAAAGGAATCAAGATTTAATGTGATATCAGGAAGATTCACTCCTTTATTTGATCGAAGAATTCCACCATTTATTATTTTGCATTCAACTTCACTTGGATATTTTTTTATGACATTAAGTTCAATATTACCATCATCTAAGAGAACTCTTGTTCCGGGTTCAACATCATTTATAAATCCCTTATAAGATATTTGTAGTTTTTTCTCATCACCTAAAAAAGGATCTACTGTTAAAAAGTAAGTCTCTCCTTTTTTTAGAGAGACACTATCTCCCTTTACCTTGCAACCCCTTATTTTTGGACCCTGAAGATCAACACATATTGCTACGTCTGTTTCTTTTTTACTCGCAACTTTCCTTATTATTTCTATATTTTCTTTTATTTCTTCCTGATTACGATGAGCAAAGTTTAATCGAAATATGTCAACGCCTTCATCAATTAGTGCTTCTATCATTTTCTTACTACTTGTTGCTGGACCTATAGTACACATTATTTTTGTTCTTCTCATAAATTTTCTCCTTTTTTAGATTCCAATATCTTTTTAGCTTTCTGCCAGAGAACTTCCTTCTCGTCCAATGACAATTCTTCAAGTTGCCTTCCCTGCTCTTTACTTAACTTTTTTATAATATCAAATCTATCATTAAACTTTTTTGAGGATTTTCTTAAAACATCCTCTGAATCAATCCTGTATCTTCTTGCAATATTAACAACCGTAAATAACAAATCCCCAAGTTCATCAACTAAATCTTTAGATTTCTCTCTTAAACTTTTTTCTAATTCTAAAATTTCTTCCTTAAGCTTTGGTATTAAATCCTCCTTTTTATCCCAATCAAATCCTACTCTTGCCGCTCTTACCTGCAATTGATGAGCATATTGCAATGCAGGTAATTTAGTATAAGTTTCAGAAAGTTTCGAAGATTTTCCTACCCTTTTCTTCTTTTCTTTTTCTTTCTCTTTAATTTTCTCCCAATTTCTTAAAATCTCTTTAGATGACTTAAGTTTTAGCTCACCAAATACATGTGGGTGTCTTCTAATAAGTTTGTGAGCCAGTAGATTTATTATTTCATTCATATTAAATTTTTTTTCTTCACTTGCTATTTGAGCATGAAAAATAATCTGAAGTAATATATCACCAAGTTCTTCTCTAAAACTCTCACTATCATCTCTTTCAATAGCTTCTACTGCTTCATATGCTTCTTCAATAAGATTTCTCTTTATAGACTTCGAAGTCTGTTCTTTGTCCCATATGCAACCGTTTGGACCTCTTAAATGTGCCATTATATCTAATAAATCTTTAAATGTATATTTCTTATCCTTCTTTAATCTCATTTTCCTAAATTATATTATTAATAAAAATCGTTTTAGTTACTAAAATTTTCTTTTAACAATAAATAAATTATAAAACTTTCTGAGTCAGTCCCAACTTTCTTATTAATTGGGTAAGTTTAAACTATTTTAATATATCGTATTTATAATAATATTAGGTTATTTATTATTATATTTTAAATCAATTGTTTCTTTTAACAATTCCTGCAGAATTTTTATTTTTGGGAAGGTGTTTCCTCCTTTTACCCTTAAAGATTTAAAAGAGGTAGAAAATTTTGCTTGTGGAAATTTTTTCATTAGTTTGTTTTGTTGATGTGTGCTTGATTTAACAGGAAAAAATATAATGTCATATTTACCAATTAAAATTGCTTTAAAAATTTCTGCTTTTCTCATAAGAATCTTTAATTTAGCAATTTCTATAAGATTTTCTAAAGGTTCTGGTATGGGTCCATATCTATCAATTAAACTATCAATCAAGTCGCTTATTTCATCTATTGTATTAGCAGATTTTATTTCCCCATATGCCTCTATTCTTAAAGAATCAACGCTTATGTAATCCTTGGGTATGAATGCTGAAACAGGAATTTCTATTGTTATTTCAGGAATTTTTTCCTTCTTCTCCCCTTTCATCTCTTCAATAGCTTCTCTAATAAGCTGACAGTAGAGCTCAAATCCAACAGAAAACATATGTCCATGTTGTTTTGGTCCTAATATCTCACCTGCTCCTCTTATCTCCAAATCTCTCATAGCTAAATTAAATCCAGAACCAAGTTGAGAAAATTCCCTGAGTGCATGTAATCTTTTATAAGCTTCTGGAGTTAATAATCTCTTATCATTGTAATAAAAGTAAGCATATGCTTTTTTATCTCCCCTTCCAACTCTTCCCCTGAGTTGGTATAGTTGAGAAAGTCCTAATTGGTCTGCATCTTCAATAATCATTGTGTTAACTGTTGGAATATCTAATCCAGATTCAACAATTGTTGTGCATACCAGTATGTCATAATTTCCATCAACAAAATCTATCATAACTTTTTCCAGTTTTTCTTCTTTCATCTGACCATGAGCAATAACAATCCTGGCTTTTGGCACTAAAGTTCTTATTCTTTCTGCTACCCTTTCAATAGTTTTAACTCTATTGTGAACATAAAATATTTGACCTCCTCTTCCCAATTCAAATTCAATAGCATCTTTTATCAAATTGTAATTTATTTCTCCAACAACAGTTTCAACTGATAACCTATCCTGCGGTGGTGTATCAATTACACTCATATCTCTTACACCGATTAAAGACATATATAGAGTTCTTGGAATAGGTGTAGCTGATAATGTTAAAACATCTACCTTCTTTCTTAAGATTTTTAACTTTTCTTTATGTTCTACTCCAAACCTTTGTTCCTCATCAACTATTATCAGACCTAAATCTTTCATCTTTATATCTTTTTGTAATAACCTATGAGTACCTATTGCTATATCTGCAGTTCCTTCCTTGAGTTCCCTTATAACTTTTTTCTGTTCTTTTGAAGTTAAGAATCTACTTAATATTCTCACCTTTACTGGATAATTTTTAAACCTTTCAGAAAATGTATAATAATGTTGTTGAGCTAAAATTGTAGTAGGAACTAACATAACAACCTGTTTTCCACTCAATATAGCTTTAAACGCAGCTCTTATAGCAACTTCTGTTTTTCCGTATCCAACATCTCCACAAACTAATCTATCCATTGGCTTTGGATTTTCCATGTCTTTTTTAACCTCATTTACAGTTTTAATCTGATCTGCTGTTTCCTCAAATGGAAACTGTTCCTCAACTTCTCTTTGCCATGGGGTGTCAGCTGGAAATGCAAAACCTTCCATTTGCTGTCTCTCTGCATAAAGTTGTAGAAGCTCTTTAGCAATTTCTTTTGTGGATTGTTTAACCTTTTTCTTAACCTTGGTCCACTTTGTTGATCCCAACCTATATAATGGAGGATTTTCCTGACCAATATATTTGTGAATCTTGTCAATTTGAGAAGTTGGCACATATAATCTATCTGCACCAACATATTTTAAGAGAAAATAGTCTCTTGTTACTCCATCTATTTCTTCTTTAACCATCCCTGAATATATCCCAATACCATGAACATTGTGAACGATATAGTTGCCTGGATTTAAATCTGTAGGTCTTATTACAGGAACAGCTTCCTTTAACTTATAAATAGGTGTATGTCTTATTCTTTTCACAAATAAATCTGACTGACTGTATAATGAGATCCTTGATTGTTCATCAATGAACCCAATTGATATGGGTGATGTAATTATAGCGGGTACACCCGGGATAAATTCCGGTTTTATTTTCTGATAAAACCTGTGGGGAACCCCTTCCTCATCAAGTATATCCTTTAATCTATTAACCCTTGTAATAGACATGAGACAGATTATGCTCTGCACTAAATTCTTAGCATCAGTTCTTAAATTTCTTAAAAACTTATGCCTATCACCACTCGCTTCTCTTTGCTTTTTTACTTCATAAGAGAAGGAATCAGAAAAGGTTCTTATAGCATCTAATCTAATAATTGGATTTTTTATGTCATATAAATATTTTTTTGGATCTATAAGTGTCTTTGAGATATAATTTTTTTTCTCATTATCATCTTCTAAATTAAGACTGTATAAAACTTGCTTGACTAATTGCTTCAACCTTAAATCAAATTCAGTGCGATCACAAAATAATAAAATCGACTTTGGTTTTATATAATCAAAAAAACTCTGTGTATTTTCATAATACTTTGCAATGTCTGATTCAATGCCTTCATAATACATTGTGTAATCAGAATCTATTGATTTCATGATATGTTCATATTCTTTATTTTTAAAATCAGAATATATTGATCTTATAACCTGCTCATCCTGTTTCTCTCCTATTAATAGTTCCCTTGATGAATAAATATCTATTTTTTCTAACTCATATAAAGACCTCTGGGTGACTGTACTAAATGCTCGAATGGATTCTACATTATCACCAAAAAATTCTATTCTAAAAGGATATTCACTCGTTACATTAAAAATATCTAAAATTCCTCCCCTCACGCTAAAATGCCCAGGAAAATATGTTTTATTCTCTCTCGTGTAATCCATATATGAGATATTTTTAAGAATATCTTCATATGAAATTTTACTGCCAACTTCTACAGTTAATGGTAAGTGAACACCTGCTCTAACTGGTGCTATTTTATCCAATACTGCATTAGCGGAGGTTAAAACTATAATCTTTCTTGATTTCTGAAGTAAATTAAGAGTTTTTAGTCTCATCCCCGATGTAACTTTACTTGGGGAAAGTCTTTCGTGGGGTAAATTTTCACGAGGAGGAAATAGATTAACATACTCATCGCTAACATAACATTTTACATCTTCTGCAAGTTTTACTGCCTTATCCCAGGTTGGAGTCACAACTATAAATGGTTTTTTAAGATGAAGATATAGACAGCTTATAAGACACGACCAGAAATCTTCAACTACTTCTATGCTTGAGATTTTTTCTATTTCTGAAGTTCTTATGTTTTCGATATTTTTATTAATATATTCTATTAACTTTCTCCATTTAGGAGTGGAGGTTATTTTTTCACAAATAAAATCAAGCTTCATTCTTATCTCTAAATTTGATAATTAAAAAATTTTTGTATTTTTTCACAAAATATTTAAATTTAGAATTTATTTTGAAATGCCAAAAATATCAGGAAATAATTTAGTAGGCCTATCTTTCCTGATATCTATATTTTTCTTAATTTTTATATGAATTCTTATCTTAAGAATTACCTCCTAACAAAATAATTTTAATTATATTTATCCATTACATATTTTATATCAAATTCTATATAGTCTAGAATTGCTTTTACCATATTCTTTTTGTTCTCCTTTATTAATTTGAACTCTTTTTCCATAAAATCCTCCAAAACATATTCAACGGGATCTATACCCTCAGAAGGTCTTCCTATCCCAAATCTTAACCGACAAAAATTATTATCTTTTAGCTTTTCAATTATAGACGCAACTCCTTTATGTCCAGCTGAGCCACCACCTCTTTTAAATTTTATTTTTATAAAATCAAGATCCAGGTCATCGTGAATCAAAAGAAGATTATCTAATGATACTGAATAATTGCTAACAATTTCTTTTATACATTTTCCGCTTTCATTCATATAAGAAAGCGGCTTAACAATTAAAATTTCTTTATTCTTATAATTTGTGTCGGATATCTCTCCACTAAACTTTAATTTAATTTTGGGATTGCCTAATTTTTTCAGAATTTCCTCACATATCATAAACCCAACATTATGCCTATTTCCCCTATGCTGCTCTCCGGGATTTCCCAATCCCACTATAACTTTCACATTTACTTTATCTTTATGATAGATTCTTTTTTTACAAATTATATTTTTAAATCTTAAAATCATCCTATTTTAATTTAATTAAAAAATTAGTATTTACTTCTCTTCTTCCTTCTCTTTTTCCTTTTCACCAATTACTTCTGGCTCCTTCTCCTCAGTTTCAATAAATTCCTCTTCCTCTTCTACTACTTCTTCCTCAACTTCCAACCTCGGAGCACTAACAGATAATATAACATCATTAGGATCTACAAGTATCTTTGTTTCTTCTGAATATTTAATATCAGAAACTCTTAATACATCCCCTATTTTTAAATCTTCAATGTTTACTTCAAAATGTTCTGGAAGATCTTTTGGCAAACACTCAACATCAATGTGTCTTAAATGGTACTCTAAAGTCCCTTCATCCTCCTTTACACCAATAGGTTCTCCTGTAAAAATAAGAGGGATTGAAGCCTGTACTTTCTCTTTTAATGAAATAGAATGAAAATCTATATTAAGAACATCCCTTGTAATGTAGTGTTTATGTACATCTTTAATCATTACATTATAATTTTTCTTTTTTCTATCACCTTTTATCGAGAGTTCCATTACCTTTTCCCCACTTTTCTGTGCTTTTAAAATCTCTTTTAAGTGGGTATCATTAATTTTTATAGGAATTGTTTCCATGTCACTTCCATAAACAACACCAGGAATTTCACCTGCAGCTCTTAATCTCTTTGAAGGACCTGTTCCTGACTCCTTCCTTTTATTAACTTTTATTTTCATAAAAACCAACCTCTCTAACAATTTTAATATAGGTTACATTCTTCCCTTAAATATTTCGCTCACAGATACATTATGGAACACATTTTTTATTGCTTGTGATAAGATATCCACAATACTTAAAACCACCAATTTGTTTCCTAACAAGTCTTTTTTTATAGGCATTGTATCCGTTATAACTATTTCTTTAATAGGGGCATTCTTTAATTTTTCATAAGCGGGTTCTGAAAAAACGGGGTGAGTACAGGCAGCAAATATCTCTTTGGCTCCCAATCTTTTCATAAATTTAGCGGATTCACAAACAGTTCCCGCTGTATCAATTAAATCATCAACTATAAAGACATTT
>DAOWJR010000079.1 GCA_030640275.1 Actinomycetes bacterium | reverse complement strand
TAAGAAATATCTAACTGGGTCCACCCCATACTTACCACCAATCTTATATGGATCTAAGACTATTCCCTTCGATTTTGATAATTTCTCCTCACCTCTAAGTAAAAATCCATGCGCTGCTATAGTTTTGGGAAGCTCAATTCCAGCTGACATCAAAAGCGCTGGCCATATCACTGCATGAAATTTTATGATGTCCTTGCCTATAATATGATAATCTACTGGCCAAAAGACATTAAACTTTTTTCCACCAGTCAGGGCTCCTAAAGCTGTTATATAATTTAACAAAGCATCAACCCATACATAAGAAACATGTTTTTTGTCAAATGTTAGAGGGACTCCCCATTTAAAAGCAGTGCGAGAAACAGAGACATCATCCAATCCCTGCTTTATTAAACTTATTACCTCATTTCTTCGAGTTTCAGGGATAATAAAATCTGGGTTTTTTTCTATATGTTCTAACACTTTACCCAAATATTTTGATAGTTTAAAAAAGTAGTTTTCCTCCTCAACCATCTCCACATCTCTACCACACTCTGGACACTTACCATCCACAAGTTGAGATTCTGTTAAAAAATTTTCTTCAAATACACAATACCAGCCCTTATATTTTCCCTTATAAATATCACCATTTTCCCATAATTTTTCAAAGAATTTCTGGACTTCCCTCTCATGTCTTCTTTGAGTAGTCCTTAAAAAATCGTCATTTGAAATGTGAAAACATTCTAATAGTTTAACCACTTCACCAGACATATGATCTACATATTCCTTTGGATTTTTTCCACAAGATAGAGCTGCTCTTTCAACCTTCTGACCATGCTCATCGGTTCCAGTTAGAAAAAATACATTTTCTCCCAATAATCTATGATATCGAGCAAGAGTATCGGCAAGAACAAACTCATAAACATGTCCCAGGTGAAGTTTCTCATTTACATAATATATTGCTGTAGTAACATAGAAGTTTTTATCTGTCATTTTATTTCCTCTCAATTATAAAACTTACTGGTATAAATATTTCACCTTTATTTCTCTTTCATTTAATCTTTCCAAAAGTTCAGAAACAGTTTCTCTCATTATTTCCTGATGAATTTTTATAAGCTCCCGCACAATAACGCATTCTCAAAGGTTTTTTTATTTAAAACTAATTATAATAGAAATTACAATTTTTTATACTTCTTACTTAAATATACTAAACTTTTTTCTAAATTTTTAGTAGTTTTAATTATTTTATACCTGGTAGTGAATAGGTTTCTGTAAAAATATATATTATTAATTCAACTATTTTTTGCAAAAAATTACTTCCATGAATTTACATTAGCATCAATTCAATTATTTCTGGCAAAGAACAATCTTTTATAAAGATAGGAGAAAAAACTAATAAAAAATTAAAAACAAAGTTATAATAGATAATACAAATATATATTATCTATTGTAAAAATCATACAAATAGAGAAAAAACGACGTGCATATATTATTATCTATCAATTTATAATCTTGATTAAATAGGGGAGTTAAATATGAGATATCCTTATCTGATTGTTGATTTAAATAAGATTGAGAAAAATGCAAGATACATTACTAATCTTTGTAATGAGAATGGAATCGAAGTTGTTGGGGTTACTAAAGGATGTTGTGGAATGCCTGAGATTGCCAAGGCAATGCTTAAAGGAGGAGTAAAATTTATTGGGGATTCTAGATTAGATAATCTAAAGAAAATAAGAAGTTCAGGTTATAAAAAAGAACTAATGCTTTTAAGAATACCTATGGAAAGCGAGTTGGAAAATGTAGTTGAGATAGCTGATATAAGCCTAAACTCAGAAATTAATACTATAAGAAGTATCTCAGAGATATCTAAGAAAAGGGGTAAAATTCATAAAATTATTTTGATGATAGATTTAGGTGAATTAAGAGAAGGTATATTACCAAAAGACACAAAAGATTATATTAGACAGATTTTAAAATTGGATGGAGTTATATTATCAGGAATTGGCACTAATCTTGCATGCTTTTCAGGTATTTTACCTACCTATAAAAATATGAAAGAATTGATTGATTTAAAAAATGAATTAGAAGATTTTTTTAATATAAAAATACCTGTTGTTTCTGGAGGTAATACTAGTGCTCTAAAGCTCATTGAGAATAAGGAAATACCATCTGGAATAAATCAATTCAGAGTTGGTGAAGCAATACTCACTGGAACAGATGTAAGTGGTAATAGAATAGTACCCGTGACCTATCAGGATACTTTTATCTTAGTTGCTCAAATTATTGAGTTTAAAGAAAAACCTTCCTTGCCAAAAGGAAAATTAGGGAGGAATGCTTTCGGAAATATCCCAGAATTTATTGATATAGGTATAATAAAAAGAGCAATATTAGCACTTGGTAAACAGGATGTAGATATAAAAGGATTAACTCCACTTGTTAATGGAGTCGAAATTATTGGTGCAAGTAGTGACCATTTAGTTTTGGATGTTACAAAATCTTCTCAAGAGATCGAGTTAAACCAGGAAATAAGATTTAAATTAAATTATAGTGCTCTTCTCTCAGCCTGCACATCCCCATATATTACCAAATTATTTCTTCCTGATTAACTTTGATTCCTGGATTATCTTCTTTTAACTTCTTTAATATATAAAAGATAATTAATAAGAAAATCATAAATAAAACTTCTCATTACATTTTTTATCCTTTTATCACACTATTTATTCTATTTTTTAGGATATATAAATATAATTTCAAGATTTTCTCTTTTATTATAATAATCTACATTAAAATTATCTAATTTTTTGAATTTATTATAAAAATAACTTATAATTACATAATTTTTATTTATAAATAATATAATTTTAATATTTTTTAAAACTTATTAATATTTTTAAAAGAAATATAAAATTCCAATAAAAAAGAAATTACATAAAAATACTGGAGAAATTATGAAAGAAAAAATACAACTTACTCAATATTCAACTAAAAGTGGTTGTGCTGCAAAAATTAGTGCCACTGATTTAAAAGAGATAATGAAAGAGGTACCATTAGGTAGAGTTGATGAACTTCTTGTGGGAACTGAACACGGTGATGATGCTGCTGCTTTCAAAATTAACAAAGACACAGTTTTAGTGCAAACAGTTGATTTTTTTACACCAATTGTGGATAGTCCATATCTTTTTGGACAAATAGCTGCAGCTAATGCTTTAAGTGATGTATACGCTATGGGTGGTAAACCTATTACAGCTCTTAGTCTTGTAGCTTTTCCACCAAAGTTAGGACATTGGGTTTTAGAAGAAATATTAAAAGGTGGAAGAGACAAGATAGAAGAATCAGGTGCTGTTGTAGTCGGGGGACATAGTTTAGAAGATAAGGAACCAAAATTCGGTTATGCAGTAACAGGAATAAGTCATCCAGAAAAAATTGTGACAAGTGCTGATGCAAAAATTGGTGACAAACTAATTCTAACTAAACCTATTGGATTGGGAATTTTAGCTACATCACTAAAAGGTGAGATTATAACAGAAGAAGAGATGATGGATGCAATTGATAATGCAAGAACTCTAAATGAAAAAGCATCTGAAGTTATGATTGAAGTTGGTGTAAATGCTTGTACTGATATAACTGGTTTTGGACTTTTGGGTCATCTTTTTATAATGCTTAAAGCAAGTAATAAATCAGCAAGAATTTACACTAAAAAAATACCTGTATATCCTAAAGCTTTAGAGCTTGCTCAAATTGGATTTGTTCCTGCAGGAACTCATGAGAACATAAGATTTGTTAAAAATTTTATAAAAGGAGAACCTGCTAAGGATAATGTATTAATGGATATATTATGTGATCCTCAAACATCGGGAGGGCTACTGATATCAGTTTCAAGTAAAAAATCTGACTTATTAATTCAAAGATTAGACGAAGAGGGTGTAAAAACTAATGTAATTGTAGGCGAAATTGTTAAAGGGAAAGAAGGTACTATAAAACTCACTTAGAAATATTTAAAAATATCATTCTGAAAAGAGGTTTTATAAAATAAGCATTAATCCTATTTTAATTGTTAGAAGAAAGGAGAATAAAAATGGTAAAAGAAATCGACGTCAGAGGTCTTTCCTGTCCACTTCCAGTTATAAAAACAAAAAAAGCTTTGGAAGGAAAAATTAATGAGCCAATTTTAGTATTAATAGATACTGAAGTTTCAGTTGAAAATATAAGTAGACTTTTAAAGAGTATCAGTTATAAATTCAAAATTGAGAAAAAAGACGATATTTATCATCTATTAATTAATCAAGGAGATAGCTATTGAATATTATTCAATTAAATAGTTTTATAGAGATAGTAGGTTGTAAAAGTTTTTCAAAAGCTGCTAAAAAACTTAGAGTCTCTCAACCTGCTCTATCTATGCAGTTACAAGCATTAGAGGATGAATTAGATACTAAGCTTTTAGATAGAACTACTAAAACTATAAGATTAACTAAGACTGGAAAAAAAACTTATAAATATGCAAAAAAGATAATATCTGAACATAAAAATCTTCTTAAAGCAATAAGGATTGAAGAAGAAATACTAAAGGGAAAAGTAAATATCTGTTGTAGCACTATACCTGGTGAGCAAGTTCTTCCTTTTTTGATAGGCAAGTTCAAAAAACTTTATCCACAGGCAGATATAAAGTTATTTATTAGTGATTCTTTAAAAGTAATAGATGCTGTGAAAGATGGAATTTATGATATAGGAATTGTAGGAGTAAAAATTGAAAATGAAGATATTGAATTTAAAGAGTTTGTTGATGATGAGCTAATATTTATTGCTTCAAATGATTTTGTTAAACAATCAGGAAATATTTTTAATATCAGTGATATTAAAAATATACCTTTCATAATGAGAGAAAAGGACTCAGGAACTAGACTTACTTTTGAAAGGGAATTAAAAAATCATAACATATCATTAGATGAATTAAATGCCTTCCTCATACTTGGAAGCTCGCAAGCAGTAATAAATGCAGCTCAAGCAAATTTGGGTATCACAATAGTTTCAAAATTTGCTGCTCGAAGAGCCCTTCAATGTGAAGAGATATCAGAGATAAAATTCAAAAACTTAGAGGTTAAAAGAAAGCTTTTTTTGGTTAGAAATAAGAAGATAGAAATAACCCTACTTTTAAATAAATTTATTAATCTTATATTGTCATATTCTTCTTTTAATTTAATACACAACCTTTATGGTAGCTAATTATAAAATAATACTCTCCATTCTCAAAAGCTTGCTCTTATATGTAAATATATATAGTAAGAGTGAAAGTTTTAACCTTCTAACTTTAATAAGAAAAAGTAATAATCCTCTCCTTAAAATGTTACTTTTTTCAGCACAATAGATTTATATCAATATAAATAATTAATTCATGGGAAAGAATGGGATTTTTTAAAAATTTTATATGATGTTGATTATCAAAAAAGCTGATAATGTTAGGAAAAATAAACCAGTTATTAACTTTATTTTAGATACATTTCCTTTTATAGCATGTTCAATTTTCTTTGAAGTTGCTCCAATGTAATAGAAAATAAAAATAATTATTAAAGGTAGGATAAACATCAAATTATATAAAATCAGATAAAGATACGCTTGAAATTTTAAATTGGGAATTGTAGATACATAAACAATTGTTGGAAGATAAATTTGTCCAGTACAAGCAAGTTCTAATATAGAAATTACTAATCCAATTAAAAATGCTGATATAAAGAATGCTATCGCTTTACTTCCCT
>DAOWJR010000044.1 GCA_030640275.1 Actinomycetes bacterium | reverse complement strand
TGAAATTTTTTGAAATCTGATTAGACAGGTTAATTAACTCCGATGCTTTTTTTATATAATTTTCAATTGGAGATTCTCTTCTTTTGAATAGATTTTTGCAATCAAAAGAACCTATAAGATATATTGATAGAAGTGCTATTATAGCAATTACTATTACCAAGTTTAAAATTGATGATCTTCTTCTAACTCTTCTTGCCATTTCATTACCTTATAGTCTGGTGGGTGAGGAGGGATTTGAACCCACAAGCTTTTTAAAGCACTAGACCCTGAACCTAGCGTGTATACCAATTTCACCACTCACCCATTTAGAAATTATTATAGCATCTTTTAGTTCTTGTAAAAATTGATTTTATAATTTATTTTGTTAATAAAACAAAATGTTAAAAATAATTACTAAAATAAAATTTAAAGAATAATATATTCCACTACATCTATTAAAATGTAGAGTCTTCATATTTAACTTGGTATAATATGAGTTGAAATGTTTAAAGGTAAAATTTTTGCAAATAGATATGAGATTCTAAAAAAGATTGATTCTGGGGGCATGGCAAATATTTATCTTGCCAGAGATAAAAAACTTTCCCGAAATGTTGCTTTGAAAATAATGTTTCCTCAGTTTGCATCTGGTTCACATTTTGTTGAGCGTTTTAAGCGCGAAGCAAAATCTATGGCTAATTTATCACATCCAAATATAGCTACCGTATACGATTGGGGAAAGGAAGAAGAAATATATTATATAGCAATGGAATATCTTTCGGGAGAGACCCTGAGTCAAACAATAAATAAAAAAGGCATACTTCCACCAAGTAAAGTTGTGGATATCTCTATAAAGATCTGTGAAGCATTAGAAGTTATTCATAAACAGGGAATTATTCATCGAGATATAAAACCATCAAATATCTTAGTTACTGAAGAAAAAGACATAAAAATCACAGATTTTGGGATTGTTAAGGATAGTACCCCCAGTCTCACTCAAACTGGCTCCATACTGGGTACGGCTCAATATATCTCACCAGAGCAAGCAAGGGGAATAAAAATTAGCAAAAGGTCTGATATATACTCCCTGGGTGTTGTTATGTATGAAATGCTTACAGGTGATCCACCATTCAGGGGAGATGACAGTTTAAGTGTAGCACTCAGACACATCAGGGAAAAACCTACTCTACCCTCAAATATAATAAAAAATCTTTCTAAAAATTTAGAAACTGTAATAATGAAATGCTTATTAAAAAATCCTGAAGATAGATATAACTCCGCTACTCAATTAAAAGAAGATTTAATAAGGTGTTCAAAGGGTCTTCCTGTTTCTGAATTACATGAAACTATAAGGGATAAATTACATCCTGAAACTAAAGCAGTTTTTGCGAAGGGTTTTGAAACTATAAAAAATATTAAATGGGTAAGATTTTTATATACCTCGCTTATCATATTCCTTATAGCAGTTATTTCAATTACTCTATATCCTCTTCTTCTAAGAATGGTACAAAAACCTATACCTAAAATTGTTGTTCCTCAGCTTGAACAGACTGAATTATCAAAAGCAAAAGAGGAGTTAGAAAGGCTTGAACTAAAAATGGCTATTTCCAGACAGGTTCATAATGATTCTGTTGAAAAGGGTTGTGTAGTAAATCAGAATCCTGAAGCAGGATCAAAAATTATGGAGGGAGAGACTGTTTATTTGGTAATAAGTCTGGGTTCACGAGTTACTGAAGTTCCAAATATTGTGGGGTTAAAAATAGAAAAGGCTGAAAAAATATTAAAAGAATCAAATTTGAAAATTGGAATTATAGATAAAGTCTATAATGAAGTCCCTAAAGACAAAATAATAAGACAAGCTCCAGAACCTGGTGAGATAGTTGCTTTTAATACACCTGTATATATGGTTGTAAGTTTGGGAGTTGAGAAATTTGTAGTTCCCTCTGTTATAGGAATGGACTATCAAACTGCTCGAGATATACTGGAAAATAAGCAACTATCTGTGGCACGAATATATGAAATATCTGAAACTGCTGAAGTGGGAACTGTTGTTTCTCAGGAACCATCTGTAAATACGAAGGTTTTTAAAAACAGTCTTGTTACAATAACATTAAGTTCTGGGAGTGAAATGATTTCCATACCTAAGGTTATAAGAGAAAATTTTGAAGATGCAATATCAACTCTCGAGGAAGCTGGATTTGTTGTTGAAAAACATTGGGTTCCATCAAGTTTAGCTACTAAAAATCTTGTGCTAAATCAAGATCCTCAAGGTGGGACTGGTGCTCCACCAGACACAGTTATTATAATTTATATAGGAAGTGGTCCAACCTAAACTACATATTTTTGAAGGAAGGGGTCCTGGGTAACCAATTCATAGATAAAAAATAAATTGTTATTTTAAATTACTTTATTGGGTTCTTCCCATCTGTCTTGCTATTTCAAGTAGTCTCTTTATTCTTTCTGCGGCTGGTGGATGAGTTGAAAATAGTGTCATCAGACCACCACCACTTAAGGGATTCACTATAAAAAGATGCGCAGTAGCTGGGTTTACCCTCATGGGAGCTCTTTTAGCAAATTGTGATAGTTTATTTAATGCTGATGCTAAAGCCTCGGGTTTCCCTGAAATTTCTGCTCCCGCTTTGTCTGCCTCATATTCTCTTGATCTTGATATAGCCATCTGAATTAACATTGCAGCTATTGGACCAACTAAAGCTATTAATAGGTTTCCTGCCCTACCTCCTCCTTCATCTCTATCAGAAAAGGAACCATACATCCCAAATCTACTAATCATACTTATTGCACCTGCCATTGTTGCTGCTATTGTCATTGTTAAAATATCTCTATTTCTTACATGACCGAGTTCATGACCTAAGACTCCCTCAAGTTCATCTCTGTTTAAAATCTGTGTTATCCCCTGAGTAACCGCAACTACTGCATTTTGTGGGTTTCTTCCTGTAGCAAATGCATTTGGAGTATTGGTAGGAACAACCGCAATTTTTGGCATAGGAAGTCCTGCTCTCTGTCTTAATTTGTCTACTATTTCATATAACTGTGGGGCTTCATTTTTTGAAATCACTTTAGCCCTTTGCATTGCCAGGACAATCTTGTCTGAGAAAAAATAAGAGCCCAGGTTCATTACTGCAGCCATGATGAGACCATATATAGCACCATTTTTCCCTCCAACCGCACTACCAATAAGTACAAAAATAATGGTCATGATAGCCATTAGCATAAAAGTTTTTCCATAATTTCTCATTTTCCTCCCCTTCTTACTAATAATATGAAATTTTGAACTTGGTGGAGATGATGGGATTTGAACCCACGACCTCCTGAGTGCGATCCAGGCGCTCTTCCGCTGAGCTACATCCCCTGTAATATTAAACCCTTTTCTAAATATTTTAACTAATTTATGTTCAAATTAAAAATTAATTTTTAAGGATAATCTATAAAGCATTTGCCATTAAATTGAAATTAATTCCTATGAAATTTGTTCCTAATCTGACCATTTTTTCAATCACTCTATTTTTACAGCTGTTATGATAAGCAAAGTCTTAAAACCAATCTACCCTAAGGAGGTGAAATAGAAAGTTAAAAATAAGGTTAAGTAATCATAATTTATTGCCTTGAAGAATGTTATAGTCAGGGTGGTGGGGACATACGGATTCGAACCGTAGACCTCCTGGTTGTGATCCAGGCACTCTAACCAACTGAGCTATGTCCCCAAAAATGATAATTTTATTAAATAATAACTATAAATTCTAATAACTTTTTATTTAAACTACTTATTTAAAATTCCTCTTCTTATATAAGGCTCCCTTTAGATTTTTATCTATAAGTAATGTTAAATCCTTGCTCTACATCTATCACTTTAAAAATTGCTTTAAATATTTTAATATCTCTATATTTATAAAATTTGGTGGAGATGACCGGATTCGAACCGGTGACCTCCTGCGTGCAAAGCAGGCGCTCTTCCGGACTGAGCTACACCCCCCACACAGAATAAAATAATATGGTGGGCTTACCTGGGGTCGAACCAGGGACCTCATCCTTATCAGGGATGCGCTCTAACCCACTGAGCTATAAGCCCATCTTTAATGTTATTATCTTATCTTTTTAAAAATTTGTAAAGATATGAAGCTAATAATGTATAAGAAATAATAAAATAATAATTAATAATGGCAATTGGAAAATCAATATTTAAAATTTCTATATATAAAATGTAGATTTTTATTTTATATATGAAATAATTTTAAAGCCTCGTTTGATTAATGAGATTGCTTCAGACTTTACCCTTCGTAATGACACAGTATTAAATTCTTATTTTGAAATTTAATATTTTAACTTGAATTTTTCTTATAAATATTCATATAATAATGGAATATCTAATTAGAATTTTAAAAAATTTCTCAAATAAGGAGGTAATTTTTGCAAGAAAAAGAATTTTCACAAAAAATGGAATTAGAAACTGAAAAGAAACTGAAAGAACAGCCTAAACCAGAAATTAGTGAAGCTTCTATAGATACTTCAATTTATCCACCTGAGCGAGCAAGTGGAAGGGCAATTGCTGCTTTGGTTCTGGGAATAGCTGCAATAACAATTGGTTGTTGCTTCTTGCTTAATATTCTTTTGGGTCCAGCTGCATTAATTGTTGGAATTTTAGAATACAATGCTATAAATAGGGGTGAGGCTTCAATAAAGGGGAAAGGGTTTGCCATAACTGGGATAATTTTAGGAATAATGGCAACATTGTTTGGTATTTTCAGCCTATTTCTTGTTACAGTTGGAAAACCACTTTTAAATAGATTGATTGATTATCTTTATAGAGAATCATTGCAATATTAAAGTTAGTTGTTTATTATAGTATACTTTTAAAATGGGTTAATGAATTTATATTACGAAATATTAAACTATTTTGGTTCAGCTGTCTGCCATCAGATTATAGAACGTTCCCTTACATATAAAAACTTAACCCTGCCATTATGTTCCCGATGTACTGGTTTATATTTCAGTTTTTTAATCTCATTCATATCCTGTCTAATAGTAAATAGAAAATATAGAGATTTTATATCAAAACGCTATGTTATTTTTGGGATAATCTCTATTATTTTAATGGGAACTGAAGTTTTTATAGAATTCTTTAATTTACTATCTCTTACAAATCAGATAAGGCTTTTAACTGGGCTTTTAGTTGGAAATTTTTTGGGCTTGATATCTTCAGAAATTTTATTTTTTTCATTAGTTATCTATCTTTTTATCCAGTCTGTGCTTCCTGAACTTATAATTAATAGAAAAAAAATACTCTTATCCAGCACAATATTTATAGCAGTATTTCTATCTGTTTCTCTCCTTCTAACCCTTGCTTTTTTAAGAAGTCGTTTGTCTCTATTAAAAATATTTTGAGTAAACAGGGAGAGTATTTAATAAACTTAATTACTCTCCCTGTCTTATAATGAAGATAAACTCAAAATTATTATTAATTACTATAATTCTATTACTTGTGTTCCGGCCATTTTATCCCCAAGCCTTAGTCCTTTATCATCAGTAAAAACCAGTACTGCTTCAATTACAACATAAATTAGTAATGGAATCCAAATCAATATTGAAACTATCCAACCAATTACAGGTATTGCTACTAAAAGATATCCTATTGCAAAGGGCCAATTCCTCTTTGCAGATGTTTGAAGATCACAATTAGCACCTGTCTCTACTACTATGGGTTTTAAATTAACAGCCATCTTCCCAATACTTCTATTCTGTGTGAAATCAAGACCATCGCGTAAAAGCATATATGTGCCAGCTACTAATCCACCAACAACTGGTATTAGACTTACAACACTTGCTAGAATCGCATCAATTAAATAAGCAACAAATCTTTTAACCACATCCGCTTTTTTATATCCTACCCCTGCTTCCTCTTTAACTTCTTCTTCTACTTTTTTTACTTCCTCAATTTCTTCTTTCATTTCTTCGATTTTCTCTTCCTCCTTCTCTGCTTCTTTTATTTCTTCAATTATCTCCTCTTCTTTTTTAATCTCCTCTTGATTCAATTTCCCCTCCTTTTTAAAAATCTTTAAAACATAAAGAAAATAAATAAATAAAAACTTATCTCTATTATAAAACAAAATTCAAATTTATTTAATACTAATAACATAATAAAAGCTACATTACAAAGATAATTACCCTTTTAAAACAGCAAGTGGTTTTAGTTTTACTACCTTTCTTGATATTCCTGCATTTTGAGTTACATCGACTATTTCATTTACATCCTTGTATGCTTTTGGTGCTTCCTCTGCTAAACCGGACATTGAGTCAGCCATAATTTTTATTCCACTTGATTCAAGTTCCCTTTTTAAGGCATCTCCTCTAATAGTTTTTTTTGCTCTTCTTCTACTCATCACTCTTCCAGCACCGTGACATGTTGAACCAAAACTTTCCTTCATGCTTTTCTCAGTTCCAATAAGTAGATAAGATGCAGTTCCCATGGTTCCTCCAATTAGTACTGGTTGTCCATAAGGACTATATTTTTCTGGAAGATCAGGATGTCCTGGTCCAAATGCCCTAGTAGCTCCTTTCCTGTGTACACATAACATTTTTTCCTTACCATCAACTTTGTGTT
>DAOWJR010000054.1 GCA_030640275.1 Actinomycetes bacterium | reverse complement strand
ATCTTTAACAGACGCTGAAACACTTATTTGAGCAGCATGATGATTTATTACATCAGGTCTTTCAATTTTAAAAATATCTTTTAATTTAGTATCATTTACATTTAATTCATTTATATCTAATTTATAGAACTTAGCTTTTTTATTAATATATTTAGCATTTCCAGTGGATAAATCATCAACAACTACTACTTCATATCCTTCTTTAATATATAAGTCAACAATATGTGAGCCAATAAACCCAGCTCCGCCAGTAACCAATATTTTCATAATCACCCCTTAAAAAATAAAACTTTAATTGATTCTTTTAATTTTTTAAAATTTGACTTTTAATACACAAGATGAGTTTTTTAGATCTACTTTTCCTCCCTTAGGATTTTTAAGAATATCTCAACTATTTTAGGATCAAAGTCAGTTCCAGAAGAATTTTTAATTATTTCCATCGCTTCATTTTTAGAGTATGCCTTCCGATAAGGACGGTTTGAAGTTAAAGCATGATATACATCCGCAACAGTAATAATTCTCGCTTCCAAAGGGATATCTTCTCCTTTTAGACCATCTGGATAACCTTTTCCATTCCATCTTTCATGATGATGTAGAATTATTGGAATAACGCTATGGAGATTGCGAATCGATCTTATAATATCTACAGCAATCTCTGGATGTTTCTTAACTCTCTCATATTCCTCTTCTGTAAGTTTTCCATTTTTAAATAAAATCTTTCTACTAATTCCAATCTTGCCTATATCGTGTAATAAAGATGCCTCCTCTATAAGACCTATTTCATTTTCAGATAAATCTAATATCTTACTAATTTTTACTGCATATTTACTGACTTTCTCAGAATGTTCAACTGTATATACACTCTCTATATCTATTGTCTTTATAAAAGCAGAAATTGTTTTGATAAGGGTTTGATTTGCACGTCTGGTAATCTCATCTAACATCTCCTTTAGAGATTTAACCTTTTTCTCATCTTCTGATATAGGAGTTTTTCTTATTTTTATATTATTAGAGGAATATACACGATTACCCCCATCTTCCTTAACCTTGTGTAATATTTGATCTGCAAAATCAAGTAAATCAGTAGCTTTAGTTACTCTATCTTCAGGATAAGATGTAATTCCCATACTTAATCTTAATCTAACGCTGTGTTCTTCATTACCAAAATTGTATGAATTCACAGTACTTAAAATTTTATTAGATAGATTTAAAGCCTCAGCTCTATCTACCCCAGGGAAGATAATTACAAATTCTTCTCCACCAAATCGAATAACAGTATCATACCGACGTACATTTCCTTTTAACTGTTTTGCCAATTGTTTTAATACTAAATCTCCGAATTGATGATCATAAACATCATTTATTGATTTAAAATAGTCTATATCTATCATAACTAATGAAAGGGAGTGAGAATATCTTTTAGCATATTCGAACTCCTTTTCAACTACTTCTTCAAAATAACGGAAGTTATAAAGCTCTGTATGAGGATCTATAATAATTAATTCCCTCAATTCCTTGTTTACTTCTTTAAGTTCTTCATATAATTTACGATATTTCTCTTCGGACTGTTTCAATTCTTCTTCTGTCTTATTATGCTCAGTGATGTTTACTTGCTTTACAATCTTTTCTGACTTACGTTTCATGATAAGTCCTCCCTTAGAATTAAAAAACTGTAAAAAAGGTAAATATTTAACATATTTTCTTTTAGTTATATATTTGCATTTTAAGTAAAAGGATATTGAGTTTATTTAAGCTATATTCAGGATTTGGGAGTTTTAGTTCTTCAAAGAAGGTTTTATCCATGAAATAAGAGTAATGTTGACCAGTATGTATTATGAAAAAATTAATCTTTTCTTTTTGGAACTGTTTCATAACAGGCGATGTTTTAATAATTTCTGGTCTTGTTCCAAGTATAAAACATATTTTCATTTCATCCTTTTTCTTCTTTAATTTCTCCTATATCTTTTGCTTCCTTGATTAGCATTATTGGCATATCATTTTCAATATTGAAGTATTTTCTGCAATTATAACAAATTAGTTTGTCTTCTTTAAGTTTTAAGTCGTCTTTACAGATAGGGCAGGCTAATATTTTTAATAATTTAAAATCCATATTGTTGCTAAAATAACAAAAAGTTAAAAATGATTACTAAATTAAATTGTTAGATTTTTAAAATACAATAATTATGTAACATAAAATTTTAATTTTTGCAAGAAATATTTATTGACTTACTAAATACCTTAATGTAATATGAAAAAATATACTGGACATTGGCTTAAAAGAGCAAGAACAAAGTTAAAAATTGCATTAATAATGTAATGATTGAACTAATGAATAATATTTTAAGATGAAATATTTACTTTAGTATTTGAGCATAAACTCTTCTGTTTCTTGGTCCATCAAACTCACAAAAAAATATTGATTGCCATGTTCCAAGTGCAAGTTTTTTATTTTCAATTAGAACTATTTGAGATGAACCTAAAATACTAGCCTTTATATGAGCATGAGCATTTCCTTCTAAGTGATGATATCTTCCAAATTTTGGTATAGATTTGTTTAATTGTTCAATAATGTCTTGTACTACAGCTGGATCAGCTCCTTCATTAATAGTAATTGCTGCAGTTGTGTGGGGAACATATAGGTAGCAGACTCCATTTTCTACATCACTCTCATCAATTATTTTTTGAACTTGACCAGTTATATTTATAAACTCCATATCTCTTTTGGTCTTAATATTTATAGTTTCCATCACTTCTCAACTCCAATTAAATTTGTAATTTAAATTGAAAGTAAAATTACATTAAGAATTCTCTATCAATTTTTTCTTTCTTTATTATATTTTTAGTTTTTCTTTTTGATCAATGATTACTTTTTTCAAATCTCTTTTTTTCATTTTACTAATGCATATTTTTTATTAAATTTATGTATTTTGAATACATATATTATATATAAATATTTAAAAGAATAATTATTTATTAGAAAATTAATTGT
>DAOWJR010000012.1 GCA_030640275.1 Actinomycetes bacterium | reverse complement strand
TTCACCTATATAAACAAAAACAGAATGAAAATAACTCATAAATTATATCATATGATTATTTTAGTCTGCTTTTATTTTACTTATATATTTATAAAATATTATAAATATTGTAAACTACTTTTATACACAGGTCTTACATTATTGTCGCACTCTGCGAACAATTAGTTATTAATTTATATAAATCAAAATGTATTTTAATACACAAAATAAACCCTATATTCAAAGATTAATTGATTCTTTGAACAGAGTCTCGCTATTTATTACAATTCAGATACAATTACCACCTTACACCTGAGCAAAGCCCAGTGATTGAGCCTATAAGTAGAAGTAATCTAAATAGCTTTTTCATTTATTTGCACCTCCTCACATAAAATAAAAAAATTAACTTAAAAAAAAAATTACCCAGGTGTGTACCCAGGTAATCTATCTATTTTTTATTATCTCTTACTAAAAATAAAAACCGACCAAAAATCTTTTAAACAATTTTAAGGCCGGTTGTATTATAAGCTCCATGAGATATAAATACCCACATTAAATCTCACTTCAACGCTTCCTTAAGTCTTTTTATTAAATTCAATTTTAATTTATAACATATTTTTATTAAAAATGCAAGGGGTTTTTCAAAAAAAATTTCTAATATTTTATTTTTAACATACTTGCTCTTATCACTTCGGTCTTTCCATAACGAGCATTTAAATCATCTACCGCTTCTGCTAATTTCAATTCCTTGTTATCCCCTTCAAATAGAGACAATTCTTTAACCCGATAGCCTTTCAAATTACTAACCCCCACCCCAATGAGTCTTATCTTCCTTCCCGCTGGTATGTTCTTTTTAAGAAGTTTCAAGGCATCTCTATAGATTTCTGTTCCTAAACAGGTCGCATTTTTTAAGGTAATGCTTCTTGTTATCACTTTGAAATCTGAAAATTTAATCTTGAGGTTTACAGTTAATGCCCTATACCCTTCCCTGCGCAAATTCTCGGCTACTCTTTCTGATAGCTTTAATAAAGCGACTCTCAGTTTATCTAAATTATAGGTATCTTTTACAAAGGTGGTTTCTCTGCTTATCGACTTTGGTGGAGAAAAAGGTATTACTCTATCATCATCAATACCATTAGCTAAATTATGTATGAGCTTTCCTGATTTTCCAAAAGCAGCACTAAGAATCTCAACCGGTATCCTCGCCAGTTCACCAATGGTTTCTATTCCCATTCTTTTTAGCTTATCCTGTGTAACTCTTCCTACACCCCATAACATAGTAACAGGTAGTTTTTCCAGTTTCCCTTTAACATTTTCTTTCGTCAAAACAACCAAACCATCCGGTTTCTTTAGCTCAGATGCTAATTTGGCTAAGAATTTATTATGAGAGATACCAACCGAACAGGTGAGTCGAGTCTTTTCAAATACTCTATTTTTTATCTGTTTCGCAATTTCAACTAGTGAACCAAATAGGTTTTTAGCTCCAGTAACATCTAAAAATGCCTCATCGCAACCGACAATTTCCACCAGTGGAGTAAAGTCACAGAAAATATCCCTTATCTGGCGTGAAACTTTTAGGTACTTCTCCATATCCACTTGTAAATATATTCCATGTGGACAGAGTTGTTTAGCTTTATAAAGGGGCATTCCAGCATAAAGTCCATATACTCTTGCCTCATATGATGCGGAGGATATCACTCCTCTAAATAATGGTCCTCCTACAATCACTGGTTTTTTCTTATATTCTGGATGATCTCTTTGTTCAACCTGAGCAAAGAATGCGTCCATATCTACATGTATGATATCCCTAACTTTCCCCAATCCAATCTCCTATTTTTCCATATTTATTAGAACATAAAATCGATTATTGCTATTTTTAACAAATAATAACTATTTAGAACTTTAACTAATTACAAAGAAATGTAAGTAGTGAACTACAATATCCTAAAGAGGTCTCGGTATTAAAAGTTTTATAACTATTATTAACTCATCTCTTTTAAAAATTCCATTGGTGTTAATATTTTAATGTTATTGAATTTACGTAACTTTAATAGGTGTTCATCCCCCGTAACTATATAATCTGCTTTCCCAAAAAGAGCACACTCCAGCACTTTATTATCTTCCGGATCTTCTTTTATAATATCCAATTTTTTCTTAGTCTTAACAGATTCTGATGCTTTCAGTAAATTACTAATTAGACTTTCTTTTAAATAATCAGGTATAAAATAGAATTTTTTATAATTTAGAACTCTCTCTAATTCATTTAAGATAGATTCACTGATTAATAAAATAAATTCCTCTTTCAAAAAAGCTTCTAATACTTCTTTTGGTGGACCTGACCAACCAATACCTGATATCAATATGTTTGTATCTAAAACTACTCTTCTTTTCACTTTGCAGACCTTACTACCTTAATTGCCTCTTCAACCTCCCCTGCACTTAGTCCTTCCTCTTTTATAAAATCCCTTATTTTTTTTATAACACTTTTCAACTTTATTCGGGCATTTTCAGCTTCCATCTCTTTTAGCTTAATATATTCATCCCTTCCTAACAAAACAGCCTGATCTTTTGATCGTCTTGTTATTACTACCGGTTTTCCGTAGTTAGAGACTTCTTTTACAAGGGTGCCTAATTTTGCTCTTGCTTCATCAACCCCGATTATTTTCTCCATTATTATCACCTCATATTAATATTAATGTTAACAGTAATATTAACATTAAGATAAACATTTGTCAACATATTGCATAAATTATATTATTTTCTAATAAATCTTCATTTTTTCCTTTTTATATAAAGTTTTTTTAAATCATGGATTTTTTTAGCTATTATTGATATATCACCATCATTATTTGATATTTCTCCTTCTATAAGAAGTGTAGCAGTTTTAAAAAATAAAGAGCGATTTAACTCATATACTTTTGGAAAGACAACAACCTCATACATTCCATCTTCATCTTCAAGTAGACAGAAAGCCATCTCCTCACCATTTTTGGTCTTCTCTTTTCTGCAGTAAAGTAGTATCCCTGCTATCATAACTGGATGTTTATCTTCTAAAAGATGAAAATCCCCGCTTGATGTTATTCTGTATTGAGATAATATATCTGAATACAGTTTTAAAGGATGAGCACTGACCCAGAATCCTAAAATCTTACTTTCGGTTTTTAATCTTTCTTCTAAGCTAAACTGCTCAAATTCTTCAGTAAAAGAGCTATCTCTAACACTATTTTTATTAAAATAACTACCTTTAATATTATTTTCAGTAAAATGGATACGTTTAGTATCAAATTCATCTTCACAAATAAAAGAGACAGTGCCATGAGCTTTTAGATTACGAGCTAATCTACTTACAAATCTGAGAATTAAAAGTAGTTTTCTTCGAGTAAGCTTTGTAAAATCAAAGGCTCCTACTTTTATCAGATTCTCTGTTGCTGTCAGACTAACCTTTGCTCTGCTAACTCTTAGACAGAAATCATAAAGAGATTTAAAAAGTTTATTTTTCCTTGCTCTTAAAATCTCAGCTACTGCTTCTGGTCCTACATTTCTTACTGAAAGTAAACCTACCCTTATGGCTTTTCCTCTATTTTCAACAGTAAACTGGTCTTGACTTTTGTTTATATCCAGTGGCAGTATCTCAACTCCCAGACGCCTTGCCTCTTCAATATAGTTAGCCTTTGTGTAGTAACCCATATGATTGTTCAAGAAAAAACAAATTACTTCAGCTGGAAAGTGCGCCTTTAGATAGCAAGTCTTATATGAAATTAGTGCATAAGCAGCAGCATGCGCTTTCACAAATCCGTATCCCGCAAACTTCTCTATCAAGCTAAATACTTTTTGCGCCAATTTCTTTGAATATCCCTTGTTTAAAGCTCCCTTAATAAATCTGTCTCTTTCACAAACCATCATCTCCTTTGAAAGTCCAGTTATTGCTCTCCTCAGTCTATCCGCTTCACCTAATGAATATCCTCCTATCTGCTGGGCTATTTTCATAACTTGTTCCTGATAAAGCATAACTCCATATGTATCCTTTAAAATAGGTTTTAAATCCGGATGTATATAGTCAACTTCTTCCCTTCTATGCATTCTATCAATGAAGCTATTTACCATTCCTGAACTCCAGGGACCAGGTCTATATAATGAGCTTACCAGAGTCAAATCCATAGCACTTCTGGGTTTCATTTTTCTAAGTAATCCTCTCATCCCTGAGCTTTCAAGTTGAAAAGTACACAGAGTTCTTCCCTCTCTTATCATTTCCATAGTCAAAGGGTCATCCATTAAAATATCATTTTCATTTAAATTAACTTTTCTTGTCTTCTTTAGAGATTCTAATACATCTCTAATCATGGTAAGAGAGAGCGAACTTATTAAATCCAGTTTTAAAAGTCCCAAATTCTCTATATCATGCATATCATATTGAGACATTATCTCTCCTGTATTTGCTCTTGTGAGTGGAACAAGTTGATTTAACGGTTTATCTGAGATGATAAATGCAGATGGATGAAGAGATGGATGCCTTATTAATCCTTCTAGTCTTCTTGCCGAATTAAGCCAGCTTTTATATGGCTCTTCTGATAGATCTATACCTTCTGACAGGTTCTTTCTTAAGTTAGAGAGAATCTCTATTTTATCTAAATTACCCAAGAAGACTCCTTCCTCAAAATCTTGATTTTTGGTGGGAGATGAATTGGATGTCTAAATTGCAAACCTTTTCCATAATTAATTAATGAAACATTTTTGATATTAGTATTGATGATATTAAAATCATCTGATAATCTTACCCATGTCCCATAGCTGAATACACCTTTCACTTTGTAAATCTTCTTATTAAATCTCACCATATCATTTGGCTGTAACTTATATCTCTGCCTTCTTATAGAGCTTTTAAAACCCTTTCTGTTTGTTTGTATAGAACGGTTATTTCTGCGAGTCTGTTCAACTATGAAAGGTTTACATCTTTTTTGATCAGTACCACCAGCTATTACAAAAGCATCATTAATGTGTGATTTAGCTAATCCTAATTTGCTTCTGTTATATTTAGTGATATATCCATAAGTGTGTGAAACTGTATCTCCCTGTTCTTTTAGTTGATTGATTAATTTCCACCTGACATTATTCATAAATGCTGTTGCTTTTAATGGTTTATTTGCTTTTTCTTGTATTTTAGGATAACCAAACTCTTCTGCTGTTTTATTGCCTTTCTTTTGATTACATTTTTTGCAACTAATAGTGAGATTAGAAACTCTATCTGAGCCGCCTCTTGATCTTGGAACTATATGTTCAACCTCTAAAGGAACATCTTTTTTTTCACAGTAAGCACATTTTCTACCCCACTTCTCCAATAGATATTCCTTAATTTCATAACCTTTAAGCTCGCCTTGTTGATATTCTATGCCTTGAATTTCAGGATTTTGCATCTTCTGGGTGTCAAAAGTAGCAACTTCAATATTGATTTGAGTAACAGGCAGTATTTCTTTAACCTTATCTATCATTTTGATATGAGTGTCCAATTTATGTTGAATTGAGGGTGCTAACCAGCCTTCAGGTTTTCTGCGATTTTTAAATCTTGGTTTGCGATACCAAAGTCTGTTTCTTTTTAGTCTTCGGTACATTCTCCTTTCTGATAGTTTCTTTGATACATCATTCCTTGTCTAAACTTCACCTGATATTAATTCTTGGGTATTAGTAATAGCTGAAAACCCAATCTTTGAATATCCGGCATCTACTCCAAGTGTGATTGGTTGTTTGTAACCTGTGCTTCCATAAATGAGTTGAATTGTAAAGGGTGTCCTTTTTACTACCTTAGCCTTCCTTTCTTTAAGTAATATTCTTGCCTTCCCCGAATGACAGGGCATCAAAGCTTTACCATCTTTGTTTAGTACATAAACCAACATTTAGATATCATCTCCTAAAAATAAACTAATATTAAGTTTACATCTCCTGATAAAATCAGGGTTGGTTCTCTTCGGAGATGTTATCAGCCAGCATATGTTCTGCACACTAAGAGTTTCCTCTTTGTTTAATACAGAACTTACAGAGCAGAGAACTAGAGAAGTATTCTCTGGTGTGTTCTTTAACTTTACTGGTAACTTCTGCATATTTCTATGCCTCCTAATCAACCAGTTACCCTCAAACCTCACGGTTCAAGCTCCTTCCTGAATCCAAAATGATTTAGGTAGGGGTTTAGTTGACCTTGTCTTCCCAGTCTAACCATAAATGAATGTGGAATTCTCTTAGCTATAATATCTACCTCCTCTTTCTGAAGGTTCAGTACTCTTCCTACTTCCCTTATTGCTCCTCTCAACTGAAGAGTAGAGAAACAGCTTACTCTGCTTACATGATTTTTTCCATATCGTTTTGCCAGGTAATCAAAAATCTCTTCCCTGCCTCTCTGGCAAAAATCTATATCAATATCTGGTAGTTTTCCCCTCTCCCTATTTAGAAATCTTTCAAAACAAAGATTATTTTTTATAGGGTCAACATCCGATATTTCAAGAAGATATGTGACTAAGCTTCCTGCAGCAGAACCCTTGGCACACATAGGGATTTTTCTTTCTCTGGCAAACTTTGCCATATCCCAGACTATCAAGAAATATCCTGCATAGCCCATATCGCATATCACATCTAATTCATACTTAAGCCTATTCATCACTATTTCTTTTAACTCATCATTCTCATTATTATTATTATTATTATTGTTGTTGTTATTATTAGGATATCTTTTCTCTACAGATTCGTAACATAGTTTTCTTAGATACTGTTCATCTGTAAAACCTAACGGTGTTTGAAAATGAGGAAGCTTAGTACTATTCAAGGGGAGTTTTAAATTACATTTTTCAGCTATCTCTAGACTGCTTTTTATTGCACGGGGGAAAGAAGAGAAAAGCCTTTTCATCTCAATAAAGGATTTAAGATAGTAATTTTCATTATATATCTTTTCCTTGGCACTATCCGAAGTTGTACTCATGCTTTCTAATTGCGAAAGCAATTTATAAAGTGAGTAATCTTTCCTGTAGAGATAATGGACATCATTAGTTGTAACTAAATTTAGTCCTAATTTCTGGCCGAGCATAATTAGACGTCGACATAAGACTCTCTCCTCTTTATTTTCATGATCTTGCAACTCTAAATATAAATTTTTTTTGCCAAATATTTCTAAATATCTTCTTATAAGCTTTTCTGCCTTGCTATATTCACATCTCAAGAGATGATTTGCTAGCCTACTTTGCAATGAACTAATTAGAATAATTAGTCCATCTCTCTTTTTAATTAACTCATTTTCATAAATGAAGGGAACTCCATGACACATACGAAGATGACTACTATTAACCAGACTTACTAAGTTAGAATATCCTTCAAAATTCTTGGCAAGTAATATTAGACTGTATATTTCTCCATTCTTATTCTTCTTATTATTATTGTTTTTGCTGATATTATTATCTATGTTATTATAGCTATTGTTACATATGTCATTATCGTTATTTTTGCATATGTTCTTATTATTGTTGCAGTTGTTAATGTTATTATTACCACTGTAATCTACCACCTTAATCTGGCAGCCAATTATAGGTTTTATTCTCCTTGCTAAACATTCATTATAAAAGTCAATGACTCCATACATTGCTCTACTATCTGTTAAAGCAATAGCTCTCATGTTAAGTTCTTTAGCTCTTTGAGCTAACTCTGATGGCTTAGCTGTTCCATCTAAAAAACTATATTGACTATGAACATGAAGATGTACAAAATCTCCCATTACTCATCCCTTCATATGCAAAATCCCATTACCTCTTTCCCCTATATATAAAATCTCCAATTATTTCTCCCTTTATGTTCAAACATATGTTCGTTACTCAATAAAATCCTACCACACATTTGTTTGCTTTGTCAAGAAAAAAATGTTTTTAATATATGTTAATTTGTTTATATCACTTACCCCTATTCCCCCTTACCATCACCTTTTATTAACCCCCCCCCCTAATTACCGCAATCAACATATTAAAGTTATAAGAAGAAGTATTAAGTAGATACATAACAACTTGTATCTCTATCAAAAAAAACTGCTATTAAATAATGCTAAAATAGTTTTTGATGATATAATAAATAGGATTTTTAGATAATTTTTTAATTTTTTAGTAAAAACTGTGGAAGAAAAAATTATTTCAGATACAAAATTTGATAGAAATTTTACTCTATTTGTTATAAAGGCAGTTATCATATTATTGGTTTGTTTTTTAGGTGTTAATTGGTTTTTAAGACTTGCAGCTAATTTTTTAAACATCACTAAAATCCCAGCTTTTTATCCAGGCACAAAATATGAATTATTTGTAACTATTAGCACTATAATTTCTATAATAATATTGTTTGGATTTTTATTAAGAGATCCAGAAGCATACGGTTTTATTTTTAAGAAAGTATCCTTAGTTAACAGATGGCTTGTAATTTTTGGAATTCCTGTCATTTTTATTATTTGTGGAATATTTCTTTTTATATTTAAAAATCCTTGGCGTTACAGTTTTTATAATTACACTCTTCTTATACCAATATTAGAAGAATTTTTCTTTAGAGGATATATCTATAGCAATTTAAAGAAACTATTTCCAAAAACATTAATAAGATTTAAGGAAAGAGATATTTTATCATGGGCAGTTCTTATATCTGCAGTTCTTTTTGGAATATATAAATTAATTTACTTTAACTCTATACCTGGAGATAGTTCTACAACAAAATTTATTATAGCAACTTTACATGGTCTTATTTTTTCAATGGCGAGAGAGGCAAGTAGTAGCTGTTGGGTTAGTTCTTTTTATAATATTTTATTTAGTACAACCAATATCTTAACAAGAACAGATATTCCAATTTAATCCCTGATAATTAATTTTAAATTGCATTTTAAATATGATATTTTCCTGGGAAAAAATTATTGAAGAAATTTTAGTTAAAAAGGGTAAAGTTTTTTTATTAGGTGAATCAGATAGTGGAAAAACCACATTTGCAAAAACATTAGTAACAAAGGCTATACAAAAAGGTATTTTGGTAGGTTGGGTTGATGCTGACATTGGTCAATCTACCATAGGACCTCCTACATGTATTGGACTATCACTTATTTCTCCTCAATCACCTGAATTTAAGATTTCATCACTTTATTTTGTTGGTAATACATCTCCTCATGGAAGATTTGTACCATTGATTATGGGAGCAAAAAAGTTAGTTGATATAGCATCTAAAGAAAGTAATTTAGTTGTAATTGATACGACTGGTGCAGTAACAGGTGAATTTGGACAGACCTTAAAATATCAAAAGATTTTAGCCTGCAAGCCAAATTATGTGTTAGCTTTTCAGAAGGAAAAAGAATTAGAAAAAATTACTGATGTAATAAAAAAGTTTAATTTCTTAAAAATATATTTTATGGAAATTCCAGAAAATATAAGGGTCAGAACAAGAGAAGAAAGAGCTAAAAATCGACAGGAAAGATTCAAACTATATTTTAAAAACTCAAAACTACATACATTAATAAAAAAGGATTATGCATTTTATCCTTCATTGGATTTTTTACTATCTGAAAATCCTGATAATTTAATTGTTGGATTAAAAAATTCAAGTGGAGAATTTTTAGCTCTTGCAATATTTATAAAACAGTATAATGAGGAAATTGAAATTTTAACTCCTCTCGTAAATATAGAAAATATAGCTGTTTTAGAATTTGGTAACATAAGAATTAATCAGGATGGTGAACAGTTAGAATATATTTCTATTAATAATGGCACTTTTTACAATGAAGAAGGTTAAATAACTATAATTTTAAGCTAATTTTGTTTAGATAATTTTATATAGCAATAAAGTGAAGATAATGTTAATTTAAAATGGAGTATTTTGAAATATTATAAATCTGAAAGAATATGCAAAATCTGTAAATCCTCTGATAATTTAGTATCTGAAACACTCAGTGTTTGTGTAAACTGCATTAGAAAAGAACCCAAAAAAACAGAGAAATATATTATTGAAGCACATAAAAAAAGTAGAAGTGAGTTTGATTTACCACCATATCCTCCAAGAGCAAAAGATGGAATAAAATGTAAAATCTGTGTTAATGAGTGTCAGATTCCAGTTGGAAAAAAGGGATTTTGCGGATTAAGAAAAAATGAGAATGGCAAATTAATAAATCTTGTTGGAAAAAGTGCTATCGTTAACTGGTATTATGATAATCTTCCAACAAATTGTGTAGCTGATTGGGTTTGTCCGGGTTGTTCAGATTCAGGTTATCCAAAATACTCTTTTTCTAAAGGTCCTGAGTATGGATATAAAAATTTAGCAGTTTTTTTTGGAGCATGCTCTTTTGATTGTCTATTTTGCCAAAACTGGCATTTTAGATATATGGCTGAAAAGCCTATTAATATAAGGACTGCAAAACAATTAGCAGATATGGTTGATATAAGGACATCTTGCATATGCTATTTTGGTGGTGATCCCACCCCTCAAATGGCTTATGCCATTAGAGCATCAAAGCTTGCCCTGGAAAAAAATAAAAACAGAATCCTTAGAATTTGCTGGGAAACTAACGGTTCTATGAGAAAATCACTCCTTAAAAAAGCGATTGAACTCTCTTTAGAATCAGGAGGCTGTATAAAATTTGATTTAAAAACTTTTAATGAAAATTTAAACAAGGCTTTAACGGGAGTTACAAATAAAAGAACTTTAGAGAATTTTGAGTATGTAGCTTCATTTATAAAAGAAAGACCTGACTCTCCCCTTCTTATTGCAAGTACACTGCTTATTCCGGGTTATATTGATGAGAAAGAAGTAAATAATATTGCAGGTTTTATTGCAAAGATAAACCCAGAGATTCCATATGCATTATTAGGATTTTATCCACATTTTTATATGCACGATTTACCTTTAACAAAAAGAGAACATGCATTCAAATGTAAAGAGATAGCTGAAAAGGCTGGATTAAAAAATGTGAAGATAGGAAATCTTCATTTATTATCATAAAAAACCAAAACTAGATATTAAAATATATTAAAAAATTTATCTATTTATTTTACCAAATATTTTTTATTCTTTTTAAATGTCTCTTAAATATTTCAAACTTATTCTCCATACCCTCATTTTTTGACCATCTCTCAACCTCTTTTAAATCTATGGAGTTATCTCTGCATATAGAAATAGC
>DAOWJR010000061.1 GCA_030640275.1 Actinomycetes bacterium | reverse complement strand
GACTTTCAGACTTAGTTTTATCACTAACCTTCTCACTGTCTTGAAGAACAAGGGCTCTTATTCATCACTATCTTAAAAAATCGGGCTCTCCTGGAAATCTTTGTAAAAGTGAAAGTAAAAAAATATTACAAATATTTCTTTGATGTCTAAAATACATTCTGTTATTATAAAAAAGGTCTTTTGAGATAAAATTAATATATAATAGAATTTTAAATTCACAAGGTTTTATATTTTAGAAGAGTCTTATTAAATGCATTAAGGAATCTAATAAAATGATAATATTTTCATTGGTATTAATATGAAATCTTTTGTAGAGTCTAAACTGAGCAAAGTAAATATGCTCAGAATAATAGATTAATATTTTCATTTTTGTTCTAAAGGAGTACTTCATATTGAAAAATAAAAAGGAAGAAATTAAAAAAACAACGAAAGATTGGCACAGTCTACCAATAAGAGAAATATTCAATAAATTGGGAACCAGCTCAAACGGTTTAACTACTGATGAAGCTTCTAAAAGAATAAAAGAGTTTGGTTTTAATGAATTAAAAGAGGCAAGAAGAAAAACGCTTTTTGGTGTTTTTATTGAGCAGTTTAAGAGTTTTCTTATCCTTATTCTTATATTAGCAACAATTTTTTCAATTTATCTGGGAGAGAATATTGAAGCAATTGCTATTGGAGTTATCCTGCTTATAAATGCTGCTTTAGGAACATATCAGGAATTTAAAGCAGAAGAATCACTAAAAGCATTAAAAAAACTTTCTGCTCCTACAGCAACAGTTCTAAGAGACGGTTTTGAAAAAACAATTTTATCAAAAGATATAGTTCCTGGAGATATTGTAATTATAAAAGCGGGGGATAAAATACCAGCTGATTGTAGACTAATAGATTCTTCTAATTTACAGATTGATGAAGCTATTCTTACTGGAGAGTCTGTTCCAGTTGAGAAAGACCATACATTGATTTTAGATAAAAATATTTCTCTACCAGATAGAAAAAATATGATCTTTTCTTCCACTTATGAAACTTATGGAAGAGGAAAAGCTGTTGTAACTGAGACTGGAATGAATACTGAAGTTGGTAAAATCGCTGGAAGCATACAGAAAGAGAAAAAAGAGTTTACTCCTCTCCAAAAGAAACTTGATAAATTTGGGAAGCAGCTTGGAATTGTTGTGCTAATCCTTTGCGCAATAGTAGCAGTTGTTGAAATCATAGAATATAGAGCTATTGGTAATATGGTAAGTATAAACGAAATTGTATTAACAGCAATAGGATTAGCAGTTTCGGCTGTTCCTGAAGGCTTGCCTGCTGTTGTTACAATAACACTTGCTCTGGGAGTTAGAAGAATGGCAAAAAGAAATTCTATTATTAGAAGATTGTCCTCCGTTGAAACTCTCGGAAGCTCTACAATTATTTGTACAGATAAAACTGGAACAATTACAAGAAATGAGATGACAGTCAGGGAAATATGGATAGCTGGTACTAAAATTAATGTTACAGGTGAAGGGTACATTCCTAAAGGTGAATTTAAAATTAACGGTCAAAAGATAAGCCTACTGGATGATGAGCTTCTGAACTTATTAATGAAAGCGGGAACTCTCTGTAACGATTCAACTTTAAAATTAGATAAAAAGGGCAATTATTTTACAAGTGGTGAACCTACAGAGATAGCTTTAACTGTTCTTTCTTCAAAGGCTGGATTTGATATTGAACACCTAAATAAAAACTTTTCCAGGATTGATGAAATTCCATTCGATTCTGTAAGAAAAATGATGACCACTATTAATCAGAGTGATAATAAATTTTTTGCTTTTACAAAGGGAGCCCCAGAAAGAGTTCTTAATATTTGTAAAAAATTCTACAAAAAATCTGGAATTGATGATCTAAATCTAAAAGATAAAAAAGATATTCTTGAAGCTGTCATAAATATGGCAAATAGAGCCTTGAGAGTTCTGACCATAGCTTATAAACCTCTTGAAAACTACCATAATAAAGAAAATATAGAAAAAGATATGATTTTCATTGGTTTAGTAGGTATGGTCGATCCCCCAAGAATTGAAGTAAAAGATGCAGTAAAAAAAGCTGATGATGCTGGAATTAGAACAATAGTTGTTACAGGTGATCATCAACTTACCGCTGAGGCTATTGCAATTGAAACAGGTATAATGAAAGAGAAAGATGCTGGAAAGTCTCTAACTGGAATGGACTTAGAAGATATTAGTGATGAGGAATTGAATCGAGTTATAAAAGAAGTTTCAGTCTTTGCAAGAGTATCTCCTGAACATAAATTAAGAATAATTAAATCACTTAAAGCAGATGGTGAAATTGTAGCTATGACAGGAGATGGTATAAATGATGCTCCTTCTGTTAAAAAATCTGATGTTGGAATATCTATGGGAATAAGAGGTTCAGATGTTACCAGAGAAGCTGCGGATATGATTTTGGCTGATGACAATTATGCAACTATAGTCTCAGCTATAGAAGAGGGAAGAGGAATTTTTAATAATATCAGAAAGTTTATACGACTACTTCTATCTGCAAACTTTGATGAAATATTTGTTATTTTTGCAGCAAGTATTATGAAATTACCACCTCCTTTCCTCGCAGTACAGATTTTATGGATAAATCTTATAACGGATAGCTTACCAGCTCTTGCTCTCGGAATGGATAAACCAGAACCAGACCTAATGAAAAAGAAACCGAGAGATCCAGGTGAACCAATTTATCACGGAATGGGATTACATATCTTGGCAGCTGCAATTATTGCTGCTATTGCTTCACTTGGGGCATTTATCTGGTTTTATAGAAATAGTACACTTGAAATAGCCAGGACTGTTGCATTTACTATCGCTGTAGTATTTGAGTTGTTTTTATCATTTAATTGCAAATCACCTAATAAATACGCATTCTCAAATATAAAAATTCTTACAGAAAATAAAACACTCTTATTTTCAATATTGGGAGGATTTTTACTTCAACTCATAATAATATATACACCGTTTTTACAACCTATATTTAATACATATCCAATAGGATTAAGAGAGTGGGGAGTTATACTTCTTGGTTCATTGGGTGGGATAATTTTGTATCCAGCTCCATTCGAGAAATTAGAAAATAAAATAAGAAGATTCTTTAAAAGAAGTTAAAATTTAGAAATTAGACCCTCTGCGACCCACTTATTTGCTCGATAATAACTTTTAAAAGAACTTCCTGCATCTGTCCAGAGACCATTTAGAATGGAGTATGTCATAGTTTCTTCTTTGACATAAGCATTATTTACATCCGTTATTTCTAGTTCTCCTCGAGCTGAAGGTTCTAAGTTTTTAATAATGTTAAACACCCTATCATCATACATATAAAGACCAGTTACTGCATAACAGCTTTTTGGATTTTTGGGTTTTTCCTCAATATTTATAATTTTATTACCTTTTAATTCAGGAACACCATAACGTTTGGGTTCTTCAATTTTTTTAAGAAATATTTTAGCTCCCCTTTCCTGTTTCTCAAATTCTTTAACTGCACCTTTAATATCATCTTCGAATATGTTGTCTCCCAAAATAACAACAATTTTTTCACCATCAACAAAATGTTCTGCTAAATTTAGAGCAGCGGCAATGCCCCCATGTCCTTCCTGATAAGTATAATTAATATGTTCTAAACCAAAGTCTGAACCATTTCCCAAAAGCCTCAAGAAGTCACCAGCATTATTTCCACCAGTAACAATCATTATGTCGTCTATTCCACCTTTAATTAATGTATTTATTGGATAGTAAATCATGGGTTTGTCGTAAACTGGTAAAAGATGTTTGTTGGTTATTTTTGTAAGAGGCAATAATCTTGTTCCTAATCCACCTGCTAAAACTACACCCTTCATATTAAAATGTAGCTCAAATATCCTTTTAAAGATATAGGATAAGAGCCATCCTCCTTTCTATTAATATTTTGTTAAATTTTATATTTAAAATTATTGTTAAATTTTACCACTAATTTTCAACTACCTCAAAGAAATTTTTAACTGTTTTTAAAATGACAAATGAAATTTTTTAGTTATAAATTTGATGGAAATCTAATATCAATATACATATTTCTTTTTTATGATGAAGCGAATGTTAGGTTTCTTTTTGAGGGTGAGGGGGTAATAAAAAAAATAATACTTTACTATTTATAATTTTATTCTCACTTATTATATTTATATTTTTAGCAGGGTGTAAATCTCTATTTACTGAGGAAGTAACTAAAAAACCCTGAATGAACAATTATAGAGCCAACAAAAGAAACTATACTAATTATTTTTCTAAGGTCTTATAAAAATATTTTATTAATGAGATTACGCAGCCTGTTCCAAGAGAGATTGCCACGCCACCTCTGGTGGCTCGCAATGACAACCGGAATCTATCTCCTCGTAATGACACAGTGTTAAAATTTATATTTAATGAAATTTCTTTAGCCATGTTTCAGTATATGTTTTATTTTGATATAACGCTTTTAAATATTCTTATTATTCTTTGTTGATATAACTATTTGAACTGAGTGAATACCAATCAATTTTTCTTGATAAATACATTGCTACTGCTAAAACAATAAACAGACCGATACTACCCAATAAAAGTGAATAATCTTGGAGTTGTAAAATTGTATACATGAAGCCATATAAAATCAAAAGTACTGAACCCATTAAAATAGTTAAATTTCTATCAAGACTTTCCATTGAATTTAAGTAGTTTTTGACTGCTCAAATTCATTTGGCATTCAACCGTTTAATAACAACTTTCATCCCCTGGCTTTTGCGAGGGAACTTCTTGGCTATGAGATTAAATTTTTTTAATTATATCAGTTTTAATATTATTTTCTGATAATTATTACTATAAGACTGAGAATAGAGAATACCCAACAGTATAGAGAGAATATCCTTAATTTTCTTCTCTTAAAGAAATTTAGAAGCAATTTTATTGATAAAAAACCTATTAATAGGGCAAATATCATTCCTATAATTGTATTTGTTATGTTTATATTAGATGGTATTTTATTAAATGATCCAACTGTCTTATAAAATCTGAATGTCTCATATAAAGTGGCTGAGAATATTATGGGTATAGATAGCAAAAATGAAAATTTTAAAGAATCTTCTCTTGATAATCCTCTGGATTTCCCTATTACTGTTGTTATTCCCGATCTTGAAATTCCGGGAACAATGGCTATAGCTTGAGCAATTCCTATAGAAATTGCATCGGATGGTCTTAGTGACTCCAATGAGTCAATAGTTTTTCTCATCCATCCCTCAATGAAAAGTAGTATTCCTGTTATAAAAATTGCAATTGCAACATATATTGGAACTGAAAATAGTTTTTCAAAGAAATCATGTGCTAAATAACCCAAGACTGCTGCGGGGATTGTGGCAATGAATAATAACCAGATAATTTTGGATTTTAATAAATTAGTTGACTTACCCTTAGTTTTGTCTTTCTCTTTTTTAAATAGATTGATAAATGATTTAAATATATCATTTATATCAGACCACATAGCCCATAAAACAGCTATTAAAGTTGAAAAATGAACCATTACATTAAAAAATAGTGGTGGATTTTCCCATCCAAGAAAATATGGTATTAGAACCATATGACCTGAGCTACTGACTGGTAAGAATTCAGTAGCTCCCTGAATTATCCCTAATACAATGGATTGAAGTAATGACAATAATAGCCTCTAATTTAAAATTAATTATATTTTTTGATTTTTTTATTTTAAAATTTGTTTTCTTTTTTTAATAAACGTAAAAATTAAAAAAGCTACTATTATTAAAATTATTATAGCAAAGAAAACATATTCAAACTTGTGATAGTAATCTAAAATTATCTTCCAGTTCTCCCCAAATATATAACCAAGATAGGCTAATAAAAAGCACCAGGGTATCACTCCTATAATTGTATATATTGAAAATTTCGTTAAGTTCATTTTAGCCATTCCTGCAGGTAGAGAAATGAATGTCCTTATTCCTGGTAAAAGGCGTGTTATAAAAACTGTTAATTCACCACGATTATTAAACCATCTTTCAACTTTATCAAGCTCTTCTTCTCTTAACAAAATATATTTACTATACTTATCTAAAAATGGTCTTCCTCCCAATTTCCCAATATAGTATGCGGCATAAGAACCAAATAAATTTGCTAATGAGCCAACCAGAGTAACCAATATTAAGTTAAGACTTCCAATTGCTGCTAAAAATCCCCCAAAGGGCATTGTTATCTCACTTGGTATGGGAACACATGCACTCTCTAAAAACATAAGTATGAAGATAGCTAAATATCCAAATTGGCTTATATATTTTTCCAAAAAATTAATTATAGCTTCCATTTGCTAACTTCACATCTCTAAATTTCATATATTTTCATTAAATCAAATACAAATGTATGCAACCTTTTGGAGTCACAATTATAAGCAAGGCTAAAACCTTGCTCTACATGCTTTAAATTTTATAAATTCTATATATTTTTAGGTAATTCGTTAATTAGTAGTAATTATATTATAATTGTTAAAAATTCTTGTAAATTTATAACTAAAATATTTTTATTAAATAATTTCATTTTTATTCTAATTTATGCTGTTTTAACTTCCTTAAATTATAGATTTTAATTATGTGTTTTATTAGTAAGATAATCAATAAAACCAGCAATTATTTATTATAATATATCCTAATTTTGAATATTTAATAGTTCACATTAGATTTCAAGGGAGTGATTTTATGTTTGATTTATTTGAAAAGATAATAAAGAAGGCAGATTGTTTTACCGAACTTAGATATCATAATAGAGAATTAAACAGTATATCTGTTAGAAAAGGGGAATTAGAGGAGTCAAGTTCATCTATTTATGGTGGTATTGGAATTAGAGTTTTAGTAAATGGTTCATGGGGTTTTAGTAGCACAAATAGGTTAACTGAAAGTGATGTCTATAAAACTTTCATGGAAGCAAAAGTAGCAGCTGAAATATCAAGTAAAAATAAAAAGTATAAGATAAAACTTGCAAAAACAACGATGGCAACAGGAGAATTTGAACCAGAGATAAATGATGATCTTAAAAATCATACCTTAGATGAAAAACTCTCACTGGTTTTAAAAACTGAGAATATTATACGAGATTCTTCACCACTCATTCAATCAGCGTTTTGTAGATACAGTGAGATAATTGATGAGAAATATATAATGACAAGTGATGGAGCTAAATGTCATATTTTGGATATGAAGCCAGAATTTAGACTAATGGCTGTTGCCGTCAAAGATAGTGATATGACAATGGCTTTTAAAGCAACTGGTGTTACGGGGGGTTGGAAAGATCTTTTCGCAAAGAAAAAACCGCAAGAGTTAGCAAAAGATGCTTCAAAAATTGCAATTGATTTACTGGGTGCAAAATATCCTGTTGGTGAAAGGGCTACTGTTATCTTAGATCCAGGTTTAGTTGGATTAATCTCTCATGAAGCTATAGGACATACTGTTGAAGCAGATTTTGTTTTATCAGGTTCTATAGCTCAAGGTAAGATTGGAAAAAAGGTTGCGAGTGAACTTGTTACACTTGTTGATAGTGGACCTTCACAAATAGAAGGACATGCTGGTGGAGAGTTGCTTGTAGATGATGAAGGTGTACCCGCAAAAAAACAGTAATAATAAAAAATGGAATTCTTGTTTCTTATTTGCATAATAGAGAAACAGCAAAAATATTTGATGTTGAACCAACAGGTAATGCAAGAGCATTTGAATACTCAGATGAACCGTTAATAAGGATGAGAAATACATATATTGAGCCAGGAAATTATGAACTTGATCAAATGATATCAGAAATTAAGAAGGGATATCTTTTGAAAGGTCCAATGTCTGGTCAAGCTGATTCTAATGCTGAATTTATGTTTGGTGTTCAAGAAGCATATGAAATAAAGAATGGAAAATTGGGAAAACTGTTAAGAGGAACAACTATTTCAGGACAGGCTTTTGATGTATTAAATAGTGTTGATGCAGTTGGCAAAGATTTCAAATGGGGGTTTGGGTTCGGGATATTGTGGTAAGAAACAGTATGCAAAAGTTGATGCAGGCGGACCTTATATAAGATGTAAGCTAATTATTGGTGGAAGGCGTAAAGGCTAGGATAAGTAAACTTAATCTACCCTGTATTAATATATAGATCTCTAAATTAATATTAAAAATAATTCTTTAAGATATAACTAATTTTTAAAGGAAAGCAGGAGAAATATAATGGATCTTTTACCTATTTGTGATAAAGCTCTTAAGATTGCACTTGATATGGGTTGTGATGAGACTGAAATCTATGCAAGTACTATAAAGAGAATAGAGGTGTTTTTTGAAAAAAATGATCTTCAAATTGCGAGAAGCCAGAT
>DAOWJR010000030.1 GCA_030640275.1 Actinomycetes bacterium | reverse complement strand
AGGATATTCACTTATTTTTTCAAGAATTTTATTCTTTATGATTTTAAGAGATTCTTTGCTCTTTCCCTCAAATCTTAATACAAGTGCTGGTTGAGTATTGGATGCCCTAACTAATCCCCAACCATCGGTAAATAAAATTCTTACGCCATCAACATCTATTATTTTATGATCTTTCTCAAAATAATTTTTAATATTACCAACAATCTCAAACTTTTTTTCATCAGGACAATCAACTCTTATTTCTGGAGTTGAAAAATATTTAGGAATATCAGAAAGCATTTCTGAAATTGTCTTATCAGATTTTGATAATAACTCAACAAGTCTGCATGATGCAAAAATGGCATCATCATAACCATAATAATTATCAGCAAAGAATATATGTCCACTCATCTCACCACCAAGTACAGCTTTTTCTTCAATCATTTTATCTTTTATTAATGAGTGTCCGGTTTTCCACATTATAGGTTCTCCCCCAGCTTTTTCTATTTCATCAACAAGTGCCTGGGAGCACTTTACCTCAAATATAATCTTTTCTTTTTTCTTTTTAAGTATGTCTCTTGAGAAGAGTATTAGTAACTGATCTCCCCAAATAATATTTCCTTTATCATCTATTACTCCAATTCTATCTGCATCCCCATCATATGCAATTCCTAAATCTGCCTTTTCCTCTTTTACCTTTTTTATTAAATCTTGAACAAATTCAACTACTGTTGGATCAGGATGATGATGTGGATATGTTCCATCCAGTTCACAATATAACTTGATAACTTCACAGCCAATTTCCTTTAGTAACTTTGGAGCAATTAATCCAGCAGTACCACTACCTGCATCTACTACCACTTTTAATCTCTTTTTCAAATCTATTTTATCCTTTATATGCTCAATATAGTCGTCTATTATGTTTTGATGGAACAGGGTTCCTTTTCCCTCTACAAATCTATCTTCCTTGATAATTTTTCCTAATTCCTTAATCTGATCTCCATATATAGTTGTTTTTCCTACCGCTAATTTAAATCCATTAAAATTAGGAGGATTATGACTACCAGTAACTACTATACCCCCGTCTACATCCAAATTAAATAGCGAAAAATACACAACTGGTGTTGGAACTAATCCGATATTTATAACATCACATCCAGTTGATAATATTCCACTAATTAAAGCGCTTTTAAACTTTGGTGAACTAAGTCTGTTATCCCTACCTACACTGACTTTATTTCCGCCTTTAGAAATTACATATGTTCCAAAACTTTTTCCCAATACCTTAGCAATTTCAGCTGTTAAATCTTTACCTACAATTCCTCTTATATCATACTCTCTAAAAATTTGTGGATTTATTTTCAATTTCTTCCTCCTGATCAAATTGAAGATTTGAATAAATTAATCTATTTAAAAATATTTCATAATATCATTTACCTTATCCCAACCACCCAAGCTGATTATCTCCTGTTTAGTAAATCCTTTATTAATTAATGGTTTAATAATATCTTTTATTATATTAGGTACATAGAATTTTAGGAATTTTAGTTTATTTTCTCTTATCTTATTACTCCTTAGTTTATTATTTTTTAGTCTATTATCTCTCAATTCATTCTCTCTTAGTTTATTAACTGTTTTTATTGTTGTTTTACCTAATAAAGCTGGAAGTAGTATCGTCTCCCCTTTTTTGATATCTAATGTTTTAGTATTTAAGTTAATATCAGATTCATTACCATAAAAAATTTGTCCATTCCCTTCCAAAAATGAGAGTATATAAAACTTAGAACCATCACAATCAAGTTTATATTCATCAAATATCTCACAAAGTTCTACAGAAAATTTTTCACAGGCAATAAGGTATTTGATAACATTTCTATCAATATTTATTGACAAAGGTTGTATCTTATAATTTCTCACCAAAGAAAAATCAATAACATCTAATGCTTTATCAATATGAAGTTCTCTTGATTTACCATGTCTATCTACTCTATCCCAATCAGAAATTCGATATGTTGCATCTGAATTTTGTTGTATTTCAGCTAAGATTATCCCACCCATTATGGTATGTATTGTTCCGGGAGGTATAAATATTAAATCTCCTTTATAAACATTCATATAATTCAAGTAGCTTCCTATTTTTTTACTTTCAACTACTTTTTTAAATTTTCTTCTACTCATATGTTCTTTAAAACCACAAACAAGCTGAGCACCTGTCTTTGCCCAAACAACATACCAGGCTTCAGTTTTTCCTGTTTCATCTCTTTCATTATGATAAGCATATTCATCGTCTGGATGAACCTGTATAGATAGTTTTTTTGATGCATCAATAAATTTAAAAAGTAGTGGAAATCTTTCGCCTTTACTTAGCTTCACATCTTTACCAACTAACTCTTTTTCAAAATTCTTTATTAAACTTTTTAAATTATCACCTCTATATTTCCCATTTCTTACAACACTAATATCTTCTTTATGATCTACTAATTCCCATGATTCCCCAATAAATTTATTTTCAGGTAATCTTTTCTTAAAGAAAGATTCTAATCTTCTTCCTCCCCATATTTTTTCTTTGAATATCTCATTGAATTTTAATGGATAGATTTCTTTATTTGACATATATTTAAATCTTAAATTTTTTTCTTTCTTTTTATAAATTATTCTTCAACCATTTTATCTATTATTTCCCCTGCTTGGAATATAGCATCTTCGGGAGTTATATTGCCTGATATAGCTAAATTTATATTCTTTTCAAGCTCATTATATAAGACCTCATATATACTATAACTATCAGGTATAGGTTTACCTTTTTCACATAACACCTCAAAAAATTGATATAAATCATCTTTTTTAAGTAAGCTCATCTGGTAACTTGATTTAGTTACAGGCAGTTTTTCATTATAGTAATTCCACTGAGAGTAAAAGTCAGTTTCAAATAAAAAATTCAGTAAATTGGAAATAGCTCCTTTCTTTTCAGAATCATCCTTAAATAAACAAATTGTTGGACCTGTTAGCGAAGTATATTTGGTCGTATATTTACCTGGAATTAAAGCGAATCCTGTTTTCTTAAAAATATCCGGATTTTCTGTTCTTAACCTAAAAGCAACTGATGAATCAGCTACAATCATTGAATATCTTCCGTGAATATATCCTGAAAACAGAGAGTCTATTTCTTCTGATGCTCTTTCTGAAATGAGAAATTCATTTAAAATTGAAATTGTAAAATTTAAAACATCAACAATTTTTTCCTTATTTTGTTCTGAGTGAAAAACAGGAGTACCCTCATTATCAATTAACTTTCCTCCCAATGAAAAAAAGTTGGGAAATATAAAATCTGAAGTAATTTTACCCATACTTTTTGAGGGTAGTCCCAGAGCCCATGTATCAATTACACCATCTTCATTATTATCTTTTGTTAAAAGTTCACCTTTTCCTATTAGATCAGACCAATTAATTGGAGCCTTATCTGGATCAAAATCCACTTCTTCAAACAGATCTTTTCTATATAAAAGCAATTTTGCATCTGCATTCAACATTAATCCCAATAATTTTCCATCAATGGTTCTACCAGTAGTTGCAAAGGGAAATATTTCATTTTTAAGATCATCTGAAATCAAATCATCTATGGGCTTTACAATATTATCTTCTACAACTGTACTAAAATCGTAAACTAAGCTTAGATCAGGAAGATTATCCCTGGCAATTTGAAAAGTTTTTATGATCTTAAAATCTAAATCCTTTTTGGGAATTACTTCAAAAATCAAATTGATATTAGGATTTTCATTATTAAATTTTTTTAGCCTATCATTTAGAATTTTATACCCCTTCTCCTCATAATTACCCAAATATTCACTACTAATCCAAAGTTTTAGATCAACTTTCTCCTCTACTTTCTCAGGCTTTATTTCCTCAGTAATCTCTTCTGTTTCTTTTGTAGGTTCTTTGGTGACCTCAGTTTCTTCAAAGAATTTACAACTAACATATAAGTTGAAAACGGATAGGATAAAAAAAATAACAAATAACTTGATTAGAATTTTAAAATAATATCTATAGACTTTTTTCACAGCAAATTTCCTTTTTATATAATCATTTTAAATTTAATAAAAATAATAAAATTTGAGACTTTTTTTCATAATAAAGTTCCTCGTATAATATTTTTGTTTTTAAGATAATCACTCAATAATCATTATTACATAATCCAAATCACATCATAATTCAAATTACTATATAATATCCAAACTACTACATAATCCAAATTGCTACATAATTAAATTATATATTATTCTTAAATCATCATTAATTTACAATACTTACGACATTTTATCAAAAAAATAAAAATATTTCTTTTATATATTTAAATCAATTAGGAAATTGTGGAGAAAGAAGTACACTAAGAGTAGTTAATAAAACAGGAGGAATATGGGTATTAGGATTAACATTGCCTGAAGCTGGACAGGACTTAAGCTTTGCAACTCCTTTAGCTCTAAGTGGATTAGTTGGTCTTAGAGTTCTTTTAGGAATTAAAAGAAGAAAGAGACACTAAAATAGGTAAACGAGATAAGCTCTATTAGATATAGTATAATAAATCATAAAAAACATTACATATAAAGAGCTTGTCCCTACCAGCCTTAAATTTGAGATAATATAAGATTGAAATAAAAAGGTGATTAGAACTTGTCAGAATATAATACAAAGGTAAACTTATCTGTTAAAAAAGCAGGTTTTAGAAATATCTCTATTTCAATTCTTAATTATCTTATTTTAATTATATTAATTGGAGCTATTATATTAACACTTTCTTCTGATTTCGTACCACTCTTAAAAAAGAGGGTATCTGAAGAATCTGTTGTTCCTTTGCAAGATATGCAGAACTTAGAGCAACAGTTAGTTAAAAATGCAATTGAAGAAGCTTTAAAGCTAAAGAGAACTAAAAAAGAGAAAATCAAACCCATTTTTCCACATAAAAGTCCTTTTGAAATCTGTATTCCTTCAATAGATGTTATAAGCAATGTATATGAAGGAGAGTTTTCCAAAGATTCAGAGTTAGAAAAACTTATAATGTTAAAAGAATTACCTACAATAAATGGAGGAAAATTTCCTCTTACATTTCCCGGAGAAGAGGGAACCTGTGTTATAGCTGGTCATCATCTTAGAAGTGGTGAGCTATTTGGTGCCTTAGAGCATATTAAAGAGGGCGATGATGTAATTATTACTTCATCAGATTCTAAGGTCATCTTAACTTATAAGGTGAATAATATAATTCCATATAGTGATAAAAATTCTCCAGCAGAGATATTTATTGCAAAAGAAGGAGAATCAAAATTAATTTTATTTACATGCTCTTACAGAATAGGAGAACCGAAGACCAGATTTATAGTAGTCTGTGAACTTGTAGATATTGAAGAGAAAATCGATGAAGAAGATTTTCAATTGTAATAGTAAAAAATATTTATAAATAATTGAGGTGAGATAAAAATATTTCTTATTTAATGAATTAAAATAAAAGGATTATGAGAATATTTAGATAAATAAATATAAAAAATAAAAAGATTTAGGTCATATGAATAAAAATAGAAAAATTTATAAGTGTAAAAAATGCGGAAATATTGATTACTTCTATGGACGTGTAAGTGAAAGTGGAAAAGTTCATATTTCACAATATGAATATGGACAATTAAGTTGGGCTTACATGTTATCAGATGATGATGCTTATTCAGAAGTTACTCCTGAAGTATGTTCAGTGTGTCAATCAAGTGAGATTGAAGAAATAAGTTTTAGTAACATTAATTTAGATCTTAATAATATTAAAATAAAAGGTCGTAAAGTATAAAATCCATCACCTCCTGATCTACCTCCTTTCTATAAATGGGCTTTAAGAAGCCCATTTTTATTTATACCTTTCTATTTATATTAATTATTAAGTTTGTTAGAATTTTTAGAATAACTAATTGATAAAGAAAGTAAATAAGTAAATTTTTGAAATATTAGATATGGTTAGGGGAATTCACGAAAGGATATGCAATTATTAATCTAAAAACGAAAGATTTTTTATGACAATAAAAATATAGTAATAGTATAAAAATAGCTGCATTTAATGTCCGAATGAAGGTTCTTTTCCAATCCTTTTTTCTCGGTATAAATTTTTATCAGCAACGTTAATTAGTTCTTGGATATTAGTAGCATCCTTAGGATACATAGCTATTCCTAAACTTATAGTAATTTTACCTTTACATTCTTCTTCATTAATTTTGAATGTGTGCTCTTCAACTGATGTTTTCAATCTCTCAGCTACTAATGTTGCTCCATCAAATTTAGATTCTGGTAAAATAATAACAAACTCCTCTCCACCGTAGCGAGCTATTATATCTTTATTACGACAATTCTTTACTACTAACGCTGCTAATTCCTGAAGAAGTTGATCACCAGCCAGATGTCCATAAGCATCGTTATACTTCTTAAAATCATCAATGTCAAAGAAAATTATTGAAAAGGAGTCATTAAATTTATTGCATCTTTGTATCTCTTTTTCCAAAGCAGCATATAAGTATCGGGTGTTATATAGTGCAGTTAAATAATCAGTAATAGTTAATCGTTCAGATTCCTTATAAAGACTTGCATTTTCTATTGCAATTGCTATCATTTCAGCTAAGATGGTAAGAGTTGTTAAATCACTCTCATCAAAGTCATTTAATTCAACACTCTCCACATCTAACACTCCAATCACTTTATCTTTTATCTTAATGGGAACAGCAAGCTCTGATCTTATATCTGGTAATTCTTCTATAAACAGATATCTGGGTTCTTTACTTACATCACTAACTAAAAGTGGTTCTCCTGTCTTTGCCACCCACCCTGTTATCCCCTCCTCATAAATTTTTACTCGCTTTCTAATAGTGGATTTAATATTAAGACCACAAGAAGCTTTGACAACAAGCTCCTTTAAGTCTTCATCGACTAAAAGAATGATGGTATGGCAATATCCAAAAGCATGATATATTGAATTAACTATCTGTTGAAGTAATTCATCCATGTCAAGAAAAGATACTATTTTTTTACTAACTTCCTGTATTGTTTCTAATTGTTTAGATTTCTTCTTTTCTGATTCAAGTATTTTGGCTTTTTCAATTATCATTGAAATCTGACCAGCTATTGTAGAGACAAGAGTTAGATTTTCTTTAGAAAATGCATCAAGTTTTGTGTCCTCTATATCCAGAACACCGATAACCTTATCATTTGCTTTTAGAGGGACACACATCTCTGATCTTACATCAGGATTAGCTTCAACATATCTCCAATCTTTACTTACATCTGGAACAATAACTGGTTCTCCTGTCTTTGCTACCCAGCCTGTTATACCCTTTCCTACTTTAATTTTTAACTTCTCTAATTCTTCAACAGAATATCCATGAGTTGTTACAACTTTCAAATCCTTTGTTCTCTCATCAATCAAACGGATGCTGAAACTTGCAAAGCTCAAATTTCTTTTTAATGGCTCAATAAGTCTATCAATTAATTTATCAAATTCCATGGCTGATGTTCCAGATGTTACTACCTCATTAAGTAGTGAAAATTCATCTAATTTTTTACATGTTTCCTCATATAACTTTGCATTCTCAATAGCCATAACTACTTGACCAGCTATAGTGGATATAAAATTTTTATCCCTTTCATCAAAGGTATTAGGTTCATAAGATTGTAAAGACATAACACCAATGACTTTATCCTTAAACAACAGGGGAATTGCCAACAAGGACTTTGCAGCTTCACCTATTACTTTAACCTTAACTGGTAAATTTTCTTTTTCCTTATCAAAGTCCCTAATAAGAAGGTGTTTTTTAGAACGGATTACCCATCCAGTAATTCCTTCTTCTTGAGAAATTTTTTGGGTGAATTTTTCCAAAAATTCACCCTTGTCAACAATTATCTCAAAACAGACTTCATCTTCAACTTCATTGTATAGAGCAATATAAAATGTAGATATCTTAAATAGATTGTTAATCTGTTTATATATCTGTTTTAATCTATCAGATAAATTTAATGAGGATGTTATAGCTGAGCTAATCTTGTATAAGCTTACTAATTCTTTAACTCTCAATTCAATATTGTTATCCATTAACCCTCCGTTTATTTCAGAAATTAATTGTATTTAAATCTAGAATATATTATTTACAATGCATTTCTATTATATTACAAATTATACATAAATTCTTAACCTTTTCAATAGATTCCTTATTTTTTATAACAAAAAAAATTAAATTTTTTTATAATAATGTTTAAACATAAAAAATACCAATGGATATAATCGAAAGGATTAAAAAGAATTTTTTATAAAAGGCAGTATTGAAATTACAGCTTCTTTTAGAAACTGCTAATCTATAATGACAATATAGTTTCTTGAAATGTGATAGACTTCGATAAAGTACCCAGGTATTCAGCATTTATTAAGCCTCCATAAATGATAAAGTTTTATTAAATTATTTAATCATCCTTTTATTTAATTTGAATTCATAAAACAAAGAACTTTTTCTTATAGAGGCTAAATAGATAGTAGTGTAAATAGAGATTGAATAAAAAAGCCATTTAGTTTAGAGGCTAAATGGCAGTAATAAAAAGAAATAGCCGGTTGCACTACTGGCTCTTCACATCCTAAGTGCCCAAATAATTGGATGTGTTTCATAGCCTCTATCTCTAATAAGTTATTTTATTAATTTATAAAAGATCAATTTAAATTATGAATAATTATAACATATTTTTTGAAATTGTCAAGCACATTTAGAAATGTCCTGTTTTTATACAAATAGAAATGTCCGGTTTTTATAAAAAATTTTTTAAATTTTATCTATTTTATAAAAATTTCTAATATCCGAATAGAAAAAAATATAAAAGATTAAGAATCTTTTCTTTTTAATTATTTCAATTTTTCATAATTATCTAAGCAATTTAGTTTTGTAATCATTTGGGTCATACCCTTCCAAATATGCAAAGGCGATAAGTCTTTGTGCTGCGCTATATTTGGGATGACAGGTTGTTAAAATCAAGCTTGGATATAAGGTAGGTTCTAATATATATACATCTGTAGGTTTTACAATTTTAAATTCGCTTAGTATATATGTAAATTCACCATAATTGGTTTCTATTGTTATCTCATCTCCAGGTAAAAGTTCATCTAATTTATTAAACAGAGCTCCATATGTGGTACGGTGTCCAGAAATTACACATGTT
>DAOWJR010000072.1 GCA_030640275.1 Actinomycetes bacterium | reverse complement strand
TTTTCAGTTGGTACAATCCATAGATTTGAATATTTCTTTTCACTCTTTCTATCTACTCTCTGTATACAAAAAACTACATGTTTACCAGATGGAGAGATTTGGCAGTCAATAATCAATTTAAATCTATATAAATCATCAGTAGATATATACTGCTTTTTTCGCGTTAGCATAGCCCCTCCTTTTATAATGCTAAAAAATATAATTTATTAGGATATTATATAAGATATGCAGGAAAGTCTATTGATATTCTTTAATAACGAATTTTTCAATATCCTTCTTGCATAACCAATTTTTACTCGAATCTATTTAAGACCTCTAGAGAACATTTGAGCTATAAATCCTGCAATGGGTGGAAAAAAATATCTCCTTATATTTCTCCTGCATAACCAATTCATTTATTTCAATTTATTTTATTTAAGATTTTAAATATTTAAAATTACAAACTGAGTTCTAATTTTCATATAACTAATTAATATTTAAAAATATAACAATACAATAAATTTGCATAAATTCTAACACAATTCTTATATCTGATATTAGTTAAAGGTGCTGTTTTTTTATTGGCTGTTTGTATTCGAAAAAATTCAAACTGATTTTAAAGAAAATTTTTAACAGAGCGGGTGGAATTTCCACAAGATCCCATTACGCCTGCTCAGCATAGGCAACTTTTTCTGATTTACGATTTCAAGTTTTTCTTTATATTCTAAATATTCCTCTCCAAATTGTTCTATTAATGTTTCCTCTTCGGCTTTTGCCATTGGATAAATTCCAATAATTACGCAAAGAGTAGGAATTAACAACCAATAACTAAAAAGAATTAAACTTAATCCTGCTAAGATAAAGATATAAGATACATACAGAGGATGTCTTATCACTGCAAAGGGACCTTCTTTAATCAACTTATGCTCCTCAAGTGTGCCAGATGTTGAGGGACGCAGATATTTACCCGCAACGATAATATTCAGATTGTATATAACTGATCCAATGTAAAAAATAATAAGCCCTGCAATCTGTATTGCTGTTTCATAAGGTGATGAAAATGTCAGAAATCCAAAAATACTGTAAAATTTGTTTAGGAAAAGAAATAAGATACCTCCAACCCAAGACATCCACATACACAATACACCAGCCACAAATAAATAGAAAAACGCTTTATTATATTTTGTTTTCTTTCCTGCTTTCTTCTTTTTCTCTTTTTTGAACTCTGACCAGTATCTAATACTTGGGATTATCATAGTAATCAACGGTATAACTAATAAAACAGCAACGATAGTTTGATTAATCATTTTTTACCTCTAAATTCTTGAACATCAAAATAGCTAAAACAATCTGCATAACTGCCAGACACCCAAATATTACTAATATTGCTATTTTCTCTATCTGGAATATTCCTTCTCCTAAATTATGAATCATAATCATGGGAACAAGAGGAATAATAATCAAAGGTATTAGGATCGCTATCCAATGTGCTATTGGTTTACTCTTTTCTTTATATTCTTTGAAAGCAAGCGCTCCAACAGTTATCGTTAAAACTGTTGCAATTAACCCTAATGTTACCCCTTTAAGATAAACAAATCCAAAAATATAAAAATTTATTTTTGATATAAAATACAATAAACCAAGTAGAATATAAGAAAAATATATTTTATTTCCTGTGATTTTCATTTTTCACCCCCTGTTCATATTTCAGTTAAGTTCAAAGCTATATATTACTTTTATCTCCAAAGGCGAGGTTCGGAATTTCATATAACGTTTTCGGGCTATATGAAGTTTGCCCATTAGGGCAAATTTGGGCGAAGGTGCGTGGCACCGTAGCTGTATAGCCCATGTTATGTGAAGTCGAGCCATAATTAATGTTCAATCAAATTTTTTCCAAGCTAAAATACAAAAGTAAATAATCAATAGACCCTGCATTATTGGAAACACAGGATACCACCAGATGCCGTTTACATCAGGCTTAGCAAGAATTACATGTACTAAAATAGGTTGGAAAAGCATGCATGCACCATCAGCAATTCCTAATATTAAACCCCATTTAATCCTTAAAACAAGTAGTACTATTCCTACAGCAAGAAGAGAGGCAAAGATTGGTGTAATCACCATTCCTATTCGCATTCCTTCCCCTATAAATCCAAAAGATCCAGGAATTTCACGTACTATCTTATGAACAAGTTGTATCAACATCATTGCAATTGCAGCCTGAACATAGATTGAAAGCCTTCCTTTTTCGTTTTCTCCCATTTTATTTCACCTCCTAATCAATTTTTTCGAAAATATGAAATTTTCCAATTTTCTTCCTTAATTTCAATGGACCATTATCTATCATAAGTTTTTCTAAATTGTTTGTCTTAATTCTCTCTCTTGAATATAAATTTACACCTAAACCACTTTTCACAGAAAGAATCCCTCCCAGTCTTAATGCTCTATACAGCTCTTTAATTAAAGCAGGACGATTTTCAATCATTGGAATCACATTATATAATAAAACAATATCTACCGATTTATCTGGAATTCCAGTATCTAGATCGGAGAGAATTGTTTCTACATTTGTTAGCCCTTTTTTTCTTATTTCTTTCCCTACAGTCTTAATAGCTAAAGGATGGAAATCTAAAGCATATATTTTACCTTTCTCTCCTGCTATCTCTGCAGCAGGTATAGTATTAAACCCTATTCCACAACCATAATCTAGGACTACATCACCTTTTTTAATTCCAGTTAATAAAACCTCTTTCTTTTTATTGCGAAAAATGCCTCGTATTTTCATAACTATTGTCATCATCCTAAAAATGAAATTTTTCATTGATGTTTCCTTTTTCATTGCTATATTTCTCCTTTAAAGGAGGGGTTTTGAATTTCATATAACGTCAGACTGTGTGAAAACCAGAAGCAATTAGGCATATATTACCTCTATATAGGTAGTTTTTAGCCAATAGAAGAAAAGATCTTTGATTTTTATCCATATGTTCTCTAAATTATTAAATATTTTATTAGATTTTCCTTTTACTACAGTTATCAGATCATCTACTCCTAATATATTTAGAACTCTTTTTATATTATAAGCAAGAACTGTTAATCCCATCTCCCCTCCAACCTTATCAATCCCTTCCATAAGAAAATATCCTTGATTAAAGTTCCTCTTCATCGTTCTGAATATGTGCTCGGTTAACCACTGCTGCTTCTTTACCTTATCTTTGTTCAATTTTATCCGTCTTCTCATATCCTCCAAAATCTCTTCGTTTTCCCAACGATAGATAATCCGACCATTTTTATTTTTAGTGCGTAGTCTTTTTGATTTACATCCCATGCACTCTTCGCTTTTATAAAGCCTCATCCTTTTGCCATGATGCACTGCCGTATTTCTGTATCTCAGTTCAATCCCTTCTGGACAGATGTAAACATCTTTTTCCTTATCATAGCTGAACTTATTTTTGTAAAACTCAGGACGAGGAATATTCACTTTTTTTGATACTGTGCTCTCTAGCTCTGGAATATAAGGCTTTATTCCATTATCTACACACTCTTTTATCTCAACAGCATTGTAATACCCCTTGTCCGTTAATACCTCTATTTCTTCTACTCCAAGTATTTCCTTTGCTCTTTTTGCCATCTTACTTAATTGATTCTGGTCTTTAACCTCATTGGTCACTTCATGGTCAAGAATCAGCTTGTGTTTTTCATCAACTGTGAATTGCATATTATAACAAACCTCTATCCGCTGATTGTTCACCATCGTCCGACTATCAGGGTCAGTTAAAGAAATCTGAGTTTCATCCCTATCGTTTTCCTCTAATTCAGAAAGATAAGTGTCGATTTTCTCTTCGATCTCCTTTATCTTCTTATTTAATTTTGCTTCATTAAAATTCCTCTTCTTAGAATTCACCGCCTTGAACTTACTCCCATCTATCGCAATAAGCTCACCTCTAAATAGAGAAAGCTTTTTACATAAAAGAATGAACTCCCTACACACTGCTTTTATTGCTTTTTTGTTGTCCTTGCGGAAATCAGCTATGGTCTTAAAATCTGGAGTAAGTTTCCTTAAAAGCCACATCAATTCAATGTTCCTATGGGTCTCTTTTTCTAAAGAACGACTGGAACGAATTCGGTTTAAATAGCCATAGATATAGAGTTTTAATAAATCCGCAGGATTGTAGGGTGGACGCCCAGTGGGTTCAGGTTCAGCATATTTGAATTCCAATTCTTTTAAATCCATGCTATCTACAAAAGCATCAATAAACTGCACCTGGTTGTTATCCTCAATATAGTCGTCAATTACATCAGGAAATAAGATTACTTGTTTTCGGGAAATACCTTCTATGTAAGCCATTTATTCCTCCTTTACAAGCTAAATTATCTATGTATAATTATATCGATGATACTACTAATTACAAGAGTTTTCACACAGTCTGACGTCAGACGAAATTTGGAAAATATTACTTCATATGCAAATGTTTATCAGGATTATACAAATGAAGACTTAGAAAAGCTAAAACGATTTGATATTGTAGTTATCGAACCTTATTCTGTTCTGAACAAACAATTTCTTTCTGAACTCAGATCTTCTGGCACTATAATCATGGCCTATGTAAGTATTGGTGAAGCTGATAAGGGAAGACGTTATCGAACTGATTGGGAACCTGCTTACAAAACTCCAGATAATCCTAATATACCAAAAACAACAGTAACTGAAGACGATTCTATGTTCATAAGAGAAGATCCTGGCTGGGAAGATTCTTTTTTTGTGAATGCAAGCAATCAAAAATGGCATAATATAATATTAAACGAAGAAATTCCTTACATTCTGTGGTTGGGTAGTGGCCAATACGATGGATTAATGATGGACGTAGTTGATGTTGTTGATGAATATGAGGGCTCTCCTAATGAAAATGAAATCTTTCTCTGGGTAAAGGTCCAGTTGCATCTAATTTATAGAAAATACGCTTAATTTGGCGGGATACAATACCAAGTTTTTTCTTCTGCTTATCCACTCAGCATTCTTTTTTTAGACTAATCGTTTTTTTAAGTTTCATTTTAAAAGATCTTGCTTTTTCTAAAATCTCCTTCGCATGATTATAAGATAACTTTGTTGATTTTTCACCTATTAGCATTCTATTTATCTCTTCAATCCTTTCCTCGTTTTTTATTTTTTTTACTTTTGTAATGGTTCTATTTTTTCTTAACTCTTTCTCTATCAAGAAATGGGTATCTGCCATTGACCCTATTGGTGCAAGATGTGTAATACAGAAAATTTGATGAAGTAGTGATAATTTTAATAATTTAGCAGCAACGGATGGAGCAGCAGTTCCACCAACACCCACATCAATTTCATCAAACACTAGAATTGGAATCTCATCAGCTTCATCTAAACATATTTTAATTGCTAACATTATTCTTGAAATCTCCCCACCCGATGCAATCTTAGCTAATGGCATTAAAGGTTCTCCTGGATTTGGAGAAATTAGAAATTCGACTTTATCTGCTCCATTTATAAGTGGTTTAACGAAATCGCCATCAACAAATATACCCTCTTTGTTTTTAACTCTTTTTAAACTAACTTCAAATTTACAATTTTTTAATTCTAATTCTTCCAACTCTTTGGATATAACTTCAGATAATTCCTTTGCTACCTTTTTTCTTCTTTTAGAAAGTTTTGACGCTATATTTGACAAGGTATTATCATATTCTTTTAGTTCTTTTTTAATATTTTCTACATTTTTTTCATGATTTTTTAAACCTACTAATCTATTTTTAATCGAGCTGAGATATCTTAATACCTCCTCTATTGTATTTCCATATTTTCTTTTTAAATTAGATATCAGTGCAAGCCTATTTTCAATCTGCTCGAGTCTTTTTGGATTATATATAATATCATTAATATATTTTCTAATAACTGAGGAAATTTCTGAAAGGCTGTAATAAATTGATTTTAATTCTTGAGATTGAGTCTTTAATCTTGTATCCATCGATGATAATTTATCAGCACTATTTAATAGTTGAGCAATTTTTTGAATAATTCCTTCTTCTTCATTCTCATCACTCTCTAATAAACCGTATATATTTTTAGATAATGAATAAATGTTTTCATAATTTCTTAATACTTCTCTTTCTGTTTTTAATTTCTTTTCTTCGTCTATTTTTAGCTCTGCTCTCTCAATTTCTTTCTTCTCAAACTCCAGTCTATCTATTAATCTTTCCCTCTCTGTGCTTTCCAGTTTCAAATAATTCTGCTTAAGCTTTTTTCTCTTTAAAAATAATCTTTCATAAGATTTTCTTAAATTTACTATCTCTTCTTTGCCAAAATTATCCAAAACTTCTAAATGATTCGAAACATTAAACAGAGATTGGTGCTCGTGTTGACCATGTAGATCTATAAGTAAGTTTCCTATTTTTTTTAAGGTTTTTAAAGTAGTGCTTCTTCCATTTAAATAGCATTGATTTTTTCCATCTCTATCGAGTTTTCTTCCTAAAATTAAATATTCGCAGCCTTCATCAACATATTTTAACTTTATAAGATTCTTTAGTAATTTGGGCCATTTATTTAATTCTATATACCCTTCAACATAAGCATTTTTTTTACCAGATCTTATTAAATCTTTGTCTGCTTTTTCACCAACGAGTAGTTTTAACGCTTCAACTATTAATGTTTTGCCTGCTCCTGTTTCACCTGATAAAATTGTAAGTCCCGGGGAAAATTTGATGTGTGCTTTATCAATTAAAGCTATATTTTCAACCTTTATCTCTTTTAACAATAATCCTACCTCTTTTGTTGTATAGAAAATCCTCTCATTAGTAAAAATCCCATTTTTAGTATAATAACTTAACAAATTTAAGTATAGTTAGAACAAACTAACTAAATAATATAACTCTAACTAATATCTTGACCTCTATTTATGTTAAGATTATAATCTCTTTATTAATAAGATTTTACCTATATTTTTTTAGGCAGGAATACCCCTCTTGAACAACCGGTTACCCTCATCTCTCACGAGATAAGCCCATTCCTGCAGGTAGGGGTAATTAGCCTACTCTGAATATTCCATGTCCAATCCGGTTATAAGATAATATATCCTTTCAAGATCTCCTATTGATTCAAAATATATTTCAACCTTACCCTTTCGCTTTCCAATCTTTATATTAACTTCTGTACCCAAATGTTCTGAGAGTTTATCTATTATTACAGGAAGTTTTGTTGGTATAAGTGCTTTGAACTTAGTCGGGATATCTGCTACCCTTCCTTTATCACTCCTCCTTTTTACCAGATTTTCTGTTTATCTAACATTTAAAATATTTTTTATTATTTTTTGTGCAACAGCAATTCTGTCCTTATCTTCGGGTATTGACAAAAGAGCCATAGCGTGTCCTGCTGTTATATCCTCCCTTATTAACATTTCTTTAATTTCTTCCGATAGAGTTAATAATCTCAATGTGTTAGTAACTGATACCCTGCTTACTCCAAGAACCTGGGATAAATCCTTATGAGTCATATTAAAATCATCAACCAATTTTTTATATGAGCTTGCTCTTTCTATTGAATTCAAGTCCTCACGCTGTAAATTTTCTATTAGAGAAATTTGTATAACTTCCTCATCAGTTATATCTTTAACTACACACGGTACAGTAGTAAATTCAGCTATTTTTGCCCCCCTTAATCTTCTTTCTCCCGCAACTAACTCAAAATTCTCCCCTTTGGGCCTTACAACTATTGGTTGAATTACACCAACAGATCTTATTGATGTAGCCATTTCATCCAAGCTTTGCAAATCAAAATCTTTCCTTGGTTGATATGGATTAGATAATATTCTATTTATTGATATTTCTTTAACCAAGCCCTCTAACTTTTCCCTCGTGGGAATTAATGCACTAAGTCCTTTCCCCAAGCCTCTTTTTACCATAATTTATCACTTCCTTTGTAAAATTTTCATAAGCTATGGCACCCTTACAATCTGGGTCATATAAATTTACAGGTAATCCATAACTTGGTGCTTCACTTACTCTGACATTTCTTGGAATTATCGTTTTATATACTTTATCACCAAAATGCCTTCTAACTTCTTCAACAACCTCATTTGACAATTTTAATCTTGAATCATACATGGTCATAACAAATCCGCAAATTCTTAAGTCCTTATTTAAATTATTTTTAACTAACTCAATTGTTTTAAGTAGCTGGCCCAGCCCTTCTAAAGCATAATATTCACACTGAATTGGTATTAGGATCTCATCTGCTGCAACCAAAGCATTTAATGTTAATATTCCTAAAGCTGGTGGGCAATCGATTATTATAAAATCATACTTTTCTCTTACTGGTTCTATAATTCTTCTCAATTTCTGTTCTCTCATCATCATATTTGTCATTTCTACCTCGGCTCCCGCTAAATGAATATTTGATGGTATTATGAAGAGACCTTCAATTTTTGTTTCTTTAATCAATTCATTTATGTCCACTTTTTCTATTATTGCATCATAAATACTCGTGTTCACTTCATATTTGCTAATTCCCAAGCCGCTGGTTGCATTTGCTTGTGGGTCGACATCAATTAGAATCACTTTTTTTCCCATATTTGCCATAGATGCTGACATGTTTATGGCTGTTGTGCTCTTACCAACTCCGCCTTTCTGATTTGTAATTGCAATAACTCTTTTGATTTCTTCCTCTTCCTTGTGGGTTTTTGTGTAATCTTCTTCTTCTTTTTTTTCTGCTCCCTCCCCAACAACAATTTCTTTCTCTTCTTCTCCTTCTACTCTTATCGCCTTATCTTCAGTTATAATTTCTGCCTCTTCTATCCCTTCTTCCTTGTATTTATTAACTTCCTCAACGGGTCTTTTTTCAATTTCTTCTTTTTCCTTCTCTCTTTCTATATCATCAATTCCTTCTTTAATTCCCGCTTTTTCTTCTTTCTTTTTACTTCTAAAAAAATTAATTATACGCTTAAAAACCATAGTTTCCCCTATAATTAAATTTTATTAATTTTATCTTATTCCCTGATTTTAATTTTTTAAATAGCTCTAAATAGCTTTATTTAAATATTTATTAATATTTTACATTATAACTTAAAAAGGATTAAATTTCTTAAGTTAAATATAAAATCTACTGTCTTTTGAACTTCTCGAGTGCTAAAGTCCGGGGATTCTTACCAGTATCTCTACCTTCCCGAATCCATATATATTACTATAGTATTAAATATATTAACATTTATTCTAATAAAAATATATAAAAAATTTTGAGAATAAATATATTTTTATATTTTTATAAGTTGTCATCACAATTTTTTACTATATTAAAATATAAATTTTAACTCTTTTAGTAATCCACTAAAAGTTATTGCGTGAGAAAAGACCTATAATTAGAATATGTTAAGTTTAAAATGAATTCTTTTTTATGTTATAAATAATTAAAATGATACTACCTTATTGTTACACGTGAAACATTTTTTGTTACTACTATGTAAAAATGTTAAATTTTTGCTATATGAATATGTTAGAAATTTAAATATAAATTCATTAAATTTTTATAATTTTTTGATGAATCTTAAATAAAATGGTATTGAAACTATTTAATATTTTCTTTAAAATTGTTTTTCGAAATTTGAGTGGTCGTCAAAATCCTCAACAGTGTTTTAAATAAACATTAAAAAAATAGGGGGGAGATTTATTGGGTTTTAAATATATTACTAAGAAAAAAGGTAAATATTATTAGTAATTATTGTGTTATAGTTGATTGTTGTACTCCTTAAATTGTTAATTTTTATTGATAATATTTTATGGCTTTTTCCAGGTGTCAGCAAGTTTTTTCTTTCATTATTTATTAGAAATATATTGCATGACCTATTCTGAGTGAAGTCTTAAACTTTTGCTAAGGACAAATTAATGAATCTTTCTGCTAATAATGATACAATTGTTTCACGTGTAACATTATTTTGAACTACCTCTGTCTGAAGGAAGAAGTTTTGAGCACCAATTCAGAGATAAAATTCTTAATTAAATTTAAAATAATATTTATTTATTTTATTTTTTAACATATAATAATAAATTAATTCTATTTTTTAATTCTAGGTGTTTATAAAAATGAATCTGAAAAAAATATTCATATTAATATTACTATTTGTAATAAATGTTATATTTTTATCGAGTTGCGTGGATGTTGATATTTTTATAAATGTGAACCCAGATGAATCAGGCTACATTAATTACAGTATAGCTGTTGATAAGGAATTCTATGATAATTTATCTGAAGACGATTTCTTAAAAGATATTAAAGGTTCGTTTACCAGTAAAAATACTTCTTTTGAGGAATTAGATAAGGCTGATAAACATCTTATCGTTTTTACATATAGTTTTTCTGATTTAGATGAATTAACAAAACTTTCAAATGAAATTAAAAGACATGGGCTCTCTCTGTCTATTGATAAAATTAATGGTATTTTTAAAAGTACCTATTTATTAAATGCATTCCTTAATACTTCTAACATTGATTTAAGCCTTTTAGAAATTGATAATTCATCTATTAAGAATTTATCAGATCTTTCCGAACTTATTGATATTGAAGTTAAGGCTTCTCTTCCTGGAAAATTTATTTATCTTACAGAACCAGTTAGCTTTAATCTTGAAGGGGATAAACCAGTTTGGAAGGTTAACTTTTATGATGTCTTTCAAATAAAAGCCTTGTCAGAAGAGGTGAGAACAGATTCTTTAATTTTATTAATCTCAATTCTTTTCTTTATTGTTGTTATAATTGCTATTTTGTCTTACTTTGGTTTGAAATCTATAGGAAGGTAAGTTTTTTATAAGTATTAATTTTAATAACTCCCGGTACCTAAGACAAGTAGATTATCAAGCTTATGCTTTTTGTTAAATTTATTTATCGTACTTCCTAACAGGGATTATAGCAATCTTCCTTTCAGGTTCTTCTCCCGTGCTCATAGTGATAACTTCGTCATTTTTAGATAAAAAATTATGAATTACTTTTCTTTCACTTGCGGTCATCGGTTCTAAAATAACATCTTCTCCGGTTTCTACAGCTCTCTCAGCCATATTTTCTGAAAGTTGCTCTAAAGTTTTTACTTTCCTTTTTTTATAATCCTCAATATCTAAAATTATTGTTCCTTTTACTAATGAATTCTTATTTGCTATTATGCTCATTAAAATTTGTGTTGCCTCTAAAGTTTTTCCTCTATTTCCTATAATTATTCCCATCTCGTCTCCGTACAATCTCATTATTGGTATATCATCTTTTTCTTCCCAAACAATTTCTGCTTTAATCTTAAAACTTTCCATTATCCTATTTATGAATTCCTCGGCATTCTTTTTCCTTAAATCAATAGGGGTAACTCTTATTCTTACTTCGTCATTTTCGTTCTCTTTTATTTTGTCATCTATTATTTCAATTAAAACCTGATTACGTGTTGCATTCATTCTCTCTAATGCCCTTTTTGTAGCTTCTTCTATATCTTTTCCGGCTTCTTCAATATGTTCATTAATCATTTTTTTCTTTTCCCTTTTTACTTCTTATAGGTAGTTTCTTTGCTCTTTTTAGGAACAAAGAATCTTGATATTAAATATCTTTCACCCAATTGCCAAATATTTGATGTATTAAAATATACGAAAAGCGCTGCAGCGAATTTATAAAAAATAAAACCCATTGCTATTGGCATGATGTATTTTATCGCTTTCTGACTTGGATCTGTTACCATCATCTGTTGCGTAAGAAATGATGTAATAACAAAAATTATTACTAATATAAAGTAAGGATCCGGTTGCCCCAATTGGCTTAACCACAAAAATGATTCCTCATTAATTGGAGCATAACTTTGTAACAGCATAAACAAAGCAAATAGTATGGGAAGTTGCAGTAGTAACGGTAGACATCCCGATAATGGATTAATTTTGTTTTCACTATATATTTTCATGGTCTCCATATTTATTTTTTCTCTATCATTCTTATACTCTTGCTTTATCTTGTTTATCTGTGGTTGTATTTTTTGCATCTGTGTCTGCGCTTTTATCTGCGTTAATGTTAGTGGCATCATGGCTATCCTTACAACAATAGTTAATAATATTATGTCAACACCGTAATTCGGATAAACATGATCGTGAAAAAATACAATTATAGTTTTTAAAATTTCTACTAATGGATTTAAAATTGTCAATTTAGTTCCGTCCCTTCTTTTATTTATTAAAATATTTTTAAAATCTTTTTTCTTATTTATATATAATTTAATCAGTAATTATGATTATTTAAATATATCTCTATCTATTTGAGATAAAATTCATTAAAATATAAAAATTAACAAAAATATTATCTTACAGGATCATATCCTCCCCTTGAAAACGGATTACACCTTAAAATTCTCAATATGGCCTTAAGTCCACCTTTAAAAATTCCATATTTTTCTATGGCTTCAATGGCATACATACTACATGTTGGATAAAATCTACATGAAGGTAGGAGGATTCTTGATGTATGTCTCTTATACATTCTCAAAATGAAAATTAATACTTTCTTTCCTGCATTTGAGATTATATTAATTTTTTTATTTTTCTTTTTATCTAATGACATATTTCTTATAATTATTATTTTTAAATATACCTAACAAGATTTATGTTGTTAAACTTTCCCTAAAATTATTAAATATATATTATATATTATCAAGTGAACTACTCCTACCTGAAGGAAGAGGTCTTAGGCGACTAATTCAATGATAATAAACTTAATTGGGTTCGTCTTCAATTATGATTTTTGCATTTTTTAAAGACTTTATCAAAGATTCCTTAATATAATAAAAATCATGTTTTATTTCAATATTTTTCACAGAAACTACGATATCATAACCATAAAATATCTTATTATAACTTTTCTCTATACTTCTCAATGATTCCCTTATCCACCTCTTTATTTTGTTTCTAAATACAGCTTTCCCCACCTTAGAGCTAATGCTTATTCCCAACCTGTTTTTTTTGTCTTCGTCCCTTTTTCTGTAATATATTGTAATTATTTCACCTGTAACCCGTTCTCCTTCTCTGAAAATTAAAAGAAAGTCCTTTTTTGATTTTAATCTTCCTATCATTAATATTGCCTATTTTTTTAAACAGTTAATTCCTTTCTTCCTTTCTTTCTTCTATTCTTTATAACCCTTCTACCACCAGGACTTTTCATTCTATTTCTAAAACCGTGAGTACTTTTTCTCTTCCTTTTCTTTGGTTGATAAGTTCTTTTCATCTTAAATATAAAGCTCGTATACCCCTTTTAAAAATTTGGGTATTAGAGCTCTTCTCCTCTCTAATTGATATTTTTCTCGTAAATTTATAGATTTTATTATAACTATACTTATTTATTTGTGCAAGCAAAATATTAATTTGATTATATTATAATATTTTTGTTACAATTTTTTACGGTAATCTTTTATTTTTTTTATTTTATTTTTTATTTGTTTTTATCTTTTTTCTAATATTAAAAAATATTAGAAATTTATTAACAACTGTGGAAAATCCTGTTGATATCTTTATAAAATACCAGTTCCATTATTGTATTGTGTTTTTCATACTTTTTTTCTTTCTTATTATTTATGTGTCAATATCTTAAAAAATTACTGTTAATAAGTATCTTGAAAAGATTTATTTTTCAAAAAATTTTGAAAAATGTTACACCTGTGTTATTATCCTATATTATAAGAGTTTTTAATTTTTTTATATTATTTGGAGACCTATATGAGAGACTTTTTAAGACAAGTTATAGAAGAGAGAACTCTAAAAAAAGGTAAGGAAAAAATAGATGAAAAGGTCTATGAAAGTGAACTTAGTCCTACTGGTAAAAGGGTTAGAATAGCCTTATATGATTCATTTGTGTCTACTCCACAAATTATTGAACTAAAGGAGAGTGAAATTAGAGAGTTTATGGATTTGCTTAGTCAAAAGACATATCAACATTCTCATGATCGTGGAGGTAAGATACCTTATGTGGTTATAAAAGAGATAGTTGAAAATCTAATTCATGCTAATTTTAATGAGGTGGTTGTGAGTATCTATAAAGATGGGAATGTTATAAGAATATCTGATCAGGGGCCAGGAATAACTGATAAGAAAAAGGCTATCCTTCCAGGTTTTACCACAGCTAAAGAGGATATGAAAAGATATATAAGAGGTGTTGGTTCTGGACTTCCTATCGCCAAAGAAAGTATAGAACTATCCGGAGGCAGTATGAATATTGATGACAATCTCTCCTCGGGTACAGTAATAACATTATCTCTCCCAACATATGGATATAAAGAGGTTGGCCCAAAAAAAGGAGATTTAAAATCATCTCAACAAATTAGCTTATCCAAAAGGCAAAGCAAAGTACTTTTTCTAATTACTGAATTAAGCAAAGCTGGTCCCTCAAAAGTCGCATCGGAGCTCAATATTAGTCTTTCAACCGCATATAGAGAACTTGTTTTTCTTGAAGATATCGGGTTTATAAAATCTGATAAAGGAGGAAAAAGATCTCTTACTAAAAGAGGTTTAGAATTTTTAGAAAATTTCTTTTCAACATTTAAGGTATAAGGATGGAAAAACAGGAAGATTTAGTTTGGAATAAGGTATTGGATTTAATAAAAGCTGAGTTAAATATCCCGACTTTTAAAACATGGTTTGAAAACACAAGACCTGTTTCTGTTAGCGATTCCACTCTCATAGTTTCCGTTCCCAATCAGTTTGCCAAGGAGTGGTTAGAATCTAGATATCTATCTTTAATAAATAACTCAATAAAAAGAGTTATGAATGATTCTTGCTCTGTTGAAATTGTTGTAGATAAAAACTCCTTAGTTGATTCCCATTCTAAACCTAATAAAAAAATACCTTTCTTTTCTAAATTCAGTAAACCTAAGATTAAAAAATACGGAGACCTTTATCCAAAATATACCTTTGAAACATTTGTTATAGGAGAGAGTAATAGGTTTGCTCATGCTGCAGCTTTAGCTGTAGCTGAGTCTCCAGCTAAATCATACAATCCACTATTTATTTATGGTGGTGTAGGTCTGGGAAAGACCCATCTGCTTAATGCAATCGGTCATTATATTAGAAATCAGTATCCAAATATCTTAGTTAAGTATGTTACTAGTGAGAAATTCTTAAACGAATTCATAAATTCTATCAGGGATGATAAGGCTAATTTATTCCAGAAGAAATATAGAAATAATGATGTTTTATTAATTGATGACATTCAATTTTTGGGTGATAAAACGAGGACTCAGATTGAGTTCTTTCACACATTTAACGACCTATATAACTCTAATAAACAGATAGTAATTTCAAGTGATCGTCCACCTAAGGACATACCTGAATTGGAAGAAAGACTGATATCCCGTTTTGAATGGGGCTTAATAACAGATATCCAACCACCCGCTCTTGAAACCAGGATAGCTATTTTAAGAAAATTTTCAATGAGGGAAGGATATCAGATTCCTGATGGTGTTATGGAATATATCGCTGACAGAATTAAGTCTAATATAAGGGAGCTTGAGGGAGCTCTTATCAGAGTTGCTGCTTATGCATCTTTAAATAGAATCCCGATTGACATTAATCTGAGTGAAGAGGTTTTGAAGGACATCTTTCCAGAAAATTCATCTCACATTATTACAATAAATACAATTCAAAAAGAGGCTTGTAAATATTTCTCCATTCCATTAAAAAGATTCATCAGTAAGGAGAGGACCAGGGAAATTGCTCTTCCCAGACAAATAGCAATGTATTTATGCAGAGAGCTTACGGATTCCTCTCTTCCAAAGATTGGGAAGAGTTTTGGAAATAGGGATCATACCACAGTTTTATATGCATTCTCTAAAATTAGTGAACTCTTAAATCAGGATAGGGATATCTATAATCAGGTAAAGGAAATAACAAATAGGATAAAGAAATTATAGCTAATAAATGTGTTAATAACCCAAGAAGATTCTGTGGAAAAATCTGTATATAAAAAAAATGTTTTAAAAAATGTTTAAAAGTTTATTTTATTAACTTTTTTCCTCACAGTTTGCTAACATATTATTATTCTTTCTTATCACATACTATTTGTATTTTTAACATATTAACAATTACTATTAATACTACTACTAAATTTTAAATAAAATAAGTAATAAGAATTATCTTTAAATCTTTAAATTTATAATTTCCTTATTTAATTATTGAAAATTATCTATAATTAAATGTAAAATAGTCTTAATTTTCAGAAATTAATATAAATATTTTAATTATCAAAAAAAGAAAGGTTCATATCATGAAAGCAAGAATTGAAAGGACTATATTTTTAGAAGGAGTTCAGATAGCAAACAGAGCAATTTCTCAAAGAAGTTTATTACCCATTCTAAGTGGAATACTTGTAAAATCAGATAAAGTTTTAAACCTTTGCGCAACCGATTTAGAGACAACAATAATTACGAAAATTAATGCTAAAGTAGAGAAAAAAGGGGAAACAGTTGTTCCATCAAGATTAATATTTGATATATTGAGAAATCTACCTGAGGCAGCCGTAGAGTTGGAATTCATTCCTGATGAGAGTAGAGTGGTAATCAAGTGTCAAAACTCAATATTTAATCTAAATACACTTCCAGCAAACGATTTTCCTACTCCACCATCAATATTAGAGAAGAATAAATGTAGTCTTAAATTTAGCATCTTTAAAGAAACAATAAATTCTGTAATAAAAGCTGCTTCAACTGATGAAACCAGACCAATATTAACAGGTTTATTGATAAGTATTGGAAAGGATTTCTTGAAGATGGTGACGACTGACAGTTATCGATTAGCAATTAAGGAAACAAAGATAGAAGGTGGCCCAAAGGAAAAAATAGAAGCACTTGTTCCAGCAAAGGTTTTATCAGAAATAATTAGATTGCCAATAAATGATGATGAGGACATTAAAATAGTGCTGGGAGAGAATCTTATATCATTTGAAACTAAAGCAGCAAAGGTTATATCGAGATTAATAGCCGGGAATTTTCCTGATTATGAGCAATTATTAATTAAGGATTTTAAAACGGATTTCATAATAAATACCCAGGAATTTGAAGATACAATAAGACGTGTATCAACACTTGCAAAGGAAGATTCACCAGTAAAATTATCAATCAATAAAAATGGATTACTTGTTTCAGCCAGCACAAGAGAAGTGGGAGATGCTGAGGAGAAAATAAAAATGAAAATAACAAAACCACCCATGGATATTGCTTTTAATCCCAAATTTTTATTGGATGGAATTTCAGTAATTGACGAAGATGAGAGTCAATTATGTTTTGTAGATTCACTAAAACCTGGTATCATAAAACCCAAAGAAAAGGATGATTATCTATATCTAATAATGCCAGTCAGGATCACGTAAACTAATTTTGGTATCTACTTCTAAACATAAGATTTGTAGAATGTTTTTACTTTTAATTTTTAACTCAATAGTTAAGAAGTCCCCTTGCGATAGTTAGAGATAGTTAGTTTCCGTTTGACTATCAAAGCTAAAGATGATAAAATCTCAATAATTTTTATTAGCGAAAGGAGGTAGGAAGTGCAAGGATATTGTGTAAAGTGCAGAGAAAAAAGAGAAATGAGTAACGAAGAAAGAGTAGTTATGAAAAATGGAAGACCAGCAGTAAAAGGAACATGCCCAGTTTGTGGGACAAAGATGTTCAGAATTGTTAAAAAGTAAGACAAAGAAATAGAAACTTATAAAAATAAAATAATAGTAAAAAAATCCCAGAGAGATCTGGGATTTTTTATTCATGAAATTATTTCGCAATCTCATTAATGAAATATTTTTTAAAATAATCTTAAATAGATTATGATAATTTAACATTTTGTTTTAGTAATTATTTATGATATTTTGTTATTGTAATAAAAAATTTGGAATTTTTATTGACGTGACAAATTAATATAATATAATAAATTTTCATAATATTAAAAATAAGTGTAATATTTAAAATATTAGAGTTAAAAAACATTTTTTTGTTATAAAAGGATTGCCAAGAAAACATCATCAGCTTGCATCGGGGATGAATTTACTAAATATTTTTTAAAAAAAAATAAACAATTAAAAAACATATAGAACAACAAAAAGGTAAATAGAATGTTAATTCTATGTATGTGTTAATATAAAATTATGAAAATAAAAAATATTCCGTATTACCAAAATTAATAATTTTATGAGGAGTGAAAATGATAATGGAAGGGAACATAAAACAATCAAACAACCTAATCATTAACAACAAATTAGGTAAAAATACAAAAATAAAAGCTATTATATTACTCTTGATCCTCTTTATAGTCAACGGGGTAATAGGGGTAACAAATATAGGATGTGCTCCACTTTTTGGGACTAAAGAAAGCCAAGAAGAAACTGTGGTAGTTGAAAGGGGAGACATTGGCGAAACAATTTCGATTATAGGGAAAGTTGTACCAGAAAACGAAATGGAAGTCAGTGTTAAGAGTTTGGGAACTGTTGAATCAATTAATGTAGAGTTAGAAAGCAAAGTAAAAAAGGGAGATATTATAGCTACTCTTAAAAATGAGGATTTAGGAATAGCTCTAAAGAATTATGAAAAAGATTTAATAAATACAAAAGACAGAATAGCTCAAGAAATAAAAGTTGCTCAGGATGCAGTAGATAATGCTGATAAAGCAAGTCATAACATCTGGATATTAAATCAGAAGAAAAGTCAGCTCTATCATCAACAAAAACCCCCCAAAGGTGCAACAGGAGAGGATAAAACAACTGACAAATACCAGGACTCAGTAAGCGCACAAACAGACAAAATTAGTCTGGAACAGGCTCATGATGCATACTGGAATGTAGTCAATAATTTAAATACTATAAAAATAAATTCAAAAGTAGAGATAGAAAATCTTGAAAGAATTGTATCAGAAGCAAAGAGAGAATTAGAAGATTTAATCCTAACATCTCCCATAGATGGAACGATAACCTATTCAGGAATAAAGATTGGACAAGAAATAGAGGCTCAAACAACAACTCAGGTAACAATTACGGATTTATCAAAAATTCATATAGAGGCAGATATTGACGAGATTGATATAGGGAAGTTAAAAGAAGGACAGAAAGCTCTAATAGTGCTTGATACATATCCCAACGAAGAACTAATTGGAAATATATACTATATATCTCAGATGGGTGATGAATCAACAGGTGCTGTAACATATGAAGTTAGATTTGATATTAAAGATAAAAAAGGACTTGAAATCAGAACACTAATGAGTGCAACAATAGATATTGAAATTGAAGGAAGAAAGAATGTTTTAATTTTACCAAATAATACGATAACAGAAAAAGATGAAAAAAAATTCGTTACACAAGTAATTGGAGAAGAAAGAAAAGAAATTGAGATTGAAACTGGATATTCTGATGATATAAACACAGAGATAGTCTCAGGCTTAAAAGAAGGTGATAAAGTATTAATTCAAAAAGCTGAATAAATAAAGAAGTTAAAAAGCTTTTATGAAGAAAAAAGTTATGATTATTAATAAAGTAATCTCTAAGAATAATCTAAAAAAAGATAATAATAACTACATTGTTGAACTTGAAAATGTATCTGAAGAATTCAATATGGGCAGCAGTGTGATAAATGCCTTAGACAATGTAAGTTTAAAGATAAAAAGAGGAGAGTTTTTATCAATTATCGGAACATCTGGTTCTGGAAAATCAACCTTATTAAATGTAGTGGGTGGACTTTTAAAACCAACAATTGGAAAAGTTATAGTAGAGGGAATTGATATCTCAACCTATTCTGATAATGAAATGGCAAATTACAGGAAAAATATGGTTGGATTTGTTTTTCAATCATTTAATCTCATTCCTACATTAACAGCTCTTGAGAATGTTGAATACCCTATGATATTTAGTGGTATATCAAGGGCAGAAAGGTTAAATAGATCTGAAGAAATTCTTGAAAAATTAGGTTTACATGATAGATTAAAACACAATCCAACAGAGCTATCAGGTGGAGAGCAACAAAGAGTATCTATAGCACGAGCAATTATAAATGAACCTGAGATAATTTTAGCAGATGAACCAACCGGAAACTTAGATTCAAAGACAGGGAAAGGGATAATGGATGTATTAAAAACTATCAATGAGGAGATGGGAAGAACCTTAATAGTAGTAACACATGATATCTATATATCATATTATTCTGACAGAAGAGTATATCTAAGTGATGGAGAAATAGAAAAAATAGAGGAAGTAAAAGTATGAAATTTTCAGACTTAATTAGAATAGTTATAAAGAATTTAAAAAGAATGAAGCTTAGAACCGCTCTTACTGTTATAGGTGTAATTGTAGGAACTGCAGCAATTGTAACTTTGGTTGGTATTGGAATTGGTTTTCAAAAAAGCATTACCAGTCAATTTGAGAGTGTGGGATTAGTAAAAAGCATACAGGTATATCCACAAAAATTAGCTAGGGCAATGGGTCCAATCCATGGAACAAAACCTACGGAAGCTGAAGAAGTACCCTTAGATGATAAGGTTATCAAAGAAATAAGCGAAATTGAAGGTGTTGAAGGTATATGTCCACTAATAACTTTAACAGGTGCAAAACTACAGATTAGCAATTATATTTCGCAGGCAAGTACAGTTGGTGCAAATGATGATATGTTAAAACAGCTTGATATTGAGTTTGGAGAAAAGTTTAAAGAGACAGATCTAAGATACATAATAGTAGGAAGTGATATAAATAAAACTTTCTATGATATAAATACGGAAAAGAGTGTTGATGAAATAGAACTTCTTGGACAAAAAGGCAGGATTATAATTGAACAATATAGTAGCGAAGGAGGAACTTCAATTACTAAATTCCCAGTTATAGTGGTTGGAATTCTTGAGCAATCTTATCCGGATTATGATTTATCTATATTTGTTCCCATTGAACTTGCAGAGCGTCTACTAAAAGCATCAAAAGGTAAATCCTTTGCTCTAAGGGAAGGAGAGTATACAGCAATACAGGTATTTTCAGAATCTGTGGAAAAAGTGGATAGTATAGTTGAAAAGATAAATGAAATGGGATTTAATGTCATGTCCATGGAACAGATTTTAGGAACTATATCTACAATATTTACTATATTAACAGGAGTACTGGGAGCCTTAGGAGCAGTTGCACTTTTTGTTGCTGCAATTGGAATAGTTAATACATTGGTTATGTCTATTTATGAAAGATTTAGAGAAATAGGGATAATGAAAGCCGTTGGAGCATCAAATAGTGATATTAATAAAATATTTCTTTATGAAGCAGGAGCCATTGGTTTTATGGGTGGAGTGTTTGGTGTAATTACAGGATATATATTTGGCAAAGGACTTAGTGCTATAGCGTCTTATTTTATACAAACATCTACATCAGAAGGACTTACTACTTTCTCTGGTTTAAATCTTTTTGAAGTTCCATTTTGGCTGTTTTTTGGAGCCATTCTATTTGCTATTTTGCTTGGAATTATTGCAGGGGTTTATCCAGCAAGAAGAGCTGCAAGACTTGATCCTATTGATGCATTAAGACATGAATAATTAAAATAATAAGTATAAAATACAAGAAAGAGTCGCAGGGGAGGAATAATTGGAAGCGCTAAAAGTTTTTATATTTTCAATTCTTAATCCTTTTAGAGCATTTAGAATAATAAAGAAAAAATGGGGATTTAAAATATATTGGTTTACTGCGCTACTCCTTTTGCTAACTATAGGAATTTACTCTTTTACAGCTACACCCAGAGCAATAAAATTTTCTGATGATACACAGGATTCACAAGTTGTAAAAAAAAGAGCGGCTTCTCTAGGAAAAGCAAAAGCTCCAGGGGGACAGCTATTACGTCAATTAAAGCAATTTTCTAATATTGGTTCTTCTGGAAATGTAATGCAATTTATCTCAATATTAGCATCTCCTTTGGTACAAATTATAAGCTGGCTTTTTATAGCACTTGTATATTGGGGACTTGTTTATATATTTAGGAACAAAACAGAATACAGTAAGATTCTTACAGTAGTTGTAATATCCTCAGTTCCTATATTAATTTCTACACTTGCAAATCTATTTTATACTTTATTTACAGGAAAAATGATAATGCACACTGGTTTAAGTGGTTTGGTAGCATCTGGAGATGTTTTTGCTTATAAGTCAAATCTTCTTTATATGATTCTCTCAAGAGTGGATATATTTATCCTCTGGGGTCTAATTCTTTTAATTATAGGTATTGCTATTGCCTGCAAAATGAAAGTCTGGAAATCCATATTAATAGTTTTAACAGTTTATATATTAAATATCATTGTTGTGATAACAACTTCTTCAATTAGTAAAATGTTTCTTGGTGGTATATTTACCCAATAACTAAATCCATGAACTATTAATTATAAAAATTAGCAAGTATCTTGGATTCATAATTTGTAAATTTCCTTTAAGCAATAAAAGATAAAAAGATATAAAATGATCCGTTTTTTTAAGGCTTAATTCAGTCGTTGACAGTGTAAATAAAGATACTATATTATAAATTTAGTATTATAAATTTAATTTATTACTGTATCTAAGTAATAAAAAAAAGAGATTTCAATGATTAATACAATTTTGGTAGTGGATGATAAAGAAGAATTACGAACATTGCTAGAAGATTATTTAACAAAAGAGGGCTTCCGTATAGTAACAGCTACAAGTGGACAGGAAGCTCTATTTATAGCACGCAATGAAAAACCAGATCTTGTAATTTTAGATCTAATGA
>DAOWJR010000074.1 GCA_030640275.1 Actinomycetes bacterium | reverse complement strand
TTAAATAATGAAATAAGGAGAGTGCGATATTGGAAGAAAAAAAGAAAAAGAAGAAAGTATGGTTATGGGTTATCTTGTCAGTCCTTTTTGTTCTACTTGTGATATTCTGGGGTATTTTTTTAATCTATTCATTAATAAGAGGTGGTACAGGATATGTGCCAACAAGAGAGAGTATTGCTCTAATCAGGATAGAAGGAGTGATTTCTGATTCTGAGAGTAGTTCTCTACTTTATGGTTTGGGAACTGAACCAGAAAAAATAATTCATCAATTACATAGAGCAGAAGAAGATCCGAATATAAAAGCAATAATATTTAGAATAAATAGTCCAGGTGGAACTGCAGCTGCATCTCAGGAAATATATAGAGAGATTGTGAGAATAAAAAAACCTATTATTTCATCAGTAGGTGATATTTGTGCATCTGGAGCATATTATATAGCAAGTGCAACTGATTGGATAGTTGCAAATGAAGCATCATCTGTTGGTAGTATAGGTGTTATAATGCAATTCCCAAACTATCAAGGTTTATATGAGAAATTGGGAATAAAAACAGAAACTTTTACTAAGGGTAAATATAAGGATTTGGGAAGTCCTGCACGGGGGTTAACTGATGAAGAGAAAAGATTAATTGATAAAGAATTAGAGGTTGTTTATCAACAGTTCATTAGAGATGTTGCTAAAGGAAGGGATATGACAGAAAAAAATGTAGAGGAGCTTGCCACTGGGTTTGTATTTGTGGGTTCTGAATCTTTTAATTTAAAATTGATAGATGAATTAGGAAATTATCAAGATGCTATAAATAAAGCTGTCGAGTTTGGTCAAATAAAGGGAAAACCTACAATAATAGATTTCAAAAGACCAACATTTTTTGACACATTTCTTTTCAATATAATAAGTGGTTTAAAAAAACTGATTCTATCTGATATTTACTTCAATTCTCAATTTCAGTTTGAAGAACCAATTATAAAATAGATGATTTAGAGGATTTGATGGAGTAATAAGAATAGATGAATTGGATTATCTTAAATAAAGCGAGCTAAGAATTTTAAAAACTGTACATTTCTATTAAGTTTAAAAAGGGTCATTTCTATTAAGTTATTCTATAATATTTTAAAAATATTGATTTTTTTATTATTTATAGTTAAAATAACATAAGCCCAATATTGATGGTTTATTTTCTAAATATTAATCTTTTAAACCATCTTTCGAAAGGTAAATTTGTAAGTAGGTGTTATCCACCATATCTTCAAAATCCCAAAATCACAAATAATAATTCATTAAGAAACAGTTGATAACGCATCTATTTATAAATTATAAATTTCAATAAAAAAATTTTTACAGGAGGTATTTTTTGGAAAAAATTTTAGAAAAGCCAGATCTTGATGCTATGTTACTTACTGACTTACAGGATTTAGCTTCAGAAATGGGAATAAAAAATTTTAAGAAATTAACTAAAAATAAATTAATTGTAGAAATATTAAGATCACAGGCTGAAAGTGATGGTCTTTATTTTAAATCTGGAATACTGGATATACTAGCTGATGGATTCGGGTTTCTAAGAACTGATGGATTTTTACCAAGTGCGAATGATATCTATGTATCTCAATCACAGATTCGCAGATTTCATCTTAAACAGGGCGATGAAGTAGCTGGCAAAGTTAGATCTCCTAAAGATACGGAGAAATATCATGCAATTTTGAAAATAAAATTGGTGAATGATAATGATCCTGAAAAGGCACGGGGTAGAATATATTTTGATCAATTAACCCCTTTATATCCCACAGAAAGACTATATCTTGAAACCACTCCAGATAAAATTTCTGCAAGAGTGATAGATTTACTTGCTCCTATAGGTAAAGGGCAAAGAGGACTTATAGTATCTCCTCCAAAAGCTGGTAAAACTACAATTTTAAAGGTTATTGCAAATAGTATCACTATCAATAATCCTGAAGTTAAGCTGATGGTTCTCCTTGTTGATGAACGTCCTGAAGAGGTTACGGATATGGAAAGATCAGTTCAGGGAGAGGTAATAAGTTCAACCTTTGATCAGCCTTCCGAAAATCATCTTAGAGTTTCAGAAATAGTTCTTGAGAGAGCAAAAAGACTTGTTGAACAAGGTAAAGATGTAGTTATTCTCTTAGATAGTGTAACCAGGTTAGCAAGAGCATATAATTTAATGACACCAGCTTCTGGAAGAGTATTATCTGGAGGTGTTGATGCAACTGCACTATATCCACCAAAGAGATTTTTTGGTTCTGCAAGAAATATTGAAAATGGTGGTAGTTTGACTATACTTGCAACTGCTTTGGTTGAGACGGGAAGTAAGATGGATGAAGTTATTTTTGAGGAGTTTAAGGGAACAGGAAATTTAGAGATTAAATTAGATAGAAAATTAGCAGATAAAAGGATTTTTCCAGCAATTGATATAGAAAAAACAGGTACGAGGAAGGAAGAGCTCATTATGAATAAGGAGGAAGCGGAATTAGTTTGGAAACTAAGAAGAGTTCTTCATTCATTGGATTCAACTGAAGCAATAGAACTTCTAATTGGAAAAACCCGCGAAACAAAAAGTAATGCGGAGTTTTTATTAGCTGTTAAAAATTCTGCTGCTGGGAAAAAGTAGTAAAATTAAATAAATTTTAATATTATTTATTAATTTTAAAATATAACTAATTTGTTATTCTGAGCAGCTTTTAGAATATAAAGAAATAAATATAAATATTAATAAAAAAGATTTCAAGGAGGTATATATATTGAAAAAAGGAATTCATCCAGAATATATTGATTGCATAGTAACATGTTCATGTGGGAATAGTTTTAATACTCGTTCTACGAAAAGCAAGATAACAGTTGGAATATGTTCAAAATGTCATCCCTTTTATACTGGGAAGCAAAAGTTGGTTGATACAGGAGGTAGAGTCAAAAGGTTTGAAAGGAGAATTAAAAAAGGTAGAAGATTAAGATAGCGAGGTAGATTGAATGTATATCGAATTAATAAAATACACTCCAGAACCTGAAAAGACAGTAGCAATAGCAGCAAGAGTTTGCTATTCACCTCGTAATGCAAAAGAGATTTATGAGAATATGAGTGATGAAGAGGTTAAAAAACTGATTAGATTTTTAATTAAGGCAGGACATCATAGTGCCATAGAACATGCATCTTTTACATTTATAGTAGATGGAATATCAAGAGCGTGTTCTCATCAATTGGTAAGACATAGGCTTGCATCATATAGTCAACAAAGTCAAAGATATGTTGAATATAAGAGAAATTTAGAGTATGTAACACCACAATCAATTAAAGATAGAAAAGACCTTTATCAAAAATTTGAAGAGTTTCAACAACAGAGTTTTAATTTATACAAATATTTTCTTAAAAATAAGATATCTTCAGAGGATGCTAGATATGTTCTCTCAAATGCTTTCCCCACTCAGATTATAATTACAATGAATGCAAGAGAACTCTTGCACCTTTTTACACTTAGATGTTGTGAGAGAGCACAGTGGGAGATTAGAGAGATGGCATATAGGATGCTAAATAAAGTTAAAGAAGTTGCACCAACCATCTTTGAACATGCAGGACCGCCCTGTTTTAGGGGAAGATGTCCAGAAGGTGAGATGATGTGCAAAAACCCTCCAAAGGAGGATGAGATACTTGAAAAATATTTATCTTAGTCATGGTGAAAAATCAGGTTGGATAGAAGTTATAAGTGGAGCAATGTTTTCTGGAAAAAGCGAAGAACTCATTAGAAGAGTAAGAAGAGCAGAGATAGCAAAATTAAAAGTTAGGGTATATAAACCTAAAATTGATACAAGGTATTCAAAAAAGTATATAAAAGCACATTCTGGTGCGAAAGTTGATGCTGAAATTGTGAAACAAGCTTTAGATATCATTCTTACTTGTCCAGCTGATGTGCAAGTTGTAGCTATTGATGAAGCACAATTTTTTGATATTGATTTAATCGAAGTTTGTCAACGTTTAGCAGATAGAGGAGTTAGGGTTATAGTTTCTGGATTAGATCAGGATTTTCGTGGAAAACCTTTTGGACCAATACCATATCTCTTAGCAATTGCAGAATATGTTGATAAACTTCAAGCAATCTGTGTGAAGTGCGGTAATCCAGCGACTCGTACCCAACGACTTATTGATGGAAAACCCGCATCAATTAATGACCCTGTGGTAAAGATTGGAGCTGAAGAGCTTTATGAAGCGAGATGTCGTAAGTGTCATGAAGTTATGGATTTAACTAAACAGACTAAAACATTATTTGAACAGGGAGTTGATTATTGGTCTGAAGTTATGGAGGAAGCTGATAAAGAGTGAAAACTGAAAAACTGAGAGTAGGTGGTCAATCAGTAATAAACGGAGTAATGATGAGAAGTGAAAACCTCTATTCAATTGCTCTTAGAAATCAAAGTAAAGAAATAGATGTTGAATTATTTTCCGTAAAATCAATAATCAAAAAATATCCTATGGCTAAACTACCGTTGATAAGAGGAGCTGTAGCTTTAATTGAAAATCTTATACTTGGATTTAAAGCACTTATGTATTCAGTTGATAAAACAGGTGGAGAAGAGGTTGAGATTTCATGGCTACAAATGACAATTTCTATAATTTTAGCAGTAGCTTTAACCTTTGGACTCTTTTTTGCACTTCCCACATTCTTAGGTAAGTTTATTTATCAATCTATACCAAATATCTTTCTATATAACCTGATTGAAGGATTGATTAGACTAACTATTTTAATTAGTTATATAATTTTTACCTCTTTTTTAAAGGACATAAAAACACTATATGAGTATCATGGAGCTGAGCATAAAGTTATACATGCATATGAAGCGGGGGATGAGCTTACAACTTCAAAAGTTAGTAAATATAGCACTCTTCATATGAGATGTGGTACAGCTTTCTTAATGATAGTCGTGGTAATCAGCATAATAATATTTTCTCTTTTAGGTAGACAATCTCTAATTCAAAGAATAATCTATAGAATTATCTTAATTCCTCTTATTATGGGGATTTCATATGAATTCATTAGACTTGCTGGGAAATTTCCAGAAAGCTTAATTCTAAAAATTGTTTCCTTTCCAGGATTACTACTTCAAAGACTTACCACAAGAATTCCTTCAAAAGAACAGTTAGAAGTTGCAATTGTGGCATTAGAAAAAGTAATAAATAGGGAAATTAAAAAGGAAGAGACACTCATACAAGACCAAGATTTTTTAGCCCTCCCTTAGAATTTTGAGATTATAGATTAAGCTGTCATTCTTGTATGTAAGGATTCTATTTAAAAAATTCTAAATAAGAAATAATACCTTGTCATTGCGAGGAGCGTTAGCGGCGTGGCAATCTCAAATAATTGTCATCCTGAGCGTTAGCGAAGGATCCTATTTATATTAATTTTTAAAAGAGCAAACTGTAAACTTATCTCATATATAGTACATATTAAGAGTATAATAAGCTAAGAAGCCTTTATGAGCTTGAATTTATGAGGTAAAAAATGAAAAATTTATTAGATAAGTTAAAAAAGATAGAAGATAGATATAATAATATATTAAAAAAGCTTAAACGACCTGATGTAACAAAGGATCCGGTTAAAATAAAAAAGTATAGCCAGGAGATTTCTCAATTAGAGGATACAGTTAAAGCAGCGCAAAAATATAGAAAAATTAAATCAGAAATAGAAGAAACAGAAGAGATGTTGCAAACAGAAAAAGAGAAGGAATTAAGGGATTTAATAACTGAAGAGCTATTAAATCTTGAGAAAGAGAAGTCAAACTTGGAAACAAAAATTGAGGAACTTTTATTACCAAAAGATGTGTATGCACAAAAAGATATTATAGTAGAAATAAGAGCTGGAACTGGTGGTGATGAGGCAGCTCTTTTTGCATCTGATCTTTTCAAAATGTACTCAAAATATAGTGAGAAGAATAATTATAATGTTAAAGTACTTTCATCAAATGTCTCAGATTTGGGTGGTTTTAAGGAAATTGTTTTTGAAGTTAGTGGAAAAGGAGCCTATAACAAATTTAAGTATGAATCTGGGGTGCATAGAGTCCAGAGAATTCCTGTAACAGAATCAAGTGGAAGAATTCATACATCTACCACAACAGTTGCAGTTTTACCAGTTGCTGAGAAAGTAGATGTTGAGATTAAATCTGATGATATCTCTATTCAAACATTTCGGTCATCTGGTCCAGGAGGACAACATGTAAATGTTACAGATTCTGCTGTAAGAATAACTCATATTCCAACAAAAATTGTAGTTTCCTGTCAGGATGAAAGATCTCAATTTCAGAACAAACAAAGAGCATTTAAAATACTTAGAGCTAAATTGTTAGATAAAAAAGTAAGGGAACAGCAAAAAGAGGTGGCCACTAAACGTAAAGGTCAAATTGGAATGGGAGAAAGAAGTGAGAAAATAAGAACATATAATTTTCCACAAAACAGAGTAACAGATCATAGAATAGGATTAACACTTCATAAATTGGAACAGGTTTTATCAGGGGAATTAGATGGGTTTATAAATACACTTTCTATAAAAGAAAGAGGAGATAAACTTAGAAATTTATAAATATAATTTTAATTGTCATTGCAAGGGAAGTTATTTCTCGTATGTCATTGCGAGGGACGAAGTCCCGAAGCAATCTCTAATAAGAAACAATTATATGTTAAAAGAAACAATTTCCATTCAAAGTGCTATTAAAAAAGCAATAAATTTTTTAAAAGAAAAAAACATTGAATCCCCAAGAATCACTTCAGAAATTTTAATTTCACATGTATTATCAATTCCAAAGACTAAACTTTATCTTAAACTTGATGACTTTATCTCAAAAGATGAATTTGAAAAATTCTGGAGTCTTGTAGTTGCAAGATCAAATAATATTCCAATTCAATATTTAACTCAAGAAGTAAGTTTCTTGGATTCTAAACTTTTTATTAAGGAAGGAGCTTTTATACCTCGACCTGAAACAGAGATTCTAGCCCAAAAAGCAATTTCAATTCTAAAAAATATGAGTATTAATGAAGATATTAAAGCAAATGAAAATATAAAGGTAGGTATAAATACTAAAGCAAGAAAAAATATAAACTTGAATAAAAATATTAGAAAAAATAATTATTTAACATCATCAAATGAGAAAAAGCTTTTAGTTTTAGATATAGGGACGGGGTGTGGTGCTATAGGACTTGCAATTGTGAATAAAATTTCTAATTGTTTCGTATATGCTACAGATATTAATGAAAAAGCATTAGAGATTGCAAAGAGTAATGCAGTTAATCTAAATCTTTCAGATAGAATAAATTTTTTAAAAGGTAATTTATTTGAACCATTACCTTCAAATCTAAAACTTTCATTCGATTTAATTATTAGTAATCCTCCATATGTCCCAATTTCAAAGTTCAAAGAACTTCAACCTGAAATTAGAGAATATGAACCTGAAAATGCTTTACTTGGTGGCGAAGATGGACTTTTTTACTACAGAGAAATAATTTCAAAATCTCTGAATTTTTTAAAGAAAAATGGATATCTTCTTTTAGAAATTGGGTATAATCAATCTCAATTTTTCTTAAAAAAACAAAAACATGAAAAAAACAAAAGATATAAAATAATAGAAATAATTAAAGATTTATCAGAAATAGATAGAGTAATTGTCCTTAAAAAATCAGATAAAAAATCCACATTAAAAATAAAATAACAATTT
>DAOWJR010000082.1 GCA_030640275.1 Actinomycetes bacterium | reverse complement strand
TACCCATTTTCCCACTCACTCCAGTTACTACTACTTTTATCATATCACTATCTCCCTTTTTAAATATCTATAATTTCAAAATATCCAATAAGAATTTTATATGCTATCAGTTTTATATATTTTTACTTAAACATAATATGCTTTTTCTAATTGCTTCTTAGTAATTGGTCCAACTGCAGCAAGTACCATACGATCCTCATCGAAGGATTTATTTGAAATCCTTACCAGATCATCTAAACTAACATTATCAATTTTTTTTAAAATTTCATCTATTGATAAAATCTTATTCCTGCAAAGAATTGACTTTCCAATTCTTATCATTCTGGTGTTTGTTTCTTCTAATCCTAAAACGATATTTCCTTTGATATTACTTTTGGATCTGTCAAGTTCATCTTGTTTTATTTTAGCCTTTTTTAGATTATAAATCTCTTTTTTAATTACTTTTATTACTTTTTCTACATTTTGTACACTTGTTCCTGCATATATATAGATTGACCCTGTATCCATAAATGTTGAATGATAACTATATATACTATAAGCTAATCCTCTTTTCTCCCTTATCTCCTGGAAAAGCCTTGAACTCATGCTTCCACCCAAGATATTAAGTAATACTGATAAAATAAATCTATCTTCATTATTTCTATCCAAGCCAGTTGTTCCATAGCATATGTTAGTTTGTTCAATATCTCTTTTCTTAAGAGCAATTTTTTTTCTTGGTTCTGCAATTATCTTCTTTCTTTTCTGAATCAAGTTAGCAGGTATCTTTAAATATTTATTTATTTCACTTAAAAGAAATCTGTGTTTAATATTTCCAACACTTGCTATAACAGTATTATTGGAAGATATAAAATTTTTATAATAATTAAAAATATAATCTCTTGTTAAAGATTTTACAACAGAATGAAATCCTAATACTGGTCTGGATAAAGGATGATCACCAAAAAGTGATCTATAGAATAAATCAGTAACAATTAAATGGGGGTTATCATTTCTTGATTTTATTTCTTCTAAAACAACATTTTTTTCTAAATTCACATCTTTATTTGAAAATCTCGAATTCATTATCATATCTGATAATATATCTAAAACTTTAGTTAGATGCTCATCTAAAAATTTGGAATATAAACAGAAATATTCTTTTGAAGTAAAGGCATTAAATTCTGCTCCAATTTCATCGAATTCTTTTGCTATATCTTTTGCATTTCTTTTCTCTGTACCTTTAAAAAGTAGATGTTCAATAAGGTGGGTAATTCCTTCTTCATTTTTTAATTCATCTCTTGAGCCTCTTGCGATCCAAAAGCCAAGAGAAATAGAACGAAAATGGGGTATATTTTCACTGACAACTCTTAATCCGTTATCTAATCTGGTAAGATCATAAATCTCTTTTATTTTTGATGTTTTATTCATAAATCATTTATTAATGTCATATAAAAAGAGCATAGTAATTTAATGTTTACCTGTTTTTCCCCTAAGCTCAGGGGAGTCAAGATTAATCTTTCCAGAAAAATTTTTTCCAATCACTATAACTTTAACTTTATCTCCGACTTTTACTATATCTTCTACTCTATCAACTCTCTCATCCGATAATTTAGAAATATGAAGTAATCCCTCAACACCAGGTAGTATTTCAACAAATGCACCAAAAGATGTAGTGTTTACTACAGTTCCAGTATATTCTTCACCCATTTTGACATCATTTACAGAATCAGATCTAACTTTTCCAACTATATCTTTAATAATTTTTTGAGCTTTTAATAGATTCTCTTCATTGTTAGATTTTATATATAATGTACCATCATCGTTAACATTTATATTTGAGTTGGTGCTTTCCTGAATATTTTTTATTGTACTTCCACGAGTTCCAATTACCTCACCTATTTTATTTGTTGGAATCTGCATCTTAATTTCAAATTCTATTGTAATATCTTCTATCATTTTTTTAGCTTTTTCAGCACTCTCTGTATCTGTTGAATAAATATAAACACTACCATCATCCTGAATATCAATCTCTGTTCCCGTTTCCTCAATGATATTTTTAATAACTTTTCCGCCTGTTCCGATGACAGCACCTATTTTATCAAGTGGAACTTTTAACATTATATATTTTGGAGAACTCGGGGACATCTCACTTCTTGGTTCACTGATCTCTTCCAACATTTTTGACAATATAAATAATCTACCTTCCTTTGCCTGCTTAAGAGCATCGCTTATAATTTGTGTAGTTATACCTTTAGTTTTAATATCCATTTGCGTTGCTGTAATTCCATCTTTCGTTCCTGCTACTTTAAAATCCATGTCTCCATAATGATCCTCTTCTCCCAAAATATCTGATAGAATCACAACTTTATCATCCTCTTTTATAAGACCTAATGCTATTCCAGCAACTGCTTTTTTTATCGGAACTCCTGTATCCATTAAAGCTAAACTACTTGCACAAACACTTGCCATTGAGGTTGAACCATTTGATTCTAAAATCTCAGATACTATTCTTAGTGTATATGGAAATTCATTCTCATTTGGAATAACTGGCAATAATGCTTTCTCCGCTAAAGCACCGTGGCCAATTTCTCTTCTTTTCGGACCTCTTAAAAAACCAGTTTCTCCAGTACTAAATGGTGGAAAATTGTAATGGTGCATAAACCTTTTTGTTTCCTCTATACCTAAATCATCTAATAACTGCTCTTCTTTTAATCTTCCCAATGTAAGTATTGACAGAACTTGTGTTTTTCCCCTTGTAAATAATCCAGATCCATGAACTACATTTCTGGGTAGATATCCAGCTTTACATGTAATCTCTCTTATATCTGTAGGTTTTCTGTTATCTGAACGAACTTTATCTTCTAAAATTCTCTTTCTAATTAAATCTTTGGTTACATTGGAAAATATATCATTTATTATCTTATTATATTTCTCCCAACCTTTCCCTGATTTAGCAACTGTTGTTTCTTTTAACTGATTGATCGTTGCCTTTCTTTCTTTAGCATCTTCTATCTTAATTATGTCTGACATTGGTTCCCGTACAAGATTTAAAATTTTATCTGAAAGAAACTCTCTTGCTACATCCTTTTCAATCTGTTTTATGAATTTTACTATCGTTGTTTGATATTCTAAATATTGATTAGTAATTTCTTCTTTTGCTTGATTTTTTACTTCAGTTAAGGTATCATTTCTTTCCTCAACATCCTCAATCAGGAAGGCATCTAATATCTTTTCTTTCAGTATCTCAACCAATTTTAAATAGAGGAAATCTTCCATCAGTTCTTTATCTAATTTTCTTAGAGAATTTTCCATATCTGAAATTTTCTCTTTCCAATCCTCTTTAAGTTCATCAGAAGCAAATTGTATAGCTTTTGAAATTGATTCTTTCTTAATTTTAGAAATTTCACCTTGTCTTGCATTTGCATCCTCAATCTTAACCGCTTTTAATAAAGGTTCCCGGGCAATATCAACTACCTTATTATTTACTTTTCCAACCATATTGCTGAATTCTATCTGTTTATCAATCTGAATATTAATAATCAGTTTCGCTGCTTCAATTGCTCCCATTAAAACTTCTTCAGATACCTCATTGGCTTTTGCTTCCATCATGATGATATCCTCTTTTGTTCCAGCTACAATTAAATTTAGAGAGCTATTTTCTAACTGCTCAAAAGTTGGATTTATTATATATTTTTCATCTAAATAGCCAACTCTAACTGCTCCTATTGGACCTAAAAAAGGTATATCTGAGATAGTTAATGCAGCAGATGCACCTATTATAGCCAAATTATCAAATGGATTTATATGGTCCACTGAAAGAATGGTGCCAATTATTTGAACTTCATTTCGATAATCATCAGGAAATAGTGGTCTAATTGGTCTATCAATTAATCTTGCTGCCAGTATTGCATCATCTCTTGGTCTTCCCTCTCTCTTTATGAAACCTCCTGGTATTTTTCCAGCTGCATACATCCTCTCCTCAACATCAACAAGTAAGGGAAGGAAATCTAATCCGCTTCTTTCAGTTTTTGATTTAACTACAGTTGTTAGTAGAACCGTGCCTCCACATTTAACTAAAATAGCTCCATCTGCCTGATTCGCCAATTGCCCTGTTTCTAAAATTATCTCCTTGTCCTCTATTGGAATTGTTACTGTATTATTTTTCAAAATTATAACCTCCTAAAAGTTACTAATATTAGTATTTCTAACACATTAAAAAATTACAATATGCTAAAAATATAATTATTTAATATTATTTTTTAAATTATAAACTGTAAACTTATCTTGTTAATATTACATATTATAAAGAATATTAATCACAAACTTTAAATATGAACTCAAGAAACATAAAACTTTGTGGATAAAAAGGGAAATGTAAGATTGAAATAATGCGAAGGACCTCTCCAAATTCTTTCTTTGTAATTTCTTACTTCCTCAATCCTAAATTCTTAATTAGTTTTTTATATCTTTCAGTATCTTTTGTTTTCAAATACTCCAGAAGTCTTCTTCTCCTACCAACTTTTTTCAATAAACCTCTTCTTGAATGAAAATCTTTTTTATGAGCCTTCAAATGCTCCGTTAGATTGTTTATTTCTTGGGTTAAAATAGCTAATTGAACTTCTGAAGAACCTGTATCATTTTCGTGAACTTTGTATTCTTCTATAATCTTTTGCTTCTCTTCTTTACCTAATGACAATTGTTTTTACCTCCATTTTATTACAAGCATGAGATATCGTTTGTGTTTCAATATCCTAAGCAAGGGTGGTTAATCTACTATTTCTATATTTGAATTATATATATATTATATTATATATTTTATTTTAACAATTTTATTTCAACTTTTTTAATCCCACATTTAAAAAATTTTTTATTAACTGCTTAGATAAATTGGTAAATACTATCATGAATAATGCTATCATAAAAAATTTAAGAAGGATTTTCAAGTTTCTTATATTCTTTTAATATTCCTTTCGCTTTTTTAATATCTTTTTTAATCTGATTCACTAACTTTTCAACTGATTCAAATTTAATCTCATTTCTCAATTTATCTATAAAACATAATCTCAATATCTCTGATTTCATTAGCCCTTTAACCTTTTCTTCCTTCGTATCTAAAATATAGAATTCAATTGTTCTTTTTTTTCCATAAAAAGTTGGTCTTTTACCAATATTTATTAAACAATACCTTCTTAGACTATTCGACTTTATTTCTCCTAAGTATACGCCATCACCTGGTAAAACCAGTTCTTCTAACATTTTAATATTTATTGTTGGAAAACCGATAACTTTTCCCATCCCCTTGCCTTTTATTACTGATCCATAGATTTCATAAGTTCTTTGTAATAAATTATTGGCTTTGAATATTTCTCCCTTCCTTATTAATTCCCGAATTAGAGTGCAGGAAACTGTTTTATCATTAACTTTTAATAATGGTATGACATTTACCTTAACATTCTGTTCTTCGAAATATCTTTTTAAAAAATCTACATTGCCTTTTGCTTTATGACCAAATCTAAAATCTTCACCAACTACTAAAAATTTAGGATTAATTTTCCTTTTTATTATCTCATCTAAAAACTTTTCTTTATTTATCATTGAAAAATCTTTTGTAAAAGTTATTACAATTACTAAATCAACATCAAAACTATTGATTAATTTAAGTCTATCTTCTAAAGATGTAAGCAAAGAGAATTCTTTAGAAGGGAAAAAGACTTTATTAGGATGTGGATGAAAGGTTAGTATAACAAATGGAATATCGTTTTCCAATGATATTTTTTTACCAATACCTAATATTTTTTGATGACCAATATGGACACCATCAAAAAAACCAATGGTTAATACATTGCCCTTTTTATAATTTAAATTTTCTTTATGTTTATTTAAATTTTTCAATTTAGCAATTTTTATCATTTTCCTTTAAAAAAGAATTAAAGATAATCAAAAATTAAATTTTAAATCGCGAAGAATCTCATCAAGTTTGTATATAAGAACTTAATTTAGCATTATCCAAGCTTTTGCCACTACCATCTTACTATTAGATTCTGTACCTAAATTAATATCTCTAACCGTTTTGTATAGACTTATAGTTTTTTCATTATTTATATATATAATTATTGTTTCTTCTTTTTTACATATGAAAGGTATATTTTTAATCATATTAAGTGAAAGAGGAGCACCATTTTCTATCATTTTTCTAAAAAAATCTTTAATCTTTACTTTTTTATAACCTCTTAAAATCTCTGAGATAGAAATTACTGCTTCAGAAATTCTTTCTTCTAATGCTAAGTTTTTCAATTGCTCTAACTTATAAGAATTTTCTATCTTATAATTCCCAATTCCCGTTCTTATCAAATTTGTTAATGTTGCATATGTTCCTAAATAGCGCCCAATATCCCTGGCTAAGGCTCTAATATATGTTCCTGATGAACAATTAATTTTTATTTTCAAGATGGTTTTCTTTATTTTAGTAATTAGTTGAATTTTATATATTTTTACTTTCCTTGGCTTAGTTTCAACTTCTTCCCCTCTTCTTGCTATTTTATATAGCTTTTCTCCATTAAATTTTATAGCTGAATAAATAGGGGGAATCTGATTTATTTCTCCTGTAAATTTAGTAAGTACTTTTTCTAAATTTACATAAGAATCATTATCAAAATCTTGCCCTGATAATATTTCACTCTTTTCTTGTGTTTCATTATATCTAATCTTTTCCAATTTTTTATTTAACTCATTTCTACTTATTTTTTTAACTATCTCTCCATAACTATCCAGCGTATCAGTTTCATATCCTAATTCTATTTCTGCAACATATTCTTTACTGTATTTAACTAAAATTTGTGAAAGTTTCGTCGCTTTTCCTATACAAGCAAGCAAAACCCCAGTTGCTAATGGGTCTAAAGTTCCAGTATGCCCCACCTTAACTTTTGGAAAAAGATTCCTTATCTCCTCAACAACATCGTGTGAAGTTAAACCTTTAGGCTTATCAATTATTATTAGTCCATCGATTTTAAAATTATGCATTTTACTAAAAATAAATATGGATCTAAAAACTCATTAATATAATTTCAATAAACTGTAAAATAGACAATAGTCATATATTCAATATTACTTTATTGTAACTTAGAAAGAATTATATATGCGGTGCATTTAAATCAAACCTAAGAATCATATTATAATTATAAAGAGAAAAGATTGTTTATAGATATGGTAATACTTATCATTTAATTATTTGTATTGAACTTATTCTCTAGCTGTTTAATACAATGATTTATATCTTTACTATTACAATGATAGCCTGCAGCCGTTGGATGACCCCCACCACCAAACTTAATAGCAATTTTGGAAACATCTGTATCCCCTGATGATCTAAGACTAACTCTGTAAGTATAATCTTTTTGTTGCTTAAATAATGCTGCGAGTTTTACATTTTCAATTGCTCTTATCACATTTATAAATTCCATTGAAGCTGAATATGGAAGATTTAATTCCTTTAAGTCATCCTGCAAAACATAAGAGTAAATTAGTGAACCACTTTTTGAAATTTCTGTTCTTGTAATCATTAATTTATGCAGGTCAAGTGTAGATATAGGCTTATTTTCATAAATACTTTTAAATATTTTATCAGGGTTTACTCCTATAGAAATAAGTTCAGCAGCCATAAGATGACTATGACTAGTAGTATTTTTATACTGAAACCTCCCACTATCAGTTACTAATCCAGTATATAGACACTTTGCCATTTCAATATCTATTTTTATATTATTTTCCTTAAAAATATCATATAGAATCTGAGTAACAGAAGCAGCTTCTGGAATTATTAAATTTATATCACCAAATTTTGTATTTTTATAATGATGATCGATATTTATTATCATTTTATAGTTATCTCTATTGAGATTTGGATAGAATTTATTGATGATATTATTAGTGGAATTATCTAAAGAAATCAGAATTGTTTCAGAATCAATTTGTGGGTAATTTTTCCTTAAATTATTTACATAAGGAAGTCTAGCATATTGATATGGAATTTCGTCATCCCATGCTATTTCAACAATTTTTCCCCATTTTTTTAATAAACAGAATACAGAACAGAGTGAGCCCATTGCATCACCATCAGGAATTTTATGAATAAAAAGTACAAATTTATCTTCATTTTTTAATATTTGCGCAATTTTCTTTGAAATATTTTTATGGTTTGTTATTTTCAACTTTTTTTACCTTCCTTCCATTTTAATTCAGATATTAATTTTGATATCCTTATACCTTCTTCAATGGATTTGCTAAAAAGAAATCTGATCTCAGGAGTAAATCTCAATTCCAATCTTTTTGCAAATAAACTCCTTATATATCCTTTTGCGCTTTCAAGTCCTTTTATACTTTGTTCTTTCTCTTCATCAGAACCGTATATACTAATATAAATATTTGCGATTCTTAAATCAGGAGTAACTTTTACCTTAGTCACTGTCACAAATTCAATCCTTGGATCTTTTATATCTCTCTGCAAAATCTCACTGAATTCTTTCTGAATAGCTACTTCTACTTTTCTTACCCTATTTGTATTCATTTTCTTTATCTCCATTAATTATTATTAAATTTTAAACTAATGTTAATTTTTTTTTAACACATTATTCTAAATCAAATATTAAAATATTAAAAGTAAATGTCTATGTTATATTATTGAAAATTTGAAAGCAAATGAGATATATTAATTATATAAAAATTAGAAAAAACTACAATGGAGGTAAAAAATGAATGAAAATGAAATAGTAATAAAAATAAATGACAATGTTTTAGAACTTGTAAAAGGTGATATTACTGCTCAAAAAACTGATGCAATTGTAAATGCGGCTAATTCAAGACTTGCACCAGGTGGTGGAGTTGCTGGAGCTATACATAGAGCTGCTGGTCCTGAACTCTGGAGTGAGTGTAAAAAATTGGGTGGATGCAGAACAGGAGAAGCCAAAATTACAAAAGGTTATGATTTATTAGCTCCATATATAATTCACACAGTAGGACCAATATATTCTTCTTCAGTAGACGATCCAGTTCTACTTAAAACTAGTTATTTAAATTGTTTAAAATTAGCAAAAGAGAAAGATCTTGAAAGCATTTCCTTTCCAGCTTTGAGTACAGGTGCTTTTGGATATCCTAAGAGAAAAGCAGCAGAAATTGCCTTTAATACAATAATAAATTTCCTAAGAAATAATAAAAAACCAAGCATTGTAAGACTCGTGCTGTATTCAGAAAGAGATTTTAATATACACAAAGAAGCATTAGAGAATCTACTAAGTTAGAATAAAAATTACAATATTTCTTATTATTATCCTTTTTTATTGAACTCTTAAGATTTTTAAATAGGCATGGTTTTAAGAAAGAAGGTTATTCTGTTAAGTGAATTGAGGAGTTAAATTTTATAATCTGAGTACCATCTTTTTCATAAATTTTATTTTTTATCATATCCAAAAATTTCTGTGCTGAACTTGTATTATCACAAATACTTGTTATCCCAATTAGTGATCTTTGCCATATATCCTTATAATTAATCTCTTTTATAGATATGTTATTGTTTTTACCTAAAGAATCTATCAGGCTTTTTATTATACTTCTTTTATCTTTTAGGCTATGACAATAAGGTAAAAATAATTCTACTTCTACAATTGCAATTATCATTTTTGTGGAAATATTAAAAAGTGGTAAAAATGAAAATAATTAATAAATAATAAAAAAAATAAAAATAAAAATAAAATTTTTAAATTTTTAAAAAAATTTATTTTTACAGGGCTTTTTCTTCTATGAAATAGACTTCAAAAATATCTCCTTCTTCAATATCTTGAAATCCTTCTATTGCAATTCCACATTCGAATCCAGCTACAACTTTTCTAACATCTTCTTTAAATCTTTTAAGCGAGGTTATCTTGCCAGTATGTATAATCTCATCATCTCTCTTAACTCTTATTAAATAGTTTCTACTAACTTCACCATCCAATACAAAACAGCCAGCAATTTTACCAATTTTCGGAATCTGAAATATTTGTCTTACCTCAATAGTCCCTTTATCAACTTCTACTTTCTTTGGAGCAAGAAGCCCTTTTAGTGCTGCGTGAACATCATCTATTACTTTATAAATAATTTCATAAGTTCTAACATCAACTTTTTCCTGCTCAGCCATCTCTTTAGCCCCGGGAGAAAGTTTAACATTAAAACCCATAATTATAGCATCTGATGCTGCAGCCAATAACACATCCGTCTCTGAAATACTACCAACACCTTCATGGATAATATTTATCTTAACTTCCTTTTCGGTTATTGCAGAAAGTGTTCCACTAACCGCTTCTAATGAACCTTGAACATCTGCTTTTAATATTAACTTTAGTTCTTGAATCTTCCCTTCTTCAACTCTTTTTGCAATATCTTCTAAAGTAATATGTCTTGTTGGTATCAATTTGGTTGATCCTAACTGAAGAATTCTTTCTTGAGCAATCTGCCTGGCAAATACTGCATTATCTACCACAAAAAACTCGTCTCCTGCTTGAGGAAGTTTAGATAAACCTAAAATTTCCACAGGTTGAGAAGGTAATGCGGATTCTACATTTTTTCCCTTATCGGTTATTATTGCCCTTACTTTCCCTGATGATGTCCCAGCAACAATAGCATCTCCTACTTTTAATATCCCACTCTCAATTATTATTGTTGCTACAGGACCTCTTCTCGCATCTAATTGAGCTTCAATTACAGTTCCACTGGCTTCAAATTTAATATCAGCTTTCAGTACCTGAATTTCTGAAATTAGTAATATCATCTCCAGGAGTTCATCTAAGTTTGTCTTCATCTTGGCTGAAACAGCAACTGTAACCAAGTCTCCTCCCCACTCTTCCGGTACAAGACCTATTTCCTGTAATTGTCTTTTTACCTTATCAATATTTGCTGTTGGAAGATCAATTTTATTTATTGCAACAAGCATTGGAACTTTAGCTGCTTTTGCATGATCAATAGCTTCTATAGTCTGAGGCATAACTCCATCATCTGCAGCAATTACAATAACTGCAATATCGGTTACCTGAGCTCCTCTTGCTCTCATAGATGTAAAAGCTTCATGTCCTGGTGTATCAATAAAGGTTATCTTCTTTTTCTTATAATCAACCTGGTAAGCCCCGATATGTTGAGTTATTCCTCCAGCTTCTGATTCCATCACATGAGTTTCCCTAATTGCATCAAGTAGTTTTGTTTTTCCATGATCTACATGTCCCATTATAGTTACCACTGGAGGTCTTGGCCTTAAATCTCTTGGAGGTTTTCTATAAATACTCTTTGCTTTCTTTGTAGTAGGAAGCTTAATATTTAAACCTAATTCTTCAGATAAAATATTTAAAGAATTAATATCCAATGATTGATTTATGCTAACAGCTTTACCCTTTCTCAAAAGAAGCTTTATAAGATTAGAAGATGGTTGGTTAATTTTATTAGCAAACTCTTTTAAAGTTATTCCTATAGTTAGTTTAATTGATTTTACTTTATCCCTTTTTCTTGTCTTCGTAACTTCTTTATCAATATTTTTGTCAGGTTCGTTTTTCTTTAGAATAACCTTTTTCTCTATATTTTTATTTTCACCATAATCTTGATTTAAATCTTTTACCATGAATCTTTACCTTACATATATAGAATGTTTTTTAATATTTCTATATCTTTTCTTTACTTTTAGAAATTATACTAATAACATCATCTTTTAGATTGTTTGAGACATCTTTTTTTAGTGTTTTTGATAGACCTTTTTTCTTAAATGCTGATTTAACACAACCTATATCATAACATACATATGCACCTCTTCCTGATATTTTTCCTATTAAATCGTATTTAATATCACCATCTTGAGTTCTAACAATTCTTAGCATTTCCTTTTTTTCTTTTACCTTCCCACATCCAGTACAGGTTCTTCTTATGATCTTTCTTTTAGGTCTTATTTTATTCTTAACCATCAATTTGGTTTACCTTAAACATATCTATTAATTTTCTTTTTTAGTTTCAAGTTTTTTATGAGCTGGCAAACCACAGTAATCACTTCCAGGTTTAGCTTTGTAGGTACATCTTGTACCATTGGCTAATATAGCTTTACATCGCTTTGCTTTTTTCTCTTTAATTTTTTCTTTCTTCCCCTTTTTCTCCTCAAGTTCTTTTAATTTCTCTTCTGCCCACATACTTTCACTTTTAATATCTATTTTCCAATTAGTTAGTTTAGCTGCAAGTCTTGCATTATGACCATCTTTACCAATAGCTAATGAAACTTGATCATCAGGGACAATAACACAAGCTTCCTTCTCTTCCTCATTTATAAAAACATCGCTAACTTTTGAAGGACTAAGAGCATTTCTTACATATTCTGCCATATCATTGCTATATTTTATAATATCAACTCTCTCCCCGCTAAGTTCACCTACAACCATCTTTACTCTAGAACCCCTTTGACCAACACAAGCACCAACTGGATCAATACTCTTGTTATTTGATGAAACTGCAATTTTTGATCTATGTCCTGGCTCTCTTGCAACTTTATTTATTTCCACAATTCCATCAGAAATTTCTGGAACTTCAAGCTCAAATAATCTTTTTATTAAACCAGGATGAGTTCTTGATACAATTACTTGTGGACCTCTGGATGTTTTTTTCACATTAACTATATAACATTTTATTCTATCACTCAATCTATAATGTTCCCCGGGAATCTGTTCACCCTGAGGAAGTAAAGCTTCAACCTTTCCCAAATCAACTAAAGTAAATCTCTGATCAGTCTGGCGGATAATACCAGTCATTACTTCTCCAATCATATCTTTGAACTCCTTGTACATAATCTCCCTACTAGCTTCCCTGATTCTCTGTTGTAAAATTTGCTTTACTGTTTGAGCTGCAATCCTTCCAAAATCTGACGGAGTAGATACTATCTCCTTCTTACTACTCTCTATATCTTCTCCCTCAATCAGTTTAAACATCCTTAAATTTCCAGTTACTTTATCAACTTCAATTTTTATATTCTTATTTGGACCATATTTTTTCTTATATGCAGATATAAGAGCATTTTCAAGAGTTTCTAATAGATTTTCTAAAGAAATACCTCTCTCCCTTTCTATCTGTTTTAAGGCTTCAATTAAATCATATTTCATATACATTCACCTTCATATTTTTCAAAATAACTTTATAAAATATTGAAATTTATAATTAATATTTTAAAACAAATTTAAAAGATATTTTAAGATTAAAATGTTCATATATTAAAAAAAGTGGGCTTTTGCCCACTCTTAGGCTAAACTGAACTTTAAATCAGTAAAATTATAGCATAAAAAAATAGCTTTCTCAATAATATCTATTTAATAAATTTATTTTTTAATTTTTACCTTCTCGCCTAACCTTCTTTCGGTTCTGCTTAGAAGTCTTTTTATATTACCTTGATGCTTCCAAATTATAATAATTGCAGTAATTATGGAAAAAAACAAAAATTGAAGAACTCCAATCCTATTTGAAAAGAAACATTTTGTTAAATATCCAATTATAGGTAGTAGTCCAAAAGAAACTAAACCTGCAAGTGAAGTATATCTATAGATAAATAAGATAATTAAATAGATTAATATAAAAAACAAAAATATCTTGGGACTTATCATAAGAATAGCACCCATAGAAGTTGCCACACCTTTTCCACCCTTAAATCTTAAATATATGGGCCAACAATGCCCTATAATTGCAGCTAATGCTCCCAAAACAATTAACCAATGATTTTCTTTGATATATCTTAGATTAGATAGTATTAGTGGAAGACCTGCACCTAATAACCCTTTAGAAAAATCAAGAATATAACAAATTACTCCGGCAACTACTCCTGCTGTTCTTAAAACATTAGAAGCTCCTAAATTACCACTACCATATTTTCTCGGATCTATATTACAGAAAATCTTAGGTATAATTAAGCTAAAAGGAATAGATGCATATAAATAACTAATTAAAATTATTAGAATATAATAGAAATCCAATTGTTTTCCTTTCTAAATTAAATATTTTAAAATAGGATTTTTTATTAAAAGTTCTGTAAAAAATAGACGAATAAAATATGAAATTTGATGCATCAGAAAAAAATTTTGACATTTATCTATTAATTTTTTTGCTAATTTTTTTGAATATAATTTCAACAAATATTATAATTTGAATCTGTAATTAAAAGGTAATAGTTTTTAAGTTTTTTTATCTATCTTGTAAAATAAGGAATTATTAAAATTTTTATTAGATATAATTGATAATTATTATAATTTAATATTTATATAATTTAAGAAGAAATAAGTAAATAAAAATGGGGAAATCAAGAGAAGTAAAGTACATAAATAATTATTGGTCTCGTCTTATGTGTGCGATATTTAATATTGCAGCTTTTACCTTTTATAACAGAATATTTTTTGGTTCTCATTATTATAGGAATAATAAAAGAATAATTAAACATGAATTAAAACATGTTGAGCAATTTTATAATATAAAATTTTTCCCAATTAAATATTTATGGGCGCTCCTAACACAGGGGAAAAACAACAAGTATGAAAAAGAAGCAGTACTGGCAGAAAAAGAGAAAGATTCAATTATATAATTATTAAAGAACTATTTTAAAGAGAAGATTTTTGGAATTTAATCTTTTTTCAACTTATTACCTAATTTACTCTTCAAATAATTTCAAGAGTTAATTTAGATTCTTCTAAGTTAAGTGCTTGACTTAATTCATGAAGTTTTTTCTCATTAGCATCTTTTATCTTTCTCATTTGCTCTTCTGTAAAATTCCTGGTCTTTTTTAAAACACTTAATAAAAGAAATACATATTTACCTATAATCTTCCATAAATAGAATAAGTTATTTCTAAGAATCCAGACTATGTAATTAGTAACAGGTTTAATATTATCTGCAAATGGAGTAATAGCCTCAATTTTATTAAAGAAATATCTTGTAAAAAAGGAGCCTAGCGGGAGATAAATCTCATTTTCATTAGGTTTTGGAAGAGTTGGCTGTAAGAAATACTCGAAGGAATTGCCTTTTTCATACTGATTACCATGTTCAATATAAATTCCTGAATCATAATAAATCCATGAATAAAATATTATTCTTTTCTCGATATCTTTCTAGTTTCTTTGTCAATACCTTCACTTAAATGAAGATCGCTAATGACAATAATATCTTTTTCCATCTTTTTACTTTCTATTATCAAATGTTAGATTCAGTGGTTATATAATCTAATATATCTTCTTTTAAAATAAGGTCTTTTTTGCTTTTAATTTTATTTTTTATTTCTATTTTGTTTGTTTTTAAAATTTCATTACCTACTACTCCAATAATAGGAATCCCCATTAAATCAGCATCATTGAATTTTATACCGGCACTTATTTCCCTATCATCATATAGAACTTCAATGTTATTTCTTAATAGGTATTGGTATAGTTCTTCTGCTATTTGTTTTAATTTTTCTTTGTGAGGATTTATTAAAATCATATGAAATTTAAATGGTGAAATCTGTATTGGCCAGGTTATTTGATTATCATAATGTTTTTGTTCAATTGCTGCTGATAACAATCTTGTCACTCCAAAGCCATAACATCCCATAATAAATGGTTTCTGATTTCCCTCTTTATCTAAAAAATAAGCTTTCATTGATTCACTGTATTTAGTTCCAAGTTGAAATGTATGTCCAACTTCTATTGCTTTACTTTTGATTAAATCTGATTGGCAATTAGGACATTTATCTTCTACTTTTATAGGTGCTAAATCTTTCTTTACAGCGAAATCACAGTTTGTGCAGTAAAATATTTCCTCTTCACCTGTTTCTGCTAATATCATAAATTCATGGTTCACTTTTCCACCAATTATCCCACTTTCTGCTTCAACTATTCTGTAATCAAGTCCACATTTTTCTATGATGTTAGAATAAGCTTTTTTTACATCTTCATATGTTTTATCTAAATCCTTCCAGGTAGCATGAAAACTATAAGCATCTTTCATAATGAATTCTCTTCCTCTTAAAAGGCCAAAACGGGGTCTTATTTCATCTCTGAATTTCACCTGTATCTGATATAGGTTTATTGGTAGTTGTTTATAAGAATGGACTTCTTTTCTTATTAGTTCTGTTATTAATTCTTCATGAGTAGGACCTAAACACATCTCTCTTCCAAGTCTATCTTCAAGTCTCATTAGCTCAAGACCATATTCAGACCATCTTCCTGTTTCTTGCCATAATTCTGCAGGTTGAATTATAGGCATTAAGATTTCTTGTGCTCCTATTTTATCCATTTCATCTCTTATTATCTCTTCAATTCTTTTAATTATTCTGTAACCAAATGGCAATATATTATACACTCCACGAGAAACTTGACGAATTAATCCCGCTCTTATAGATAAAATATGACTTGGAACTTTAGCATCTGATGGTACTTTTCGAGTTGTTGGTAGAAAATATTTTGATAATCTCAATTTTTACCTTTCTTTTTTTTAATTAGATCCGTTAATACATAAGATTTTTTAATTGGAATTTAATATTTTGTTGAATTTAGGTTTTTTAAGAGATTTGTGGCATGGTTTCGAAGACATTTCAGTCGAGAAACTATGACCAAATCTCTAAATATCTTTAATGATAATTAATATTATTATTTTTATAATTAGAGATAATTATAAGTATTCAAATAATATATATCAATAATCTAAAATTTCTCTATTTCAAAAATCAATGAATTAAGTAAATCTTCTTCGGGGAGTTTCTTTATTATTTCTCCCTTTTTAAAGAGTACACCCTCTCCTTTTCCAGCTGCTATACCTATATCTGCTTGTCTTGCTTCTCCAGGTCCATTTACTACACATCCCATTATAGCAACCTTTAAATATTTTTTGATATCTTTTGTTCTTTCCTTAAATTCATTTACCAATTTTATTAAATCAATTTCACATCGAGCACAAGTTGGGCATGATATTATATCAATTCCTTCTTTTAGAAATTCTAATGTTTTAAGTATATTTTTTCCAACGATTACCTCTTCAACTGGACTTGCAGTAAGAGAAACTCTTATTGTATCCCCAATATCATCCAAAAGTAAGCTCCCTATTGCTATAGAAGATTTAATTGTTCCAGTTTCTGGTGGACCTGATTCTGTTACTCCTATATGTAGAGGATAATCAGTTAATTTTGAAAGCTTGCGATAAGTTAAAACTGTATCTGTTACACTTGATGCTTTTGCTGATATTTTAATCTGATTAAAATCACACTTTTCAAGAATATGTACTGTTTCTAATGTACTTGCTACCAATGAATCAACAATATTACCTTGAAATTTATCTAATGTTTCTTTCTTTATTGAACCAACATTAACTCCCACCCTTATTGGGATATTTGCTTTTTTAGATGCATTGGCTATTTTAATTATTCTTTCTTTCCCTCCTATATTTTCTGGATTTATCCTGATGCAATCAGCTCCAGCTAAAATAGCTCCTATAGCAAGTTTATAATTAAAATGTATGTCTGCAACTATAGGAATTGGTGATAATTTTTTTATTTTCTCAAAAGCTTTTAGAGAATTTTCATCAGGAATTGATATTCTTATTATGTCACATCCTACTTCAGCTGCTTTCTTTATCTGATTGATTGTAGCTTTTATATCTGTGGTTTTTGTTTTTGTCATCGTTTGAACTGAGATTAGTGCACCTTTCCCTATTGGTATATCGCCAACATTTATTCTTCTTGTGTAAATAGCCATCTTTAATCAAAATTCCTTTTTAAAAGATGAATAATATGAATTGGATTATTTTAGGTTGAATATATCTATTGGGTTAAATATATCAAGATAAAAAGCAAATATAATCAGTGCTATCATAATTATCATACCAATATTAGTAACCGCTATTATAACCTTCGGATTTACCTTTTTACCTTTTATTTTTTCAATAATCATAAATAATATATGACCTCCATCGAGTGGGAGTACGGGAAGAAGATTTCCAATAGCAATCATAACTGATATATTTCCGAGTAGATTTAAAAAACTCTGAATTCCGTAGGTTATATCTGTTTGAGCCATTATTCTAACTGCCCCAATTGGGCTGAGTGGTCGAGCATATTCAATTGGGATTTTTCCCGTTATTAGCATTAGAATGGCTTCAAAGAAAAAATATGAAATCTTAATTACTGATTCTATCGCCATCATTAAAGCCTCAAAAAAAGGAACTCTTCTTTTCTCTACAACTGGTGCTATTCCTAAAAATCCTATACCTTCTCTTTCAGATAAAGTTGGATATAATTTAATAACTTTTTCATCTCTTTCAACTTGAAATTCAACTTTATCTTCAGGATGTTTATGAATTATTTCAGTTATATCATCCCATTCTGATATTTCCATTCCATCTATTTTTATAATTTTATCTCCTACTAAAAATCCTGCTTTTTGAGCAGGTGTATCAATTATAACCTCTTCTATTTGAGTGGTTCCAAAGTATATTCCCATGCTTATTGTTATTACCAAAAGCAAAATAGCTGTTATATAGTTTAAAAGTGGACCAGCAATAACTGTTAAAAATCTCTGTTTTAAGGGTTTAAATTGAAATGCAACCTCCCTTTTTTCTATGGGTATATCTTCGAGTGGATCCTGGCCAAGAAATTTTACATAACCTCCAACGGGAATGCTACATATTGCATATATAGTGTCTTTTATTTTTGTTTTGAATAATTTTGGACCAAAGCCAATAGCTGCTTCTATTACCTCAATATTACTGAGTTTTCCAACAATGAAATGACCAAACTCATGAACCATTATTATTAAAGAAAATGCTATTATTGCTTTTATATAACTTAAAAATGCTGAATTCATCTTATTAATTATTCTATTTTATATAAATTTTTAATATTTTATAGTTCAGATTATTTTTTATTTTTTATATATTTTATCAATAATTTGATTTGTTTTATCTTTTGCCCAG
>DAOWJR010000027.1 GCA_030640275.1 Actinomycetes bacterium | reverse complement strand
ATGTTAGAATAATTACCAATTATTATTTTATTTATATCTCCCCTTACTATAGCACCTGGCCATATACTTACATGCTCACCTATCTTAACTTTGCCAATTACCTTTGCATCAGGTGATATATAAATTTCTTTTCCTAATTCAGGGTTATTTTTCAGATATTTTTCAATCATTTTTTAATATTTAAAATAAAGATTTTTATAAATAAATTATTGTGAAATTATAACATAAAAAATAAGGAAAAATTATTAGCTTGTCATTCTTAGCACCCTTTAGGCTGGCAAGAATCTCTTGCGTAATACTAATGAAAATATTCCCATTTTTTAGATTCTATAATGTTCAAAAGGAGATTCTTCACCACCTCTGGTGGTTCAGAATGACAATTTAGTTATTTTATATAGTGGTCTTTACATATATTGTAAAAATCACATTTTGCACAGTTTTGAGGACTTGGATTCGCATTAAATTTTGATTTCTCTATATTTTTGATAAGTCTTTTAATTTCCCTTTTTGTTTTTAAAAGTTCCTTCTTTAAATATATGATTGATTTCTCAATTCCATCTCCTAAGAAAAATAAAGTGCATTTAATCTTTTCTGGAGATATTTTATATAATTCGCTAAGAGCTAATGAATATATTTTTAATTGGAGGTTTTCATTTAAATTAAAATCAGCAGGCTTTTTACCACTTTTAAAATCAACTATCTCATAAAATCCGTTATCTACTTTCTGAATTCTGTCCATAAATCCCCTGATAATATAATTATTTATTTTTAAATTAAAAAGCTGTTCTACTGCTAATATATTCTCATCTATTTTTGAGAAGCGACTGAGCAAGTAATTTTTCATCATCTTTTTAATACCCGGGATTCTCTCTTCATATATAAGGTCTTCTCCACTTAATATCTCACCCCAACTTAGACTCTCACCCCATCCAATTGGAAAATCTAATTTCTCAAGTTCAGTTTTTTCAATTATTGATCTTTCAATTGCTTGATGTATTAAATTTCCTACTTTAATTGATAAACGATTTGGTGTCGGAAGTGGTTGAACATAAGTCCAGAAATATCTTTTAGCGCAATTCTTATAAATTGATAAAGCTGAGTAACTAAATGTTGGTGAATGAAGAGTGAATTTTTTCCCTCCTCTTCTATATATCCTTTTTTTACCAGTATCTATAACATTTTTTATTTCTATCTCTTTATCCAATGCTTCATCTCTTATCTGTTTGGAAATTGTTATTTCAGGAAAGGTTGATTTCAATTTTTTTTCAATTTCATCTGTTGATTGATCTTTTTCTACAAAATCAGCTAAATTTATTTCTTCTATATCTTCTAACCATCCCCTTCTTTTTCTCTTAACTCTGTATTCAGCTTGAAGCATTGGATTTTCCATTACCTTTAATTTTTCCCTTATATCCTCTCCCAATATTTCTACCAATCTTTTATTTAAGGTAGTTTCTAAGAATCGAGATATTTTTTTAGGCTTTTTATTCTCTCTGATAAAAGGAGAGTAAGAAAGATACAATCTATCTTTTGCACGTGTACAAGCAACATAAAAAAGTCTTCTTTCCTCCTCAAGAGCAATTTCTTTTAGTGCATTTCTGTATTTAGACTTACTTATATAATTTTCCATATCAGGAAGATACTGGGCATCTCCTCTTAGAGATAATGGAGTCCTATATGGACTGTAACTTATTCTTAAATCTGGAAAGTCACCCTCACATAACATAGGAACAAATACAATTGGAAACTCCAATCCCTTAGCAGCATGAATGGACATAACTTTAACATCATCTCCAATACCTGGTACAAGTTCTTCAGGTTCAAGCTCAGCTGCCTTTAGAACTTCCCTTAAGTAAAGCATGAAACTGTTAAAAGATGCTTCTGCTTTTGTTCTCTCAAAATCTGAAGCTATTCTTATAAGTTTTTCTAAATTTGCTTTTCTTCTTTCAGATTCTCTAGATTTTTCTGACATTAGTTCGGAAAAGAGTCCAGTTTGCTCAAACATCTCTCTTAAAAGATGTGGTAAAGAGAGTCTTTCTGATAAAAAAACAAAATGACTTAATTCTTTTGATAGTTGATTTAATCTGTCTTTGGTATCTTTACTTAGCTCATCTATTTTTCCCGATTACAGTACAGCATCAATAAGATTTACCCTCATTTCAAATTCAGTCTTGTTTTCCACTAAATTCTCATTCTTACTTCCAATTTCAGAATTGTTTTTTACTGAACCTTCTTTCTTAACTCTGATTTCCTCTGATTCTCTATTCTTACTTTTTATTTCCTTTATATACTCTTTATCTTTACTGATAATATACTTTGCGAGATGAAAAATGTCTCTATCACAGATTTTATACTTTGGTGATTTTAAAACACGAACCAATGCTAATGAATCACCTGGGTCATGAGTTAATTTTAATAAAGAAATGGCATCAATAATTTCAGGTCGATAGTAGAATCCTCTTCCTCCAATAATTTCATATGGTATATCTTTTTTGTCTAAAGATATTGTTATTTCATCAAATCTCTTTTTCCTACAAAGAATTGCTATATCTTTATAGGAAAAATTTTTGCTTTTTATTAAATTTTCAATTTCTTTTACTATAAATTCAGCCTCATCACTATATGTTGGAGCAAAGAATGCAAAAACTTTTGAATCTTTTTTAAAATAGGCTTTTGGTATTTTCTCTAATCTATTTTTATTATCTTTCACTACATTATAAGCAACATCCAATACATTTTGTCCTGTTCGAAAACTCTTTGTAATAGAAGTGGTTTTTACTTTTTGTTTGAAAGGTTCCAACTGACTAAATTTTAAGATATTATAAACAGATGCTCCTCTCCAACCATATATCGATTGATCATCATCACCAACTACAGTCACATTTTTATCTTCACCAGAAAGGAGATATATAAGTTCAGCTTGTGCAATATTAGTGTCTTGATATTCATCAACAAATATATATTTATATCTGTTTTGATAATTAGCTAAAATTGCTGGTCTTCGTTTAAATAACTGGGCAGGAATCATTACTTGATCTCCATAATCTATGAAGTTCTGCTGGCTTTTTAATTTCTCATATTCTTCATAAACCTGTAAAAGTTCTCTATGTACATCAAAATTCTTTATAGCAATTTCTCTTAATTCTTTTGATTTATAATTTGAAAAATCTGATTCTAAATTTATATATTTTCTGAACTTTTCCACATTTATCAGGTGGTTTTTAAGATCTATAATAAAATCAAGAAGTTTATCTAAGAAAATGCCAATAGAACTTCCTATTTTTACATTTTCAAAAACAAATTCATCCATCACTTGATAAAGAAGCTGCCAGGATTCAGCTTGAGATATTAAGTTGAAATCAGTATCTAATCCTAAAATGAGGGAGTTCTCTTTTATTATCTTGTTACCAAAGGAGTGAAATGTGGATATCTGTAGATTATTTATGTCTATTTTTCTTTTAACCTTTTGAGCTATTTGCGTATACATATTTTCTGCAGCTTTTATTGTAAATGTTAAACCTAAAATCTGTTCAGGAGTTGCTAATTTTCTATTTATAACTTCAATTATTTTTGATGTGAGTGTAGTAGTTTTCCCGGCACCTGCAACTGACTTAATCAGATGAGGTCCCTCTGTTATAGCTATTGCTTCTTTTTGTCCTTTAGTTAACAAATATTTTTGCTTCATATAAATAATTTTTATAAAATTTTAATAATGGCCATAAAATCTTGGACATATCAATTTATAGTCACAAAATCCACATATAGAAAAATCTCTCGGATAAGCAGGAAAATTCTCATTTATTATTTCTTTTATAAGTTTTTTAATTTCATTTTTTACCTGATTAATTCTTATTTCACTTACATCCTGCTCTCTAATAGTTATATTTTTTTTAGGTATATAAAAATAGTACATTCTTCTGACATTACTCTCTATATCTTCCAATTGCGTAGAAAGAAGAGAAGCCAATAGATAGATTCCTAATTGTAAATCAGTTTTTGCTTCCTCATACTTAATGGCACTTTTACTTGACTTATAATCTATTAATTCAACTCCATCTTCAATCTGATTAATCTGATCAATTCTTCCGGAGAATTTGTTCCCATCTAAAGAGAATGAAAATTCCTTCTCTGTTGCTAAAACATTTGGTTTTGCTGGTGGTAAATTATTGAAAAAGTATTCAAAACTTTGATAAGCATCTTTTTTTTGTTCATTTGCTACAGTAATAAATGGGAAAAGATTATCATCCCATATTTCATCAATTATTACTTCTAATTGGTTGAAAGAGTATTTATGATCTTTTTCTGGGTTAAAAAATTCCTGTACTATTTTGTGATAAAGTAAACCTTTATAGAGACTTATTCCTTTAGGTTGATCTATAAAAAAATGATATCTGAATTTATACTTTGCTGGACAATCCTTATATGTGCTCACCCGTGAATAAGAAGCTGAAAGCTTTCCAGATGGATGTGGTTTATTAGGATTTTTTGTAGGCTTTGTATTCTGCCACCAAGTCTTTTTATTTCCAAACTTAGAAAGTAGATGAAGAGAAACAAATGCTTTAGCTATCATTTTTTCTTCAGATTTATACTTTATTGTCTTCTTTAACTTCTTAAGTGATTGAGTCGCTGCTGATCTAAAATAACTCTCTACATTTTTAATTGAACCTAAATAAGGTTCTATTTCAGAAAATTCCTCTGGAACTAAACCCATTTCTACCAGGAATCTTGAAGGAGATGTTTTTTCCTGCATATTAATTCCCTCTGAAAAGGAAAAAATCAATTTTTCACTTGCTTTTATCATGGAAGAATAAATTAATCTTCTCTCCTCATCATAATGATTTTTCTCCAAATCTGCTCTGCTCAATCTTTTGCCAATATACATAATTTGCTTATCATATGTTTGAGGAATTATTGGATCTATCGGAAAAATACCTTCAACCATTAATGGCAGGAATACAATTCTAAATTCTTTGCCTTTACATTTATGTGCTGTAATTATTGAAACTGCATCTACTAATCTATCCAACTTAGGTGTCTCTATTTCCTCAATAAATCCTATTTCCGGTTCTAAACTCTCCAAATAAAAATCTATTCCCTTTTCTGGATGACGCTGAGAAAATCTTTTCAAACTTGAAAAGAACCTGTTTATTGCATCAATTGACCTCTTTCTGTTCACTTCATTAAAAATATTCTTTTCTTTTTTATTTACCAAATCATTAAAATAACTGATTCTTTTCCACAAAGAGAAAACAACTTCATCTATAGGTTCATTTAGTCTCTTGCTATATTCACTATATATTTTGCAAAAATCTCCTATTTTTCCCTCTTCATCTTCATTTAATTTCGGTCTCCTTTTTTTATCAAATAGAAGCTTTGAAAATTCTAAATTATTTAAAATGCAATATCTCTCAATTAACCTTAAAGCAAAAGGCTCAAGTTTGAAAAGGTTAGAGAGAAGAACTGTTTTTACCTCATCACACCATTTGTCATCAGTTTTAGAAATAATTAAACTCTTTAAAAGAGAAATTACAGCATTTACTATTGGAGCTTTAAATATTGTTTCACCTCCATCTACAAAATGATATGGAATTTTTTCTCTATCTAAGGTGGATTTTAAAATTTCGAGATATCCTTTAAAACTTCTCATTATTATGGCTATCTGATTAAAACGGAGTGAAGAGTCCTCAGACATAAATTTCAAAATCAATTGAGAAATCGCTCTTGTTTCTGAAGCAAAGTTTGGGAATTTAAGTGAAATAACTGAATTCTTTTCATTTGATTTTTTATTTGAATTTTGAGTTTCTTTGGCTTTAAAAGGTTTATCTATTCTTGAAGTATCATTACTAATTAACTTTTGAGAAAACAGGAATATGTTTTTTGGACATCTATAACCTTCTTTTAGAAAAACAACATTGTCAGGATAGAATTTCTTAAAAATAGTTCGAATATTATCAATATTTGCTCCTCTGAATCCAAAAATAGATTGATCATCATCCCCTATTAGAGTAATGCTCTCACAACTATCAAAAAAGAGATTTATGAATTCCATCAATGCAATATTTGACTCCTGAAATTCATCAACTATTATGTGAAGATATTGTTTTTGAAGTTCTTCTAAAATTAATGGTTCCTTTTTTAAAATATCAATGGTGTTATAAAGAAGTCCACCAAAGTCTATTAAATTGTCTTCTTTTATTCTGTCCAGATAAATTTTATATAAATGAGTAAGTTCTGCCATTTCAGGCTTTAAATAATGTGGGATTTTCCTCTTTAAATCAGATGGAGATATTAAGCTTTCCTGACATCTTAAAATGAAATCAAAAAGCTCTTGAACAAATCCGTCTCTTTTAAAATATGATTTTGTTAAAGGATATTTTGAAAAATCCTGTTGGTTTAATATCTCTTTAACAAACTGTTTCTGTTCAGTTGAAACCATTAATTGAGGTAATGAAGAATATCCTACTAAGTTATAGTACCTTCTAATGAACTCATAACAAAAAGATTGGAAAGTTTGTATAGGAATTTCAAAATAGCTATTCTTGATTAAAGTGGCAACTCTATCTCTTAAAAATTTTGCACTGTTTCGTGAAAAAGTTAGAGTTAATATGGATCCTGGGTCAACAGATTTTTTTTCAATTAAGTAAATTATTTTAAAAAGTGCAACTTCTGTTTTTCCTGTTCCAGGACCACCAGTCACAAGAAGCTTTCCCTTTGTCCTTTCAACTGCTTTTAATTGTTCAGGATTTAAAATGATGGTTGAGTTCATTTTTTAATAAAAACAGACATAAATTATTTGAACTATTTAAAAGTTTTGTTTACAAACAAGTATTTTTGTTTTGTACATTGAAAACTAAATAATAGTTCCATTTAATAAAAATATTTTATTTCTAAAACTTAACAATATTTTACCAAAAAATGCCGTAAAGCCCCTATATTTATATATGGAGATATAAGGCATCTGGCTGAAGCGCCATTCTTCAGTCAGTCCTTGTATTATATAATTAAATAGTGTATAATGCTTAACGTGAAAGTAAAATCAAACAAAAATGTTGTTTATTCCTGTAAATATAATATTGTATGGTGTCCAAAATACAGACGTAAAGTATTAGTTAATGATGTAGAGAGAAGATTAAAAGAAATAATCATAGATATAACGGAAAAACAGAATGCCGAAATAATTAAGATACAGATTATGCCAGATAATGTCCATATGCTTGTTGAAGTTGATCCGCAATATGGTATACATAGACTTGTTAAGAAACTTAAAAGGATATCATCAAGAATTCTGCGAAAAGAATTCAAACATCTAACAACAAAACTCCCCACACTATGGACACACTCATATTTTGTTTCAACAGTAGGTGCTGCACCATTGAAAGTGATCAAACAGTACATAGAAAGCCAGAAAAGAAGTCAGAGAAAATGATAATATCAAAGTCCTTTAAATATCAACTCAGGCTAACCAGTGAACAAGAACAGCTTTGTAATCAGACAATAGGTTCATGCAGATATATATGGAATAAAGGATTAGCATTAAAGAAGGAACTTTGGGAGAATAAGAAAGAAAAACTATCCCGATTTGATTTAGACAAACTCCTAAAGGAATGGAAGAGTGAACTTAAATGGCTATCACTACCACCTTCTCAATCTCTCCAGCAGGTTAATAAAGACTTAGATCAAGCATTTAAAAACTTCTTTAAAGGTTCAGGATATCCTAAATTTAAAAAGAAAGGAATAAACGATAGTTTTAGAATCCCACAGCATATAACTTTAATGAGACAAATATCTAAAAAGGTAGGTCAGGTAAAACTTCCTAAACTTAAAATAGTACGTTTCACAAAGACAAGAGAAATTGAGGGTAAGATAAAGAATGTAACTATATCTAAGAAATGTAGTAAGT
>DAOWJR010000026.1 GCA_030640275.1 Actinomycetes bacterium | reverse complement strand
TTTTTCTAATCTCATTACACCTAAATATATTTCATTCGCTGCCATTTTTAATAAGGTTGCCATTTCTTGAAGATAATTATTTGGTTCTACATCAAGAATAGACATTTCATCTACCGTACTAAATGCATAATCTATAACATCATCAATTGCTCTTGATAAGGCATAAATATCCTCTCTATCAATTGGAGTTACAAAAGTTTTTAAAAGTTCATCTATTAATATCCTTCTGATTTCATCAGCTTCTTTTTCTTTCTTATTTACTTCATCAGCATTTTCCTCACCTTTTTCCGTCATGAATTTCTCAAGAGCTTGTATCCCTTGTAAAGTTGCTTCAGCCTGTTTAATCAGTAGTTTTAGAAATTTATCCTCTTTTCTTTTAAATAAGTTTTTAATTCCCACTTTATTTACTCCTTCTTTTTACAGATAATTATTAATTATATAATATAAACCTGCAGCAATTAAAGATGAAAAGGGAATTGTAATTATCCATGCCATTGCAATATTTTTTACAACACCCCACCTAACTTTTGATAATCTTTCCGCAGAGCCTACGCCTAATATAGATGAACTTACAACATGGGTAGTGCTAACAGGTCCTCCTAATAAAGCTGCCCCTAAAATTATAAAAGATGAGCTTAATTGAGCAGCAAAGCTATGTACTGGTCTAATTTTATAGAATTTACCTCCTAAAGTTTTTATTAATTTCCAACCTCCAAAGAAAGTTCCCAGTGAAATAGCTAAAGCTGAGATAAATATTACCCATCCTGGTACAATAAATTCCTTTAGTTGCTTTGCTGTAACTAAAGCCATTGTAATAATTCCCATTGTTTTTTGCGCATCATTAGTTCCATGACTTAGAGATAATGCGGTTGTTGTTACTATTTGAATTTTTTTAAAGAATATGTTTATCTTGGGAGATGCCCCCTTTGATAAAAGGAGTATAATTCTCATGAAAAGATAACCAAAGATCAAGCCTAAAATTGGTGAAATCATCAGGAAAATTAAAATTTTTATAATACCTTCTGTTTTGATCATATCAAATCCATATTTAATTATCACAGAGCCTAAAAAACCTCCCACTAAAGCATGTGATGAACTTGATGGAATTCCAAAATACCATGTTATTAAATTCCAAATAGTTGCTCCAAGCAATGCAGCTAATATTATCTTTAAAGTAATAGTTTTAGGATCAACAATATCTTCTCCAATAGTCTTTGCAACAGATACTCCAAAAATAAATGGTGCAACAAAATTAGCAATTGAAGCCAAAAATAGAGCACTTTTAGGACTCATTGCTCTTGATGATATCATCGTTGCAACCAGATTACTACTATTAATAATACCATTTGATAAGTCAAATATTATTGCTAATGTTATTAATACGTATAATAGATTTTGATCCATAAATTTATCCAATCTTAAAAGCTAATTATAAAAATTATATTTAATTCTCTTCAATTACTTATTTTAAATAAATATAATATATTCCCTTTTTCCGCGCTGCAATATTTTACCTTTTATTTCGTCAATGCTAAATTCTAAATCTGTATCAGAGAGAATCTCACCATCCAATCTAATACCGCTTTGTTGGACTAACCTCCTCGCTTCACCATTTGTTTTTGCAAAACCAACTTCTCGAATTAATTTTATTAACCAGATTTTTTCATTTTTAAATAATCTTGTTTTTAAATTAAAAGGTCGAGAAATTTTAGCTATCATTTCTTTGTCGAAAAAGTCAGATTTGAATTTTAAATTAAAAATTTTTTCAGCTTCCTGTCCCGAACCTTTTCCATGATAAATTTCAACTATATCTTTTGCCAACTTTCTTTTAACATTACTGGGGTTTACCTTTCTTTCATTCACTTCTTCTTCCATCTTTTTTATCTCACTAATATTAAAAGTTGAAACTAATTTGAAATAATCAAACATTATATCATCTGAAATTGACATAATTTTAGCAAACATAATATCTTTTTCCTCTGTAATTCCAATATAATTACCCAGACTCTTACTCATTTTTTCAATCCCATCCATTCCTACCAATAAAGGATATGTTATAACAACCTGTGGTTCCTGATTAAATTCCCTCTGTATATCCCTTCCAATTAATAAATTGAAGGTCTGGTCTGTTCCCCCTAATTCAATATCAGCTTCTATTGCAACTGAATCATATGCCTGCATCAATGGGTATAGTAGTTCCATTATGCTTAAGGGTAAATTATTTTTAAACCTATTAGAAAAATCTTCCCTTTCTAACAGTTGAGCTAAAGTATATCTTGAGGTTATATTTATTATATCTTCTAACTTCATTGGTTCAAGCCATTTACTATTATTTACCAATTTAGTTTTTTTGATATCCAATATTCTAAAAGCCTGCTCACGGAATGTTTCAGCATTTCTTTCAATTTCCTCAACAGGAAGTTTAGGTCTCACTTTTGTTCTTCCACTTGGGTCCCCTATCCTTGTTGTGTAATCACCAAGAATTAATAATGCAATGTGACCTAAATCTTGAAATTGCCTTAGTTTATTTAGAACAACAGTATGCCCTAAATGAATATCTGGAGCTGTTAAATCAATTCCCAATTTGACTCTTAAAGGTTTGCTTTTATTTATTGATATGCGGAGTTTTTCTTTCAGTTCTTCTTTTGTAATTACATCAACAGACTTATCTATTATAATATTAAACTGTTTCTCTATCTCTTTTTTTAAAATATTATCTGTCATTAAGAATCCCCTTATTCCTGGAATTATCCTTAGTTAGAATTAAAATTTCTTAGCTGGAAATAAAATAATTACTTCATTATATATAAAAATGAACAAAAAAGTGATATTTTTCGTCTAATAGGAAATATTATAAAGAATTAATATTGAAATTCCATAAAAATTAACACAATTTAATATAAAAAAGGTTAATCAAGAATTTCATGTATAAAAGAGAGTGAAATCTCTTGTAAATAAATTATAAAATTATTTCTTAAATGCCATATTTACTCATTTTTAGAAAAATTTTTATAAATATATTATATTTAAAGCAAAATGTAAATTCTAAACAAGCTTGATGCTGATATAATATAACAAAAGGATGAAAAAATGACAAAACATAGAAAGAAAGTTGTAAATAGAAGAAGAAAAATTGCAAATTTTCTTAAAACTCTTAGTATTACAGCATTATTACTTCTATTTGTTTCTCTAATCGCCAGTATAATTATAATTGCTGGTTGCATGACCGACTTACCAAAATATGAAGACTTACAACCATCTGTTCCTGCTCAGACATCAAAGATTTACGACATAAACAATAGACTTATTACAACATTGTATGCTGAGGAAAATAGAGAACTAATACAATTTAAAGATATGCCAGTAAATCTTAGAAATGCTGTTATATCAATAGAGGATAAAAGATTTTATCAGCACAAAGGGATAGATTTAAGATCAATTCTCAGAGCATTATGGGCAAATATTAGACATGGGGCTATTGTTGAAGGTGGAAGTACTATAACTCAACAATATACTAAAAATGTCTATTTCTCTCAAGAAAGACAATTGGATAGAAAAATAAAAGAGGCTACCATAGCTTATCAATTAGAAAAGCATTTTACTAAAGATAAAATACTGGAGATGTATCTTAATACCATATATTTCGGACATGATGCTTATGGTGTTGAAGTCGCAACTAAAACATATTTTGGTAAAAATGCAAAAGATTTAAATTTACAGGAATGTGCAATGCTTGCTGGTCTTATAAATTCACCAAATTTGAGCTCTCCCTTTGGAAATATTGAGACAGCAAAAGAAAAAAGAAACATTGTTTTACAATTGATGTATGACCAGGACTATATAACCTACCAGCAAATGTTAGATGCAAAGGCTTCTGCTATCGAACTAAATCCAGTAGTAAAAACTTCCATAGAAGCGCCTTATTTTGTCGAATATGTAAAAGAATATTTAATGGATAAATATACGTATGAACAAATTTTTAAGGGTGGATTTGAGATTCATACGACCTTGGATTTGGATATGCAAAGAGCTGCAGAAGAAGCTATAAATAAAGTTCTATTTGAACCTAATGACCCATCTGCTGCATTAGTAGCGATTGATCCAAAAACTGGTTATATAAAAGCAATGGTCGGTGGAAAAGATTTTTCAAAAAACAAATTTAATATTGCTGTGCATGGAAAAAGACAGCCGGGATCTACTTTTAAACCATTTGTTTTAACTACTGCAGTAGAACAGAATATATCTCCAAGTAGAACTTTTAATCCAAATGGTCCTATTATAATGGAGAATCCAGGTGGACCTGATTGGAATGTTGATAACTATGGAGGTGCAAAATATGGAGAAAAAATGAGTATAGTTGATGCGACTATTCATTCTGTAAATGTTGTTTATGCTCAATTAACCATAGAGGTTGGACCTGATAATGTGGCAAGAACTGCAATGGATATGGGAATTGAAACCCCTCTTGAGTCAAATCCAGCAATAGGTTTAGGTGGTATAGGTGGAGTTTCTCCACTTGATATGGCAAGTTCTTTTTCTACTTTAGCTAATAATGGAACACATCACAAACCACTTACAATTCTCAAAGTTACTGATTCTAAGGGAAATATTATTGAAGAACAGCATGAAGAAACTACAAGACCTATAAGAGATTCTACAGCCCATTTTGTAACTGAAATTCTAAAAAGAGTTATTACAAGTGGAACTGGAAAAAGAGCAGATATCGGTAGACCAGCTGCTGGAAAGACGGGGACGACTCAAGAATATACTGATGCTTGGTTTGTCGGTTATACCCCCGAGCTTACTGCATCTGTTTGGATAGGTTATCCAGAAGAAACTAAACCAATGAGTAGAATAAGGGATACAATTGTAGTAGGTGGAACTTTCCCAGCTGAAATATGGAGAATATTTATGACTGAAGCATTAAAAGATGTGCCAGTGTCTGATTTTCCAAAACCAGAAAAGGGACTTGTTGAAATAGAAGTTTGTAGTAGTTCTGGATTACTACCTGGACCATTTTGCCCTGAAATTGAGAGACAATTATCAATGTTTGTAGAAGGATCTGAGCCAAAAACCTATTGTGATAAACATAATAAAATTACTATGCCTAATCTTATAGGTTTAAGTAAAGATGATGCAATAAAAATTTTAGAGTCTTTAAATCTAACAAATATTGAGATAATTGAAGAATTCAATTCAGATTATCCAAAAGGAAAAGTCTACAGACACGAACCAGCACAAAATGAATTGGCGGTTTCTGTCAATGGTGAGATACCAAAAGTTATGATTTTTATAAGCAAGGGTCCAGAAGAGATAATGATACCAGATGTTATTGGTCTATCAGAATTAGAAGCTTTAGAAAAACTTCAAGCTTTAGGTTTTACAAACATAATTTCTATTTATGAATATAACAATGAAGTAGAAAGTACAATTGTTTTCAGTCAAACACCAAATCCAGGAGAAGTGATTAAATTGGGACAGGAGATCAATATAATAGTCAGTCAAGGTCCAAATCCTAACCAAGGACAAGTTCCAGATGTAATTGGTGAAAATATTGAAGATGCAAAAATTATTCTGCAAGAAACAGGATTTTTAAATATAGTAATAAATGAGATTTTAAGTAAAGAAATAATTGGAAATGTTATCAACCAATCTCCAGAACCTGCGCAATGGGTTAATTATGAAAGTGAGATATATTTAGAAGTCAGTATGGGTGTTGAAGTTCCAAATGTGATAGGGTTAAAAGAAAATAAAGCCAAGATTGAACTTGAGAAACAAGGATTTGATGTAGATATCCAATATGGTACTTCTACTGAACCTGTTGACCCAATTGTTGTATATGCACAAGAACCTGATCCATCGACTTATGTTGAATACAACTCAACCATTATTATTTATGTCCAGGAATAAGCTTAAAGTGCCCTCCTGAGAATTCTAAATGAGATTCTTTGTCTTGAAGTTTATGACCACATGTAGATAAGAAGAGCTATTTGAGTATGAAGTCTATTTTCTGCTTGATCAAAAACAACTGAACTTTCACCATCAATGACCTCAGATATAACCTCTTCTCCCCTGTGAGCAGGTAGGCAGTGCATAAAAATAGCATCATTTTTGGCAATAGACATTAGATTTTGATTTACTTGAAATGATGAAAATGCTCCTTCTTTTTCTTCTCTGCTCTCTTCCTGACCCATACTTACCCATACATCCGTATATATTACATCACTATCTAATGCTGCAATTCTTGGATCATGAGTTATAGTTATTTTGCATTCATTATTATCAGCAATTTCTCTTGAAGCTTCATAGATATCTGTTTCTGGTTCATATCCATGAGGGCATGCAATAATAATATCAGCTCCAGACATTACTGCACCAATCATTAAAGAATGACAAACATTATTACCATCTCCCAGATAACCAATTTTCACATTTTTGATTTCTCTCTTCTTCTCCTTTATAGTAAATAGGTCAGCAAGGGCTTGGCATGGATGATACATATCTGTTAGTGCATTTATAACTGGAATAGAAGCATTATCTGCTAATTCTTTAACATCTAAGTGAGAATATGCTCTTATAACAATCCCATCCAGATACCTTGAAAGAGTTTTTGCTGTATCAGATATAGTTTCTCCTCTTTTAAGTTGTAAATCTCTTGAACTAAGATATAGTGGTTTTCCGCCCAATTCATTGATTGCTACTTCGAAAGAAACTCTGGTTCTAGTAGATGGTTTCTCAAAAATCATTCCAATATTTTTTTCAGAAAGAATATTCTTATATTGAGATATATCTTTCTTCTTCGCTTTCTCAGTTAAATACAATATTTTACCTAATTCTTCACTATCGATATCAAGTAAAGTAAGAAAGTCTTTACCCTTCTTTAACATTTCTCTCCCTTTAATGATTTTTTATTCTCTTATTTTTGCGCTTATTTTTTCTTTTAAAGCTTTTGTAATTCTATTTGTAATTATATTTACCTCTCTATCAGTTAATGAACCTTTTGGATCCCTGAAAGATAGGTTAAATGCCATGCTCTTCTTCCCTTTTTCTATCTGCTCGCCTCTATATATATCAAATAATCTTAATTCCTCAAGTTTTTTCTCACCTTCCTCTTTTACTATATCCGATATTTGAGACCAACTAACTTGCTCATCAACTACAATGGCTAAATCAATCACACTTTTAGGATGCTTTATAATCTCCTTAAAGTACATAAATTTCTTACTTTCTTCTATCAAAATATTACAATTTAGTTCCATTATATATACAGGTTTATCTAAATGAAAATTATTTTGAACTTCTGGATGAATTTGACCCAGTATTCCTAACTCTTTATTACCAATTAATATCTTTGCACTCTTCCCAGGATGAAAGCTTGGATGAGTAAGTGGTAAGAATTTCAAATCCTTAATATAGAGTGATTCATATATCCTTTCCAATAATCCTTTTATTAAATAAAAATCTACTTCTTCAGCTTTTTCTAACCAATAAGGTTGTTTTATTAAACCACACGCTGCTACTCCCAAATATAAAGGTTCATCTGGAAGAAATTGACCTTCTTTTGGTCTGAATTTCTTTGCTAACTCAAATATATAAATACCTGTCTCACCCCTGAAA
>DAOWJR010000020.1 GCA_030640275.1 Actinomycetes bacterium | reverse complement strand
GTAGGATATAAAAAAGAAAAGATAGAGAAACTGAGAGAAGAATACCAAATTTTAAATTTAAATAAAGCTCAATTAAAGATAAATATACAGTCTAAAACTAATGAATTAAGAAGATTGGGTTATGAATCTATAAATAAAGCAGTTAAGGAATCTACTAAGGTATTAGACATAGAAAAAATACAGAAGGAGATAAATAATTTTAAAGCAGAATTATATGAAATAGGTCCAATAAATCCGATTGCATTAGAGGATTATCAAAAGCTTAATGATAGAAGAAAATTTTTAAATGAACAGATAAAAGATTTAACGAATGCAAAAAGAGACTTATTGAAATTACTATCAGAAGTGGACAAACAGATGGAAAATCTTTTTTTAGAATCTTTTGAAAAAGTGGACATATATTTTAGAGAGCTTTTTAAAACACTTTTCCCAAAAGGAGATGCACATCTGGAATTGATCAAGATAGAAAATAAAGAAGAAACTGGAGTTGATATAAAAGTAAATGTTGGTGGAATCAAAAATAGAGCAATTTCCCTTCTTTCAGGTGGTGAGAAAGCGTTAGTTTCTATTGCCTTTATTTTTGCATTATTTAAGCTTATGCCAAGTCCTTTCTATATTTTAGATGAAGTAGATGCAGCTCTTGATGAAGTTAATTTAAAAAGATTTATAAATTTAGTAGAGAAATTTAAGAAAGAACACCAACTCATAATAATTACTCATCAAAGAAGAACTATGGAAATGGCTGATGTATTATATGGTGTATCAATGAATCCAGATGGCACTTCAAAGATTGTCTCAGAAAGAATTGCATAATTTAGTAATTATTTTTAACATTTAACTTGAGTGATTATTATTAATATTTTATTATTGAAAATGAACAAAGAAACATTTAAATAGTTGATAAATTTTAAAAAAGTGTTATAATCTCCTTAATCTATAAATAAAAAATAATTAGGAGGTGTTATTGGCAGTTAAAATCAGGCTAACAAGAAGGGGGGGAAGGAAGAAACCTTTTTATAGAGTAGTTGTTGCAGATGCAAGGATGCCAAGAGATGGCAGATTTATTGAAATTGTTGGTACATATAATCCACTTCCTGACCCATCCGAAGTTAAAATTGATAAAAAAAAGGTAGAGAAATGGCTAAAGCAAGGTGCAATTCCCACAAGAACTGTGGAGAAATTACTAAGCATTGCCGGAATTGAAACCAAATAGGTTTTTTAAAAGTAGAGGTGAAAAATGAAAGAACTATTAGAGTATATTGCAAAAGCTTTAGTTGACAAACCAGATAAGGTTGAAGTCAATGAAGTAGGAGAGGGAAGATCAATTATCTTACAGCTAAAAGTTGACGAAGCTGATGTAGGAAAAGTTATTGGCAAAAAGGGAAGAATAGCTAATGCATTAAGAGTAATCATTAAATCTGTAGCTACAAAGAATGGAAAGGTCGCCATAGTTCAAATAATCGACTAATTTTTAATTATAGAATTGTTTGAGCCTGAATTTTAACTATAAATAGGAAGTTGAACCTGAAATCCCACCAGATCGGAAAAATAATAAAACCAAAGGGGATTAAAGGAGAAGTTTTAATTAAACTTTTTACTGATTTCCCCAAAAATTTAAAAAGAAATACTGTTCTCTATTTACAAGAAGATCTATTTGAAAAAAATAGACTATTGATAGAGAAGATAGTTTGTGATGGTGGCATCGCAACTATAAAATTCTATGAGATTAACACAAGAGAAAAAGCTCAAGAATTAAAAGGGTCTTCTCTATTTATACCATCCTGCAAATCTCCAAAACTTCCTGCTAATAGCTATTGGATATATCAGATCATAGGTTTAGACGTGTATGATGAAAATGATAGGCATTTAGGCAAAATTGAAGAAATAATGAGAACAAAAGTTAATGATATTTATATAGTTAGGAAAGAGGGGGACACCTGTAAAAAGAAGGAGTATCTAATTCCAGCTATTAAAGATATTGTGAAAAAAATAGACCTAAATAGCAAAAAAATGGTAATTAAGATGATGGCAGGAATGGAAGATATCTAATTTTAGACTGTATGAAAATTAAAAATTTAATATTTTAAAAAATTAAAATGCAGATTGATATATTAACTATATTCCCAGATATGTTTGAATCCGTTTTTAAATATGGAGTTATTGCAAGAGCACTCAAAAAAAATATTTTTTCTTTAAAAATACACAACTTAAGAGATTATTCACTCTTAAAACATGGTAGAGTTGATGATGAGCCTTATGGTGGTGGACCTGGGATGATAATGATGCCAGAACCGATTTTTAATGCTGTAAAGGAAATTGTAAAAGATTCTGGATTAAAAAGGGAAGAAATATGTATAATTTTATTGTCGCCCGATGGAAAGAGACTTAATCAATCAACATTGAAATCACTTTCTTCTTTTAAAAAGCTAATCATTATATCTGGAAGATATGGTGGTGTTGATGAAAGAGTAAAAAAATTATTAGTTGACAGATTGATTTCTATTGGAGATTATGTTATTTCTGGAGGTGAAGTAGCAGCTATGGTTTTAGTGGATGGCGTAGTAAGACTAATTCCAGGAGTATTGGGAAATATTAAATCTCTTGACGATGAATCTTTTTTTAGTAATTTGCTTGATTATCCCCAATATACAAGACCAGCATATTTTGAGGGAATGGAAGTCCCAGAAATATTGTTAAGTGGAAATCATAAAAAAATTGCAGAGTGGAGGAAAAAACAGGCAAAAATAAAAACAGAAAAATTAAGACCTGATTTATTAAAATAATAAAAAAAAATAAATTTGCAGAGTTTTGTGGTATATTTTCTTAGTTAAAATGCCTGTGAAAATATACCACAGAGCTATTAAGAGAATCTTCACTTTTGTTTTTTTAATGCCATAATGGTTCAAATATGATAGGGAGAATAAATTGATGGAAATATTAAATATTGAAAAAAAATATCTAAAAAAAGAAATTCCAGAATTTCAACCTGGTGATATTGTAAAAGTACACATAAATGTAAGCACTGGCAAAGGTACAAGAATACAAGTTTTTCAGGGAATCGTGATTAGAATAAAAGGTTCTGGTATAAATAGAACATACACAGTAAGAAAAATTTCATATGGGATTGGAGTTGAAAAAATCTTTCCATTAAATTCACCTGTGATTGAGAAAATTGAATTAGTTAGTAAAGGTAAGGTCCGAAGAGCTAAGTTATATTACCTGAGGGAAAGAACTGGGAAAAAAGCTAAAGTTAAAAGAAAAGAGACTGTTAAAGAGTGATAAAAAAGAAAAGTTTACTTTCCTCCTTTTTTGAATATACATTTTTAATAGCAATTGCTGTAATAATTGCTATTTTGATAAGGACATTTATTATCAGTACCTATATGATACCCACATCATCTATGGAAGCTACAATTTTAATGGGTGATAATTTATTGGTAGAAAAAATTACCTATAGATTTCATTCACCAAAAGTTGGTGATATAGTGATTTTTAATGATCCTTCTGGGATAGAGAAACAGCTGATTAAGAGAGTAATAGGAGTTCCAGGTGATCATATTGAAATAACTAAGGATGGTCATGTAATTTTGAATGGTAAAGCTTATGAGGAGCACTATGCAATCTACCAAAATGTTGGTCAATCATTTAAATTTGATATCAAAGAAGGTACAGTTTTTGTACTTGGTGATAATAGGGGAAATAGCCAGGATAGTCGTTGGATTGGTCCTGTATCTGAAGATATGATAATTGGAAGAGCTATTTTTAGACGCTGGCCATTAAATCGTTTTGGCCCTATCAAATAGTCATACCTACAAAACTTCTAACCACTTAATTTTTATACAAGTATTTCACACTTATACATAAATAAATATTTGCACAAAAATATAAATTCTGATATCATTTAATAATATGTATTGTTAAAAATAATTATTTTAAAATTTTGAAAATTATTATGATAACTGGAAGACAGGGAGAGATTTTAGCTAAAAATTTTTTAATAAAAAAGGGTTATCAAATAATAAATGTTAATTATAGATGTAAGTTAGGGGAAATAGATATTATAGCTTTAAAAAACAACAAGATATGTTTTGTTGAGGTAAAGACCAGAAACTCACTTACCTTTGGGAAGCCTTTTGAGTCGGTAAACTATTTTAAACAGAATAGAATTAAAAAAATTGCACAATATTTTTTAATATTTAATTACAAATATCAAAATTTAAATACTCGTTTTGATGTTATTTCTATATACAAACCACATGGAATTAAACAAACTAAAATAAGATTTATTCCTAATGCATTTTAAACTTTTCCATCATTATACTTATAAGGAAAAATTGGTGTCCTATATTTTACAATAGTGTGATATAATAATTCGTAATGTTCCTAATTTAAAATATGTACTTTATCTAAGAAATCATAGAAACAATTATAAACCTTTGAAATTTAACAATTTTTTAAGCTTATTAATATTACTCCGATTCATACAGTCCTAATGGGATTGATGAACGATAAGGTATGAGGAGCAATTCTCATACCCGCCATTACGCAAAGGAGGCTATAAATTTGATAGTCTCCTATTTTATTTTAATTAATTTAATTAGAAGTTCCCCCAGGATTGATAAGGAAAAAGTTAAAAACAGTAAAATAAAAATAAGATAAATAAAAAAAAGCTTTAAAAATCTTATAATATATTCAAAACCAAATTCATAAAAAAAATAAAAATAAATATCTTATTTAATTAAAAATTACCTTAAAAATTAAAAAATATTAATTTTAAGAGGGAGGTGATTTTATAAGAAATTTTTCAAAATAATTTTATATTAAATTGGAGGTGATTTAATTGTCAAAGATTTTAAGAGTCAACATGAAAGATCTTACATGTAAATTTGAGGATGTTCCTGAAAAATATAAATTATTTGGGGGAAGAGCACTAACATCAGCTATTACATGTGATGAAGTCCCACCAACTTGTCATCCTTTAGGACCAAATAATAAGATAATTTTTGCTCCTGGAATTGTCTCAGGTACAAATGCTCCATCATCTGGAAGAACTTCTGTGGGTGGAAAGAGTCCATTAACGGGAACTATTAAAGAAGCAAATTCTGGAGGGCTTTCCGCTCAAAAAATAGGAAAATTACAGATAAGAGCAATAATTGTTGAAGGGAAACCCCAAGAAAAAGGAAAGCTCTATTTACTTAAAGTCAATAAGGACGGAGCTGAACTTATACCAGCAGACGACTTAGTTAGAAAAGGAATGTATGAAATAGATGAAATTTTAGTTCAAAGATATGGAAAGGTAGCTATTATTGGTATTGGTCCTGCTGGTGAAATGATGTTAACAAATTCTGGTATATCTATAAATGATATGGAAAACAGACCTGGTAGATATGCAGCAAGAGGTGGAATGGGTGCTGTTATGGGTTCAAAGGGACTAAAAGTTATAGTAATAGATGATGAGGGGGCTCCAGGTGTAGAGATAGAAAACAAAGAATTATTTGACTCTGGGAGAAAGAAATTAGTTAATGCTCTTAGTACCCATGATGTTACCAAGAAGGGTGGGGCTCTAAATACTTATGGTACAGCTGTTTTAGTTAATATTATAAATGAAGCAGGAGGTTTACCAACAAGGAATTTCTCATCAGGACAATTTGAAGGAGCTTCAAAAATAAGTGGGGAATCTATTGCTGAAATTTGCAAAAAAAGAGGTGGAGAAGGAACAATGGGACATGGTTGTCACCCTGGTTGTATTATAAAGTGCTCAAATATATATCCTAAAGAAGATGGAACTCATCATGTTTCCTGTATTGAATATGAATCTGACTGGGCATTCGGGGCAAATTGTGAAATTGATAATCTTGACCACATTGCTGAATTAGTAAGAATTTGTAATGATGTAGGATTAGATACTATTGAAGCAGGATGTACAATTGGTGTTGCTATGGAAGGTGGATTAATTGAATTTGGAGATGGAGAGGGAGCAATAAATTTACTTAATGAGGTTGGGAAAGGAACACCACTTGGTAGACTAATTGGTAGTGGAACCGAATTTACTGCAAAAGCTTTAGGAGTAAGTAGAGTACCAACTGTAAAGGGTCAATCTATGCCAGCATATGAACCAAGAGCAATAAAAGGTATCGGAGTAATATATGCGACATCGACTATGGGAGCTGATCACACTTCTGGATATACAATTGCTCCAGAAATATTAGGAGTTGGTGGAAAACAGGATCCACTTGCTTTAGAAAAAGCACAGTTAGCTAGAGCTTTTCTTAATACGACAGCCTTTATTGATAGTACAGGATATTGCTTGTTCATTGCATTTGCCATTTTAGATATTGCAGAAGGATTTGAGGGAGTAATAGAAACTATGAATGGATTTCTCGGAGTAAATTTAAGTGGTGATGATTGGGTAAATATTGGAAAAGAAACCGTAGACAAAGAAAGAGCATTTAATATAGATGCAGGATTTACTTCAGCTCATGATAGAGTTCCAGAGTTTATGAATATAGAAGAACTTCCACCTCATAATGTAACATTCGAAGTCTCAGAAGAGATACTTGATAGTGTATATAAAGAGTAGAAAACACTAAATAGTGATTGAATAGGGAAGGACTTAGTGATTATTATATTGCTAAGTCCTTCCAATTTTTTAAAAATTTTAAATCCTATAAAGGAATTTAAATGAATGTTATTTTTTTCTTGGGAGATATTAGATGAGAATTGAAGTTCATCTTTTTGGAAAACTAAAAGAGTTGTTCCCAAAAGTGAAGTCAGGAGGTAGTTTACAATTAATTATAAAAATTAAAAATCAAAATACTATACAAGATATAGTAGAAAAAATAGGAATAAGTCCAAAAGAAATCAGGCATGCATTTCTAAACTACCAATATTCATCATTGGATAGAAAAGTTAAAGATGGAGACAGATTGGCACTATTTGGAAGAGACATGGCTTTAATTTATAGACAATATTTTCCTAAGATAAAAGATTAAAGGCTTATAAGTCTGTAAATTATTAATTAAGTTTAAATTTTTTTAAATCACTTAGATCATATTAATGTACTAATAGATTAATAAAATAGGCTATTAAAAAATGATTTATTCAAATTTAAAAAATTTAAATAATTGTCTTATTTTATTACTTTTTTATAAATATCTATTAATTTTTTTACATTTTTATTCCAGGAAAAATTTTTTAAGGCATATTTAGCTGCTTTCCTACCTTTTTTGATCTTTGATTCTAAGTTTATCTCTTCAATAACTTTTTCTGCTAACTCTTCTGGTGAATCTTGTTTTACAAGTGCTCCTACATCTTCTGTAATAAAATCTTGTGGACCACCATTTATTGTACCAATAACTGGAGTTCCGCAAGCGAGTGCTTCTATAGCAACTAATCCAAAAGCCTCTCCCCTGGATGGAACAACAGCTAAATCAGCTAAGTTATAAATTTTAGAAACTATATTTTGATTGTGATGTCCTAAGAAATAAAATCTTTCTAAATTCAGTTTTTTAGTAAGATTTATAAGCTTTTTATACAGCTCACCATAACCAACTATTAAAGTGATTGCATTATCTAATACTTTTTCATAGATTGAGGCTGCTTTAATAAGCACATCCACTCCTTTAAAATGAGTAAGTTTTCCCACAAAACAGATAATTTTCTCTACATTTAAGGGTAATCCAAATTTATTTAATATATTTTGACGATCTATATCCTTGATTTTAAATATATTTGAATTAAACCCATTGAGTATTATTTTTATCTTTCTCTCATTAATATCAAAATTATTTATTATATCTTTTTTTACATAACTGGAGATTGCAACAATAACAGAAGCTTCCCTTGATGCATCAATAGCCATATATCTATATCTTTTACCCTTTTTAAAGCCAATTAAATCTGTACCGTGACAGGTTGTAACAAAGGGGATACCTGTTTTTAAAGCACAATATGAGGAAACCCAGAGATGTTGTGCATGAATAATATCAGGTTTGAAGTCATCTTTAGCTTTAGATGTAAAATCTAAAAAAGCATTAACATAATCTGAAATTTGAGTATCTGTTAGCTCATAAAATGTAGTGTTACTAAACGGATGTGTAGTAAAACAAGGAAAGTTGAATGGTAAATAGAAGTTCTTATTAACTCCATTTGAGAATATTATAGATCTCACTAGAAAATCCTTATTTGTTACTTGTTTGTGGTCGGGTGCTATAACCATTACTTCATGACCTAATTTTAAAAGCACATCAGCCACATTTTGAGTATAAATACCACTCCCCGATCCTTCTAAAGGAAAATGATTAACAAGTAATATTTTCATAACATTAAATTTCTTTTAAAAATTAGTAAAGATTAAAAATTATTTTTACAAATTATGAATTATATTTATGAATTTTTTATTATTTATATTTTTTCATAACCAATTATATATTATTATCAAATTTAATTTCTTATTCTATCTTCAATTTTTTATTTATTTATGTCGTGCTAATATTACTATATTATACATTTGCATAAATGTGTATTTTATGTTAAAATATTATAAAAATGTTAGGAATAAATTATAAAGAAACCCAACAGCTTTAGTAGTTGAAGGTGTCACAAGTCTTTTATTCAGTAGAATTTTGAAACAAGAAGCAATTAATAAAATACTAAGCTTTTTTAATTCTTAAGAAAGGAAACATGTTAGCAAAGTTAGACTCTAGTGGTATTTTTGGGCTTGATGCTTTTAAGGTTGAAGTTGAAGTATTTCTCACAAAATCTTTGCCAAGTTTTCATATAGTTGGTCTTCCTGATAAAGCAGTAAATGAATCAAAGGAGAGAGTGAGAGCCGGCATATCATCCTCTGAATTTCATTTTCCATTAGAGAGAATAACAGTTAATTTAGCTCCAGCAGATTTAAAAAAGGAATGACCTGCTTTTGATTTACCAATCGCATTAGGTGTTTTATTAGCAACAAAACAGTTAAATGTAGACAATCTTGAAAAATATATGTTTGTTGGTGAACTTTCTCTAAATGGTGATATAAAAAGAGTAAAAGGCGCTTTATCAATGGCAATTAATTGTAAAAATGAAGGGAAAGAATATCTAATAATTCCAAAAGAAAATGCTATAGAAGCAGCTATGATTTCTGAAATAAAAGTGATTCCTGTTGAAAATCTAAATCAGGTTGTGGATTTTTTATCAAATAAAATTGATATCAAATCAGTAAATATTGATAGAAAAAGTATTTTAAAAAGAATCCCAAGTGATGATATTGATTTTAGAGATGTAAGAGGGCAATTCCAGGCTAAAAGAGCATTGGAGATTGCAGCAGCAGGGGGTCACAATGTTATTTTAACAGGTCCTCCTGGAGCTGGTAAGAGCATGTTAGCTAAAAGAATTCCAACAATTATATCTGAAATGACTTTTGATGAGATTATGGAAGTAACTAAAATCTATTCTATATCAGGATTATTATCTTCCAATTCACATTTAATAAAAAATAGGCCCTTTAGAAGTCCTCATCACACAATAACTGATATAGGATTAATAGGTGGGGGTAATTATCCAAAGCCAGGGGAAATTTCATTAGCTCATAATGGTGTTTTATTTTTAGATGAAATAACAGAATTTGGTAGAAATACCTTAGAAGCATTAAGACAACCAATGGAGGATGGAAAAGTTATAATTTCTCGAAATAAAGCATCTTTTAAATTTCCATCAAAATTTATGCTAATTGCTTCAGCAAATCCCTGTCCATGTGGTTTTTTAGGAGATAGTTTTAATAAGTGTAGATGTTCACATTATCAAATATCTAACTATAAGAAAAGATTATCTGGACCACTTTTAGACAGAATTGATATACATGTTTTTGTTCCAAGATTATCAAAAGAAGATTTAACAGGAGATTCTGATAATGAAAGCTCTATTGATATTAGAAAAAGAGTACAAAAGGCAAGAGCTGTGCAAAGAAAGAGGTTTTTAAAAGCTCAAATAAGTTGCAATGCTTATATGAATACAAAACATATTTCTAAGTATTGTAAATTAGATGAAGATGTAAAAAGACTTCTTGAGATGGCAATAGGGAAAATGGGTATAAGTGGAAGAGGTTACTATAGAATCTTAAAAGTATCCAGAACTATTGCTGATCTTGATAAGAGTAAAGAAATAAAAATAAATCATGTCTCAGAAGCTATTCAATATCGGGTTTCAGATAAAAAATATTTCTAATAAAAATATATTATCAAACATGTTGATCTAATTTTCTAATAATTTTTCAGAGGTTGAAGTGAATGACCTAATAAAGAAATATGAAAAAGAAATACTTGTTATGAAGATAATGGCTGTCAAAGGTATGACACCTCGAAAATTTTACTTTTTATATGAAGAATTTAATGAATTAAACAAAATTTGGAATTTTGTTCGAAGGAATAATCAGTTAGAATTTAAATTTAAAAATGATCAAAATAATGAACTAAATATTCATAACACTAAAAATTCCTTCTCAGATAAGTATAATATAGATATCTGGGTTAAAAACCAGATAATAAGATTGAAGAAGATGAGTGCAAAAATAATGCTTTTTGATGATGTAAATTATCCTACTTTATTAAAAGAATTATATAGTCCTCCACCAATTCTTTATTACATGGGTGAAAAAATTATTAATCTTTCGCAAGCAATTTCAATTGTAGGTAGTAGAAGAGCTACTAAATATGGTAAAAGTGCTGCATATCAATTGGCTAATAAACTTTCATCATTAGGAATAACGATTGTAAGTGGATTTGCCAGGGGAATTGATACAGCTGCCCATATTGGAGCAAAAGATGAGATTGGGGGAACTATTGCAATTTTTGGTAATGGATTAAATATTTGTTATCCAAAAGAAAATAAGGATTTATATAAAGAATTAATTGGTAAAGGAAGTATAGTAAGCGAATTTCCCCTTGGAACTCCTCCTGAAAGATTAAATTTTCCAAGAAGAAATAGATTAATTAGTGGAATAAGTTATGGAGTTGTAATTGTAGAAGCAGGGGAGAGGAGTGGAGCTTTAATTACAGCAAATTTTGCTCTTGATCAAGGAAGGGAAGTTTTTGCTGTTCCTGGTGCAATTTTTAATGAGAATTCAATTGGTGTAAATCGATTAATCCAGGATGGAGCAAAATTAGTTACAAGTGTAGATGATATTCTTGAGGAATTTGGACTTGAGATAAAAAATATCAAAGATTATGAAGAAAGAAAAAGAAGAAAAAGTAAAGAAGAGATAAGAAAGGAAACTAAAAAAGAAACTGGATATAAAAAATCATTAAATATAGACTCTCTAATTAAAAACCTGAAAAATGAAGAGAAAAAGATATATTTTATATTGGGTGATTTTCCACAACATATAGACGAAATTGTTAAAAAATGTGATTTTAATATTGCTAAGGCCGGGGATATTCTTACATTACTTGAATTAAAAGATATTATTAATCGTCATCCCGGCAATAGATACTCTACTAAATTTATAAAAAATATCTAAGAAAATTTTATCTTGTATGATTTGATGAATACCTATAATAGAATTTGGATAATAATTTTTACTATTAAAGAGATTATAATAAAATTTACATTTTAATAGCTAATAAATATTATTCTACTAATATTTATTCAACTTATTTAATGATTGTAGTAAAATACATAAAGTATTTTTATATGAAAAGTTAGAATAAAAATATTTTTACAAGTTTGGAGATAAGAGATTTTATGAAAGGTGAGCCTGGGCTTAGCATAATTGAACTTTTTGTAATTATTTTAATTCTGGCTATACTTGCATCTATTTTCATTCCTTTTTATTTTGAAGTTTTAGAGAGAAAAAGGATATCGAAGGTTAGAGAGGATTTTGAAAATATAGGATTCGCTCTTGAACAATATTTTAAAACTAATAAAACTTATCCTGTTAAAGATGGGGGATTGAATATTTGCTTGAAAGAATTAATTGATAAAGAATATATTGAATCTATACCTGAGAATGATCCCTGGGGTAAACCTTATCTTTATACCGGGAAAGAGACAGTTTATATATTTACCTGTATTAGTAAAGAACCAAATATAAAATATTCAAATGGAAAATTTGTCCCTTAGTTAAATTAAAATTTATTTATCAGGTGTATTAAATATATGGTTATATTTAAATAAATATATTAAAAGTTGTAAACACATCTTTTAAATAGTTCAAATATATGTAATGAATGATTTTGTTTTTATAATTTTATTAATATTTTTTGGCTCTTTAATAGGAAAATTTCTAAATAATTTAACATATGAAAATTTCAAAAATAAAGAGAACAAAATTTCTATAAGATTTTTTTCAATATGTCCTCAATGTAAAATAAGAACTAAATATTTTTATATTCCCATCTTGGATTACATTTCAAATAAAGGAAAATGCTTAAAATGCAATCACACTTTTCCACTAATCTCTCTATTTTTAGAAATATTAATATCAATTTATTACCCCTTTTGCTATTTCTATTTTGTGACCTTTAAAAATCAACCATTAAAGTTATTACCTGCAATATTTTTTGGAACAATCTTAATTTTAATTTCATTTATAGATATCAAACATAAAATAATACCTAATAAAATAATTATTCCTTCTATACTAATTGGACTTGTTTTACAGATTTTATTCTTTCCTGATAAAACGATGCAGTGGGTTATATTTTCAGTTGGTGCAGGTTTATTTTTTTTAATAATCTCACTGATCTATCCTGAAGGTATGGGAATGGGTGATGTAAAGCTTGCTACTTTTTTAGGAATTCTACTGGGTAAAAAAGTAGTAGTAGCTATTGCAATGGGATTTATAATTGGTGGGTTATTCAGCATTTTTTTATTAATTTTTAAAATAAAAAAGATAAAAGATGAAATACCTTTTGCTCCATTTTTAGCAATTGGAGCAATTCTTGCATATTTTGTTTAAAAGTGTCTCTATTTTAGGTAAGAAATGTAATTTAAACTTACATAAATTAAAAATATATGATATTTATTAACTTCTTTTCCATCATATCCTCCTTTACCAATTAGTTTAGCAAAAGAGAACATTTTTTATTTATTTAAAGGGGACATTATTATTTTACTATTACATATTTTTATAAATTCTTGCTTTTTCAATAAAAAAGTGTTATATATAATAATTACGTATTAGAAATAAATTTATGGAAGTGCTGAAGTGAGGCTAAATTATGGGTAATTATATCTCACTAGGTTTATGGTACAACCGGTCTTAACATTATCTAAAAGATTGTTAGCCGGTTTTTATTTTTTAAAGATATATAAGAATAGATAATAAGAATTAAAAATTATAAAAATAATTACTTATTAGTAAAAATCTTTTATAAATTGTACATATAAAACTAAATATAGGAAATAAATTAAGGAAGCTTTGAAGTGAGATTGAATTCTGGGTACTTATAGCTCATGGAGCTTATGGTACAACCGGCCTTAAAAATATTTAAAAGATTTTTTAGGTCGGTTTTTGTTTTTAAAAAGAGATAATAAAAATAAAAAATAATTTAAAAACCTAATAATTCTAATAATTAACAGAAAGGAGATCAATGTCTCCATATTTAATAAATCTAAATATAAAATCAAGAAAATCAAGAAATAACAAGAAATAAAAATGAAAGGAGGTGAAAAAGAGATATGAAAAAGTTAGTTCTATTAGGAGTTATAACAATATTTCTAATAACATTATTAGGAACAGGAACAGCGATGGCTATGGGACCATCAGATAAAGCATTTGAAAAATCAGGAAACTTTGTTGACCTTTTCGATGCTTACGGTATGCCCGGATATGAAGGATGGTATTTAGTTGGCGTTAATAATCCAAAATCTCCCGGTGATCAGTGGGGTCTAAGTGATACAGGAATGGTTAGTTTTGATACAGAACTTACTGTGTCACCCTATACAGTGATGCAGGTTTATACACCGACCGGAGAGATTATCCGAAATGAAAACTTTATGGGACCTTAATTTCCAGAATGCCAGACGAAAATTTTTATCAGATGAAAATATCAGAAAACTATCACTTTATAAAAAATGTGTAAATCTATAATAGACTTATAGACGGTGGAAGAGGAGGGGAGGGAAGGTTCACGATTGCATTATCAACTATCGTAAGTTTTATACTGCTTCATAGTGTTATTTGGCTTCTTATTGGTGTATATCTGTTATTAGTTAAGATTAAAATATCTATTCTACGATGTTTTTGTCTGCTTTATTAAATAGTGGGACACTTTACTTTATTTGGGACACTTTAAGGTATAAAACAGATAAAACAGGATATAAGTGGGACATAACTTAATTTTAGTCTTTTGCTCGTATTTATCAGGCTAAATGGTGGAACTGTGGAACGTGTCTTATCGCATACTTCTATAAACTAAATACCCTACTTGGGAAGGGGTTGTCTTCTCTATGATCCTACTTCTCAATTTATTTAAAGGTTCTTTATATTTCTTTTAAAGAATAAAAATGTTAAAATGTTATAGTGTAAAAGAAATTAAATAAAAGCAAAAGTATATTTTACAAAAAGGTAAAAGATTCATAATTTTATGTATTATTAATTATGTCTAAGTGTACTGAAATTACTTAGACCATTTTAACATGCGAGGAGGTGAAAAATATGAAAAAGTTTTTAATAGGATTAGTTTTTGCTTGTCTTCTTTTATTAACAGTTTCATCCCCAGTTCAAGCTAAAACGTTTTCAGGAGAAGCCAAAGATCCTAACGCACTTTGGTTAGGAACAATAAAATATCTTGGTAATCCTGCGGGATACCATTTTTGGTTTACTCCAATAGAAACTCGTGGTCGCTATATTGAAGGCCATACATACCATAACGTTTATAAATTTGATTTAAAAGACACAACTGAATGGTGTGGGTCGTCAACAATTGTTCCAGATAGAGAGCCTTATAATTTAGTCGCTACTCCAGGAATAGAGGTTTACTATAAAATTTATGACGTAACAATGGATGCTTACGTCTGTGGAATGGAGTGATATCTTTTAGGTTTCAATAGCTATCCATTAAATTAAAAACCACAGCTTTTCATAAAGATATAAGGAAAAGGTCGACAACAATTAAATTGATGTAAAATATAATTTCTTATTCCTATACAACTAGAGAGCCATCTGGTTTGCACTAAGCATGGATCCATTAGAGCCATATTGGGCACTAGAGACGGTTTGGGGCGTTTCGTACGGAGGTGAACGAGCTTATCAATTATATAGCAAAGTCCCCGATGAAACCTTTATTATGGATCCAAAGGAGATACACGAGCAATAGATTAGAAATTCAGAAATCCCAAGGGCACATACACGATCTTATTTAGTTGTATTTCTGGTTGTTCTTGTGATTGGTCACACACAATAAATATTGACTCTATGAATTTAGTAACTGGTGACTTTTCTGGAATTGGTTACTACAACATTAACACAGCTTATAACTAGAATGTAAAGATAGAGCTTTGAGATTTGAATTTTAAAGGATATGGAGAATTGGCTTGTAATTAAAAATATTACAGGCCATTTTTCATTATTTCTGTATTATTAATTTTTTATATTTTTTTTACCCTTTAGTTGAATGTTTTTTAGTATGCAGTTGTAATCTCAGTATTGATATTACCTTCACAATCTTTATAAGTTAGCTGCTAATGAAGTATCCATGCTAATGATATAAATTCTTTTACTTAATTTACTGATTCAGGGACTTCTTTAAAATAACTTTCTGGTTCAGGGCGGTTCATTAGTTCTTCTATTTTTAGATCAAATTCCTTCACACCATTTCTAACAATTGGAGGAATTATTGCATATTTCATCTAAAGCTTTAATGTAGTAATAAAGTATTAAAGCCTAAGAAATGAAGTATAATAATCTAATATCAATTGGAAATATTCACTATATGGTGCATTTATAAGTGTTATATTAAGTTTAGCTCTTGTGTACATAATTAAAGTAGAAAGTGAAATATATTAAATTGAAAAATAAAAATATATTTATAATAATGAGTTAAAATTATAAGAATATTAAAATAAAGAATATAAAAAGATATAAAATAGTAAAGGTTTAAACTATAAAACAAAAAATATATAATTTCTCTTATAAGAAGGAGTAAAGATGAATTATAACAACCCTATTTCAGGAAAATTAATTTTTAATGCACTTAAAGGTAAAAATGTAATTGCAATGGCAGTAAATGTAAGAATTAAACATTGCTTACGTGGTGTAATGGAGGCTGCAAAAGAAGCGGATTCTGCAATAATATTTGAAATTGCAAAATCAGAGATCGGATATACTGACCAATCACCTGAACAATATGCAAATTATATAAAAGAGATAGCTGATAAAATTGACTTTAATACACCTTATTGCATTCATGGTGATCACATAACAATTCCAGAAAATACACCTGAAGCTATTAAATCAGCAGAAGAAATTGTTAAAAAAGAGGTTGAAGCAGGTTTTACATCATTCGCAATTGATGCATCACATAATTTTAATTCAAATGCAAAATCTACGAGAGAACAACTTGCTGATAATATTAAAATAACTACAAGAATTGCAAAACTAATAGAAAAATTAATGGCTGAGAAAGGGAAAAAAAGAGAGGATTATGGACTTGAAGTTGAAGTAGGTGAAATAGGGAAGATTGATCCAGAAACAGGTGAGCAAGAATTAACAACAGTTGATGAAGCAGTAACATTTATAAAGGCTCTGAATGAAAATGGTGTTTATCCTGATCTTATTGCTACTAATAATGGAACAGTTCATGGAAATATTTATGATGAAGAAGGAAATATAATCCCCATTTTAGGTATTGATGCTGCAAGAACTCGAGAAATTGCAAGTTCTATTGCTCCTCTTGATGTGAAGATTGCTCAGCATGGAATAACGGGAACACCTCTTGAATTAATACATAAATTAATTGATGCTGGGATTGTTAAAGGAAATGTTGCCACAAATTTTCAGAATATTGCAATTGAAAATATGTCCCCTGAACTTGCTAAGAGAATGGCAGATTGGACCATGAAAAATTATGCTGATAAGGTTAGAGCCAAGAAACCAGGTATTTCTGATATAGAGATTATTGGAAAGAATATTAAGTATGCTATAAAAGTTTTCAAGCAGGAAATAGAAGAGATTGATAATGAGTATAAGCAGAAAATTTCTGATGCAAGTAAAAAATCAGCAACCGAATTTATTGAAGCATTCAATGGAAAGGGAAGTGGACAAATCGTAGAAGATTATATAAAGAATATAAAGAAATAATTTAGAAGATTAGAACACTTAAATCTAATCACTTCGTTATCCTCTCTAATAGAGTAGATTTATTGAAGAATTAATTTGAAAATCTTAAAATTGGAGATTTCTAAATGGATTATCAAATAAGAACAGATGAAATTAGGGAAAAAATTATTAAAAATAAATTGGATGGATTTTTAATATTAAATGAGAACAATGCAAGATATTTAAGTGGTTTTTTTGGAGAGAGTTCAGGTTCCTGGGTTATTTTAACTAAAGATGACCAATATCTTCTTACAGATTCAAGATTTACAGAACAAGCTGATAAACAAGCACCCTATTATAAAAAATATATATGGCAAAGGCCATATATTAAATATTTTACAGACTTAATAAAAGAATTGAAAATCAAAAAGCTTGGATTTGAATCAGATCATATTTCTTATCAGGTTTTTCTAAAAATAAAGGAAGCAACTGAAAGTGTAGAATTAATTCCAAAAAGTGGTTGGGTAGAGGAAAAGCGAGTGATTAAGTCAAAAGAAGAGATTGATTTAATCACAAAAGCAGCAGACATAACTGATAAAGCATTTAGCATAATAATTAATGAGATAAAAGCCGGAATGAAGGAAAGGGATATTGCAAATAGACTGGATTTTATTATGAAAGATTTAGGGGCTGATAAGATATCATTTGATACGATTATCGCCTCTGGAGTTATGTCATCTATGCCTCATGCTACTGCTAGTAATAAAGTTGTGGAAGATGGCGATTTAGTGAAATTAGATTTTGGTTCAATCGTTGATGGTTATCATTCTGATATGACCAGAATGGTTGTTATAGGAAAATCTACAGATAAGCAAAAAAACATTTTTAATATTGTATTAGAAGCTCAGATGAAAGCTTTAAATGCGGTAAAACCAGGAGTAAAATGTAAAATTTTAGATAAAATTGCAAGAGATTTTATAACTGAAAAATGTTATGGAGAAAATTTCTTACATGGATTGGGTCATGGCGTAGGATTGGATATACATGAATCACCAGCTTTAACAAAAAATTCTGAGGATATTTTAGAAAAAGGCATGGTTTTTACAATTGAACCTGGAATTTATATAAAGAATTTTGGTGGAGTTAGAATTGAAGATTTATTATTTGTAACTGATGATGGATGTGAGATAGTAAGTAAAACTGAAAAAACCTTTTATGAAGTTTAGTTTTTAAATCTTTTCACTACAAGATTTAAAAAGCATTTTTACATTAAGATTATTGAAGGAGTTGATTTTCTGATATCACCAACTGAATTTAAGACCGGGATGACTATAGTTATAGATAATGAACTTTATGAGATTATTTGGTTTCAACATTCAAAAATTGCCAGAAGGGGAGCAATAGTAAAAGTAAAACTAAGGAAATTAAAATCTGGAGAAACAACAGAAAAAACCTTCAGAGCAGATGAGAAATTTAAGTTAGCAATACTTGATAGAAAAAAAATGCAATATTTATATAAAGATAATAATAATTTAGTATTGATGAATAAAGAAACTTACGAACAGAGAAGTGTTGATGAAAAAAAGCTTGGAGAAAAGATTATCTATCTTAAAGAAGGTTCAGATATTAATACAATAATACATAACGGAAAATTGGTGTCTATGGATG
>DAOWJR010000083.1 GCA_030640275.1 Actinomycetes bacterium | reverse complement strand
GTATATCCTCATCTTTGCTTATACTAAATATTTTAAGTAAAATATTATAAATATTATCCACTTTCTTACGTGCTTTTTCATACTCATAGCCAGTAAGTGTTTGAGCTGCTGCAATTACACCTCCTGCATTTATTACATAATCCGGAGCATATAAAATATTCCTTTTATATAGTTTAATGTCGTGTTCTTTTTCATCAAGAAGAACATTATTCGCTCCACCAGCAATAATCTTACACTTCAATTTTGGAATTGTATTGTTATTCAAAATTGCTCCAACTGCATTTGGTGAAAAAACATCACACTGAACTGAATATATTTCATCTTCACCAATTTCTTCCGCATTAAATTCCTCTATAACCTTATCAATCTTATCCCTGTGGTGCCCTGAAACAAATAGTTTTGCCCCTTCTTTATTTAAAAATTTACAAAGATTATAACCTACTTTACCTAACCCCTGAACAGCTATTACTCTTTTATCTAATGACCTATTATCATAAACTTGTTTTAAACACGCTTTAATACCCATGTAAACTCCATAGGCGGTATTTAGGGAAATATCATCTGAAGAAGCCATTTTCTCTTCCCAGGTGATGACATAAGGTGTATATCTCTTTGCATATTTAAAATCATCCAAATTAGTTCCCATATCGGGACCAGTAGTAAATCTTCCCTGTAATGTCTGTACAAATCTCCCAAAAGACTCCATTAACTCGGGAGTTTTATCAAGTGATGGGTCACCAATTATTACTGCTTTTCCTCCACCATAGGGTAAATCTGCTGCAGCATTTTTGTAAGTCATTCCTCTGGAAAGTTTCAATACATCCATTACAGCATCAGCTTCAGATGAGTATTTTCTCATTCTACAGCCTCCCAGAGCAGGTCCTAATACTGTATTATGTATTGCAATAATAGCTTTTAGCCCTGTTTCAGGATCTATATTAAATATAACCTGTTCATGACCGTATTTTTCAAAGAATTTGAAATAGTCCATCTAAACTCCTTTCCTTGGAATTAAAGATAGAATTAAATAAAAAAGCCCAATCCTTGCATAAAATTGGGTTTTGAAAAAAATATTATTAGATGCAGAAAAAAATTCTTTTATATTTAAAATTTTTTTAAACATTTATCTAACTATATCTATTTAAAAATATATCTTTCTAATCATTTAATCTATATAGATAATATTCTCAAACAAATTTTAAATAGTCAAGACCTTAGATCTCCGTTGCTTTTTGACTTTTAAATCTAGATATTAACTCTTTAATTAATCTCTCCTGCTCAATTCTATCATCTGTACTTTTTCTTATTTCTGCTTTTTTCCTGCGAATATATTTTCTCATTCCCTTGCTAAGTCTTTTCGTATTTCTCATAACTACACATCTTTCAAATTAAATATTTCTATTATTTTACTCTTTTTTGAAGTGATGTCCTTAAATGTCTTGTGTATAATTGTATAGTTTAATTAACTACACTACAATATGCGAATATAGACGAAGATAACTCTTTAAAAAGACTTAATCAGAAATCATTTTAATATCTCTATCTAAAATCCCCATAACTATGACATCCCAGTATTTTCCATTATAGTAGTGTCCTTCTTTTAACAAACCTTCCTTTTTAAAACCACATTTTTCATAGGTTTTAATAGCTCTGGGATTATATTCATAAACATGTAAATTTATTTTATGTAAACTCAATTTATCTACTGCATATTTTAGTACAGTTTTTATTGCATCTGTTCCATATCCTTTATTCCATCTTTCTATATCACCTATAAATATACCCAACATACAATTTTTATCTCTCCAATTTATTCTGTGTAATCCTATATTCCCAATATGTTTACCGTTCTCTTTTTCTATGGCAAAAATATAATCATTTGGAGAACTCTGCATGGTCTTTAACCACCTTATCTCTTGTACTAAATCAATATTAATTAAATCAAAATCTAAATATTTTATAACTCTTCTATCTCTAAGCCACACTAAACATCTGGGAAGATCATCTTCGCACAAATCCCTTAATTTTACTCTTTTCCCATCTAATATTCTCCATGTTCTTGCCATTTTTTTCCTACTAATTTTTAGTATCTATTTTCTTTTTATTATTCATAATTTCCTGAATTCATCTCTAATATAGAAATATCTGTCTTATGTTATTTTTTAATTAAAATATTCATTAATTCCTATTTTATAATACAGGAATAAATTTTGAAATATTTATGAATTAATTTAACTGTATTAAATAGATGCGTGGTTAATTCTTTGAAATATTATTTAAACAGAGAGAAAAGTATTTTAGATAATGTGGGATTTATAATACCATATATACCCAAAGCCAATATAATTACAGAGCATAATATAATAAAGGCTAAAGATAGAAGGTATGGGGAACTCTCTTTAAATAGATTTAATTTCACTTTTTTAGATTTAAGGTAAATATCCTTTTTTGGCTTAGACCACATACTTAAAATAATTCTTCCATAATAATATAAAGCTATTAAAAAGTTTATTATTAAAAAGACAGAAATTAAAAATGCAAAACCAGTAATTCCTTCAATTTTAATACCAGCATTAATGAAACTAATAAATGACTGTTTAATTAAAAAGCCAGCAGTCCCTGGGATTCCAATTAATGAGATCAATATTACAGATAATGAAAAAGTTAAAACTGGTGCAGTCCTTATTGCTCCTTTTATATCCTCCAAAAAATCCACCCAATTAGTTTTAAGTTTATATTTTCTATAAGTTTCCAATCCAATTACTAATGCTGATGTTGAAATTAAATATATAAGTAAATATGGTGTTATACCACTTAGTTCTTCTAAGGGTGGAAAAAGGTAATAATCAATAATAATAAAGCACATTTGAACTACACTTGAAAATGCTAAAAACTTCCAGATATTTCTTTGATAAATAATACCAATATTTAAAAATATAATTGTTGTGAAAACGAGAATTAAAATTACAAGAAAATTATCAAAAAGAAGTCCGTTGTCCAAACGACCAGCTATATTTAATACCTTCTTAAGAGCCAGAAAATTTACGGGAATAACAAGAATTGAGAAAAAAAGTGTTGTAAAAAAACCACTATCTTTAGCAAGAGAGGGAAACAAAATATGGAATGGGAATAGTGATAATCTAATTGACATTATTACCATTATAACTATATGCACTATTATTAATAAAATATTTACTTTATTAATATCAATGTTTGTAAAATCAACATTTAAAGAAAGGGATCCCGATACTCCATATATAAAGGAAAACAAATATATGAATAAAAAGGTTGAAATTATCCCAAAAATGACATATCTCAGATATGAGAGCCAATCAATTTTCTCAAATTTTAAAGTAGGGATAAAATATGATGAGACTGTAACAATTTCTAAAAACATTAGTAGTGATAATAGATTTGAACTAAGTCCAAGTGACATCGCACCAAATATTGAAATTAGAATTAATGCATAAATACCAGGTTTTTCTACTTTAGAGACAATTAGCGAAATTAAAAGACTCTCTCCTGAAAAAAGAAATAAATATCTAAAAAAATTTGAAACCTTACTAACCTCTAAAAAGTTATCCGATACAATTCCCATTCTGTCTTTAAATACAAAGGTTAGAGCCATTGCAGCTATTACTGCTAAAATACAAAAATAGCTTAACCATCTTAATTTTGTTGCACTATTAAAAATTAAAAGTAAAAAAATAAAAAGAAATGAAGAGAGTATTAATAGTTCTGGAATTATAAGAGAAAAGTCAATCAACAATTACTTCCTCCTAAAAAAGTTAGCAATTTTTAAATTTAATTCCAAAAAGGGATCCCTACTTTTTAGATCTATATCTTTCCCTTCTTTTTTAACAAGGTAATAAACAAAAAATCCTATAGCAAACTGCATAATTATTAGACCAATCATAAATATAATTAAAGTAAGTTGAAAAATCTTTTCAGGATATAAAAAATAAGAGAAGGAAATAAAATTAATAATAGCTGATAAGGCTATTAGTGAAGAACTAATTAATTTATATAAAAACTTTCTTCTAAATAAGACACCAAAAATTCCTAAACAGAATATAATCGTGGATATATATAAATAATTTTTTAGAGATAACACTATCTACTTCCTATCTTTAGAAACAAAATATATTCCCATAAAAAAGCTAATAAAATAAACAAATAAAATTATCAGAAGTGTAGTATGTTCAATAT
>DAOWJR010000013.1 GCA_030640275.1 Actinomycetes bacterium | reverse complement strand
TTGTTTTTCTCCGCCTGATAAATTATAAATACTGCTTTTTTCCTTATGTGAAAGACTAACAAATTTTAAATATTTATCTAATCTTTTTAGGATTTCATCTCTTGGAACCAATAGATTTTCAGGACCAAAAGAGATCTCATCTTTCACAATTAGGTTACATAACTGGCTATCTGGATTTTGAAAGACAATACCCACTTTAGTGCTTAGTTCATAAACCTCATATTCCTGTGTATTTAAACCATCAAGTTCTATTCTACCTTCTAATTCACCACTCAAAACATTTGGTATGATTCCATTTATACACAGTGCTAATGTGCTCTTTCCACATCCACTTGGACCCATAAGAACTACAAATTCTCCCTCTTCTATTTCAAGGTCAATGTCTCTTATGACTGGTTTTTTCTCTCCCTGATATGTATATGTGAGATTTGAAATTTTTAGAATTTTCCCCAATAGCCCTACCTTTAAAATTCAATCACTTATTAGAGATTGCTTCGGGACTTTGTCCCTCGCAATGACAAATTGATATTAAGTTTTCAAACTAAAGATAAATCAATAATAATAAAATGTTTATAGTTAATTCCAGGAAAATATTAAAGGGATTTCATATAGGAGAAATTATACATTATCTGTCTTTAATAACAGCATAAAAATTTAAAAAAGGTATTTATAAGTTTCCTTTGTTTATTAATTTAGAAATAATTAGCTAATATTCTGTATTTTATAGAGAATAGACTTAAATGGTTAGTTCAGATAGGGCTTTATTTGAAATATTGGGTGAATTTTAATAGATGGAGATGGAGTCCCTGGTCGGATTTGAACCGACGACAACAGGATTAGGAATCCTGTGCTCTATCCAACTGAGCTACAGGGACTAAAAGATTATTAAATATTCAAAATTTGGTAGTATTTTTGTGAAATTATTATTAATAGAATATTTCTATATATAATATAATACTTTATTAAAGGTTTTTAAATTTCATTGATATTGTATTATATACAATTTGTAGGGTAAAGTATCATATAATATTTATCAAATAATTTTTAGTTTAACAATTAACATTTTTAATTATTTTATAAAAGAAGGGATTTACATTGAAAAAGGAAAGTACGAAGTTTGCTGATGGGGTTATAGCCACAATTTCAGCCGGTGCAGTAATGAGAGTACCAGGAGTTTACAGGATTCATGGCGCAATGATTAGTGACTTGGTAAGAATGGTAAGAAAAACACCACCTACCTCAGGAATTAGAGTTATAAGAAGAGATGGGGATTTAGTTGATATTGACATTCATCTTATAGTTGAGTATTTAAGTTCTATTCCAGAGATTGGAAAAGGGGTTAAAGAGGAAGTAAAAAGTTTTGTTGAAAAATTAACATCAGTTAAAGTAGAAAATATAAAAATCTATATTGATGATGTACATTTTTAAAATTATCATTAAATTGGTCGCCTAAGACCTCTTCCTTCGGGTAGGGGTAGTTCACAAGAAAGGTCTATGAATAAAGAAATTTTAAAGAAAGACGTAATTAATAAAATTAAAGAAATAAATAGAGCAGATATAATGGTTGGCATTCCCAGTTATAACAATGCAAAAACTATTGCACATGTTGTAAAAATGGCTGCTGAAGGAATGGTTAAGTATTTTCCAAAATTAAAGCCTATTATTTTAAATTCCGATGGAGGTTCAACTGATGAGACTAGAAGTATTGTTCTTAACACTAAGATACCTGAAGGGGTAGATGTCATTACAATTGAATATAAAGGAATCCCTGGGAAAGGCAGTTCTTTTAGAACCATATTTGAAGCAGCAAATGTTTTGGGAGTAAAAGCTTGTGTTGTTGTTGATAGTGATCTCAGAAGTATTACTCCAGAGTGGATAATGTTACTTGCTAAACCTATCATAGATGAAGGATACGGATATGTGACTCCTTATTATATTCGTCACAAATATGACGCTACAATAACCAACTCTATTGCATATCCTTTAACAAGAGCTCTTTATGGAAAAAGAATTCGTCAACCAATTGGTGGTGATTTTGGATTCTCTAATGGATTAACAAAATCTTATTTAAAAAAGGATGTCTGGGAAACAGATATAGCAAAATATGGAATAGATATATGGATGACAACTACAGCCATAAATGAAGGATATAAAATATGTCAGACTCAATTGGGAGCAAAAATTCATGATGTAAAAGATCCAGCATTAACATTAGGTCCAATGTTTATTCAGGTAGTTGGCACCCTTTTTAGTTTAATTGGTACTTATCATAGTAATTGGAAAGATATAAAAGGAAGTGAACCAGTTTTAAAATACGGTGAGTCAAAAGAGGATAAAATAGAGTCAATTAACGTATCAATAAAAAGCATGATAGATAAATTCAAAGCAGGTATCAGAGAATTTGGATTTATTATAAATAGAATTTTAGGTTCAGAAAATTACTCAGCAATTGAAAAGATATCAGAGCTTGGATATGATAAATTTTCATTCCCACCAGTTCTCTGGGTAAAGACTGTTTATGATTTTGCGTTAGCTTGTAATAAAAATATTGAGGGTTTAAATCCTGATGAGATAGTTCAAATTATGACCCCTTTGTATTATGGAAGAACAGCAAGTTTTGTTATTGAGAGCCAGGATATGACAACTGAAGAAGCAGAGAATTTAATAGAAGATTTATCAATTACATTTGAAAAATTAAAGCCATATTTAATTGAAAGATGGTAATTATTAATAAGTTTCTAAATAAAACTTAAAGTTTATTATATTTATTTGAATTGGTAGATATAATTTTTACACATCAATATTAAATTCTAAAAAATAGTTTTTTAGCTTTCCATATATTAGCCTCAACAACATTGACACTAAAAATTTGACATTTACAATATTTTTATATATATTTTAATTATCCAAAACGTTTTGGATGATAATATTGTTACTCAATAAATAACTTGTAAGTTTATATATCAATATTTAAATATCCATTTGAATAAAAATTTTAGAATTTACTCTAAAAAATCCAATATTTGAAATTCTAAATCTAAGAACTTTTTCAAATCTTTAAAAGTTGAGTAAATTATAATGAAAGTAACTATAAAGGATATTGCTAAAGCTACTGGATTTTCAGTAACTCAGGTTTCTCGAGCACTTACTGGATATAGTGATGTTAGCCCTAAAACAAGAGAAAATATAATAAAAGTTGCAAAAGAAATGGGCTATCAACCAAATTACTCCGCTCGAAGCCTTAGAAGACAACGAACACATACTATTGGGTTAGTTATACCATCTACAAGGCTTGCTTTAACTGATCCTTTCTTCCTTGAATTTCTTTCAGGTATTGGTTATGAATCTTCAAAAACCAGATATGACCTTCTCATTTCTTTCAGTAATAATAAAAATGGACAAATGAAAATCTTAAAAGATTTAGTATTAAGCAGAAGGGTTGATGGAATTATTTTAAACAGAATTGAAAATGAGGATAAACGTGTTTCATTTTTATTGGAGAAAAAATACCCATTTGTAGCTTTTGGAAAAATAGAATCAGATGGTGATCATCCATATGTTGAAATTGATGGATTTGATGCCACATACCAAGTAACAAATCATTTGATAAAAAAAGGTCATAAAAAAATCTCATTTATAAATGTTCCTGAGTGGCAGGTATGTGCAAAATATAGGTTAGCTGGTTATAAAAAAGCATTAGAAGATTATAATATTCAATTTGATGATGAACTTGTGATCAATAATGAAGAAACTGATTCAGCTGGTTATAGTATAGTTAATGAAATCCTTAAAAAGAACAAACATGTAACAGCCTTTTTTGTAAACAGTGATGTTATGGCTATAGGAGCAGTTAAAGCTTTAAATGAAGCAAAAATTGAGATTGGAAAAGAAATTGCTTTAGCAGCCCTCAATGATACAAATATTACTCAAAACATGAATCCACCAATAACATCATTAGCTCAACCAATACATTTAATAGGTGAGAAGGTTACACAAATGTTAATTAAGATATTGAATAATAAAGATTTTAAATTAAAGCAAGTTATTATAAAACCAAAATTAATAATAAGGGAATCAACATCAAATATGATATTGAACTAAATAAGATAGATTACAAAGTTAAAAACAAATTAGTATATTGATAATTAGGGTATCAACATCAGGGAAAATTTAAATTAAATAAAAATCAGATTGGACTGAACCCCTATCATTAGACACATTGTATACTAAAATTACTTAAGTTAGAATAGCTGATGAGACAAAAAAGAAATAATTAAATAGGGGGTCTCATTATGTGAAAGAGAAGAAGTTTTTCTAGTGAGTTTAAAAAAGAGATAGTAGAAACTATAGTTTCAGGTTCAGCTACTGGGGCAGAGATTTCAAGAGAATATTCTATATCTCCAGT
>DAOWJR010000067.1 GCA_030640275.1 Actinomycetes bacterium | reverse complement strand
AATTGATAGGGTTACAATTGTTAAAAATATCTTTTTAAAAAAATTCATTTAAAAACCTCCTTATCATTTTTTTACTTTCAAATTATTTTTTATGAAATCACCTCCTCTTTATTTTCTAAGTGCTACTTCTAATTTAAGATTTACAACTTCTTTTTTCTTATTATACAAAATTATATTTGATATAAGTTTTAATTCAGTGAAATACTAAATAAAAAAAATAGAATTGTCAATAGTTAAAAGGGAACGTTTTAATTAAGTCATAACATAGTTAAATTTTAAAATTTTTATTACTCTCTTATAAAATTAATTTTATTATAATACAAAATTTTCAATAAAATATTTTTTAACTAAATTTTTAATGGAATAAGCAAAGAAAAATAATTTAGTTAGTTGTAACACAGCTCTTAAATAGTTCAATAATAATTATTTATACATATTAATAAAATCATCAATATTTAATGGAGGATATTTAAAACCGAGTGATATTCCCAATCTCGGTATGGGAGGGGGAATAAGATTTGCTTTAATTAATTCTTGCTTCTTTGCAAAAATATTTCGAGGTGATCTATCCAGTAATATCTTTCCATCACTAATAACTATAAATCTATTTGAAATTTTTAATGCAAAATCTAAATCATGAGTAATTGTTATTACTGTTTTATTTTTCATCAAAAGGTTATTTATCAATTTTATTAATTTTTCTACACCAAGAAAATCCTGACTGGTATTTGGTTCGTCAAGAATTAAAATCTTAGAGTCCATTGTCAATGTTGAAGCAATTGCCACCCATTGTTTTTGAAAAAAATTTAATTCTCTTTGATTTGAATCTAAAATATCATAAATATCAGTCAAATGAGCTATCTTTTCTACTATATCTTTAATTTTATCTTCTGAAAATCTAATATTCTCAGGTCCAAAAATTAATTCTTCTCTTACTGTTTCTTTAAACAACTGGTTTTCGGGATTCTGAAAAACATATCCTACAGTTTTTGAAATTTCAGCAGTTGTATAATTTTTAGTATTCTTTTTTCCTATCCATACTTGACCAGATGATGGTTTTAAGAGTCCATTGAAATGCTTAACTAAAGTAGTCTTTCCAGAACCATTTTCTCCAATTACAGCAACAGATTCACCATTTTCTATCTTTAAGTCTATTCCTTTTAATGCTTTTAAACCTGATGGATAAGTAAATTCTAATTTCTCCACTAATATTTTTGGCAAATTACACCTCAAATTCTTTTTTTGCTTGATCAAATGTTATGGGATAACCATTGGTTTTTTCCCAAAGACCTTCTTCTTCCATTTTTTGAGTCAATTCTACATAACAGGGTGGTCTCATATATTTAATATAATTTTCATATTTTTTCAGAGATTTAAATATTTCATGAGGAGATTCATCTAATAATATTTCACCATCTTCAATTAATAGAATTCTATCTGCAAATTCAACTATCTCTTCTATTTTATGTTCAACTATTATTATTGTTATTCCCTCTCTATTTAACTCTTTAACCAACGAAAATATCAATTTACTATTAATTGGGTCAAGTTGAGAGGTCGGTTCATCTAAAACTAAAATGTTAGGTTTCATCACTAAAACAGAAGCTATAGAAACTAATTGTTGTTGACCCCCTGAAAGATGATAGAGTGATCTATCTTTCAAATCATAAATTTTTATTTTTCTAAGAATCTCCTTAACCCTTGCTATCATCTCATTTCGAGAAACTCCTAAATTTTCCAGACCAAAAGCTACTTCTTCAAATACTGTAAATTTTTCACCTGATAATTGGTTAAATGGATTTTGTAAGACTAATCCCGCTTTAGTTACAATTTTATGAAGAGGTAAATTAGCTGTATCCAAATTGTCAATAAGCACTTTTCCCTTTATACTTCCTTTAAAAAAGTGTGGTATAAATCCCGTAAGTGCATAACATAATGTTGATTTACCAGTTAAATTTCTTCCTAATACACCACATAATTGACCATCAAAAATATCTATATTAATATTTTTTAAAGCTTCTTTCTTTGCGCCTGGATAACTATATGTTAGGTTTCTTATCTTTATACACATAAAATTTCTCTATAAAGTATTAATATTAAAAAAATATTAAAACCACTATTTGTAAATTTAAAAAATTACTAAATAAAATTTATAGATAATTAATATTAAACAAAGTAGTAAAGTTGTTATTCTAAAAATTTTTTGTGGCAATGAGTCTTTTATTTTCAAAATTGATGTTTTTGGATACGGTGAGCTAAAGGCTCTTACCTCAAGAGCTAAAGCTCTTTGTTCAACCTCTGAAATTGAACTAAAAAGTAATGGAGTTATTAACGGAATTAAAGATTTAATTTTTATAAAAATATTACCCTCTACCTCTAAACCTCTTGATTTCTGAGCATCCAATATAGAATTTGCTTTTGATTGTATATAAGGAAATATATTCAAAGTAGATAAAATAACATAGGATATTGTTCGTGGAAACCCTATCGAAATTAAAGAGTTCATAATGTGTCCTGGATTTGTGGTGAGAAGAAATATTAAAAAAGAAGAAATTATTACCAATATTCTACTTCCTAATAAATATGAAAACATTATTGCTTCTAATTTTATTTTTACAACTGAAAATTCCCATATAACTTTTTCTCCACCTGTAAAAAAAATGATTTGAAATATAAATACAAATAAAATTAAAGGTAGTCCAACTTTTAAAATTATTTTAAAAAATTCTTTAAAAACTCTTCCCAAAAAGGCAATAGGGAAAATTATTATAAAAAAAAGAAGTATTGGAAAATGAATCCAATTTATAGTATACAGAGAGACTATAATAAAGCCTAAAACAGTTAATTTAGTTAGTGGGTTTAATCTATGAATTGGGCTATCCTTAGAAATAAAAAGTGTTCTATATTTCATGTATATAACTTTAAATCACTATAATTCAAGAGGATAAAACTTAATAAATAAATTCTAAAAAGCATTACAAACAATACAATATATATTTTTAATAGATATGGTTTTAAACTCGCATAATTACCATTACAAATTCTATTATTACTTAAAGATGTATTCTTCTAAGAAATTTTGTTTTTTAAGAAAATAAAGCAAAGGAATACCTAAAACATAACAAATAATGGTTTCAGAAATTCCAATGTATAAAACATTAAGAAAATAAGGTAATCCAAAAATTAAGTGTAAATAAGAACTTACACCAAAAGCATTTACTACAATTGGAGGTAATGGGGCAAGCCAGATATTAGGCATTTTTGAAGTTAGATATGCAGCAATTAAAGTGCAAAGACTACCTAAAATTATATCCCATGGTCCCAATCCACCTATTATATTTGCTACCAGGCAACCAGCAAATAATCCCCAGGCTGTAGATGCCCTTAGAAATGGAAGTACTGTTAAGATCTCAGCTATTCTAAATTGAATAGGTCCAAAGCTAATCGGAGCAAAACCCATTGTAAGAACTGCATATATGGCTCCAACTATTGATGCTAATGCTGCATCTTTTGCAGAAAGAGGTAACTTAAAGCTATCATCTTTCTTATTTTTATCTCTTTTATTATTAGCTTTCTTGAAAAACATAAATTCTAATTAAAAAATAATATCAAATGTATTATAACCTCTTGATTTTTTATATTCATCAATTATGACTTCTCTGATTACAGCTGATCTTGGTCCTTTTTTAATTACCTCGATAAATTTATTTATATCTTCCTCTTTTCCTTCAGCATATATTTCCACACTGCCATCATATTTATTTCTAACAGTACCATTAATATTTAACTTATCCGCATATCTAATAGCATAGAATCTAAATCCAACTCCGTGTACATAACCTTTTACTTTAATGTGCACATACTTATCAGCCATTTTAACCAAAATATATAAATATAATCAAAATACCTGTTAAATAATAATTAATAAAAAAAACAAAATTGTTAAAATTTCAAATTATATTATTATTAATTAAAATTATTTTAATATAGATATTTTAATTCTCCTTTAGATATAAATCTGTTTAAAAGATTTTTTTGTAATATTCTTAATTTTCTTGTCCACCAATGTTCATAAGGATTCATTGGCTTTACTAAAATCGTAAATATTCCAAACCAGTTTCCACCCAAAATATCTGTAAACATCTGGTCTCCAACAATTGCAATATACTTTTTATCTAAGCTTAAAATTTTAGTTGCTTTCCTGAAAGACCGTGGAAGGGGTTTAACAGCATTAAATATAAATGGTACCTGAAGTTTATCCGCTATTTTTTTCACTTTGTTAACAGAGTTGTTTGAAATAACACATACTTTAAATCCTCTTTCTATTAGATTTTTAAACCAGGATTTAAGCTCTTCTGAAACTATAAAGTGATGATGAGGTAGTATTGTATTATCTAAATCAATGATTAATCCTTTTATTTCTAATGATTTTATCTTGTCTAAATCTATAGTATATATTGAGGAATAATAAAGATGAGGGCATAATTTAGACTTTTTCATATTACCTTTCTAAACTATTTAAGAAATTATAAAATTCAGTTTCAGAATTAGTGAAAAAATGGCTATGTGAATCTAGATCATCAACCACAAAATATAGATAGTCTACATCCGCAGGATTAAGCGCTGCCTTTATTGATTCTATCCCGGGATTACAGATTGGTGTTGGAGGAAGTCCCTTATATATCCTGGTATTATATGGAGAATCAGTGTCTAAATCAGATATGGTTAGTTCATCATCCCATTTTGAAAGAGCATATCTTAATGTCGCATCTATTGCAAGTGGCATGTCTGTTTCAAGCCTATTATGTATAACAGCTGAAACCAACTCCCGCTCCTCAGCGATATATACTTCCCTCTCAATTAATGAAGCAATAGTTATTATGTCTTTAATGTTTATATCATTCTGCTTGGCTAAACTAAAATCTAAATCTTTAGTCTCTGTTTCAAACTGTTTTAATAATACATCTATTAAATTATGAGCAGATGTTTCCTTTAAAAATGTATATGTCTTTGGAAATAAAAATCCTTCTAAGCTTTCAGCATCTTCTAAGAAATTATAATTGAACTCTTCTGGTATTGCTTCGCATATAAAGTTTCTCTTAGAAATGAGTGACATTTCCTCAACTCTATTAGCAATTTGCTCTAAAGTAAAGCCTTCTGGGATTACCAGTGTAAATGTTTCTGGCTGGGGAGGTCCCTGAATTAATTTATCAAGAACTACAGCATATGAAGAGTTAATATCAAATTCATATTCACCAGATTTTATTTCTTTATCCTGTCTTCTACTTTTAATGTATAATCTAAAAAGCCATGGATTTTTTATTACTTTGTTCTCTTCCAAAATTTGCAACACTTCTATTGTAGATGTACCCTCTGGTATAGCAATCTCTACTTTTCCTGAAGCACTATAAGATTTAAATAGAACTTCATAAAAAATTTTTAGAATATAAGACTCTAAAAATACTAATAAAATTAGAATTATTATAAATACTGCTAAAATAAATTTTTTAAATTCCTTCATTTTCTCTTTTTAGATAATTTAAATAACTTTGAAGAATTAGGCTTGCTGCTATTTTATCATCCATTTTTTTAATCTTTCTTCTATCCTTAATTCTAAGTCTTACCTCTTTTAATAATCTATTTGCATGTTTGGTTGACATCCTCTCATCCCAGAATTTTAACTTTACCTTTATATCTTTCATATCTTTAAAAGTTTCTTCAACCTGTTCTTTAATTTTTATTGCTTGTTTACCCATTTCACCTCTCAAAGTGATAGGTAAACCGACAACCACTTCATCAATATTTTCTTTCTGAATAATATTCTTTAAAATAGCTTTTGTTTTGGAAGAATTTTCTATTATTTCTAAGGGATGAGCAAAAGATAATAATTCATCTGATATTGCGATACCTATTCTTTTTTCACCCCAATCTAAACCCATCTTTTTCATATCTGATTTTTAAGGAAGTTAAATAGAGAGCTGGGCAACCCTTCAGGGTTGCATTATTAAACAAGGCTAAAGCCTTGCCCTACATCTTAGTTAAGAAAGTTTGCCCAAATCTTTTACTATTTTGATTGCTTCATCAATAGCTAATTTTGTTCCTTTTGTATTTTTTCCACCCACCTGAGCAAATTCTTTCTTTCCACCACCTCCACCATCAATATATTTAGAAATAGCATTCGCTATTTCATTACAATCTATACCAATTTCCAATGCCTTTCCTGAAGCAGATGTTACTAAAATGGCTTTATTTTTTAAATTTGATCCAAGTACTACAAAACTATCTTTAAATTTTCCTTGTATAGTTCTTACCATCGATTGTAAATCTTTAATATTTCTAAATTTTAAAAGACCGGAGAAAATCTTTATTTCATTCTTTTCTTCATATTTATTTAGAATAACTTCAAGCTCAGATGAGATCGTTTTTTTTCTGATCTTTTCCAATTCGGATTCTTTTTTCTTTAAGTCATCAATAAGTTTTTTTATTTTTTCTATAATATCCGATTTCTCGACCGATAATAATTCTGAAAGAGAAGAAATAATTTTATCTTGTTTACTTATATATTTAATTACTTCTCTGCCAGTAATTGCTTCTATTCTCCTCAAATTTGATCCTATAGAACCCTCACTTATTATTTTAAATAGACCAATGGAGCCAGTTTTTGCAATATGTGTCCCTCCACAGAGTTCTCTAGAAAAATCACCTATTTCAAGAACTCTTACAAAATCACCATATTTTTCCCCAAATATCATAATAGCGCCTATTTCTTTGGCATAATCCAGTGTTGTTATATATGCTCTTACGTCGTTATTGGCAAATATCATCTTGTTCACTAAATTCTCCACTTTTTCCCTCTGCTCATTTGATAGTGATAGGTGATGTGTAAAATCAAATCTTAATCTTCCTGCTTCTACTAAAGAGCCAGATTGGTTCACATGATCACCTAATACTGTTCTGAGAGCCCAATGAAGTAAGTGAGTAGCTGTGTGATTTTTAGATATTGAAATTCTATTTTTAATATCAATTTTAGCTTCAACTATTTGCCCTATTTTTATTTCTCCATCAATTACTTTTCCTTGATGTGAATTTAAGATATCATCAATGGGAAATGTATTATCTACACCAAATTCTCCAGTTTCTGATACTATATGACCAATATCACCAACTTGACCACCCTTTTTAGCATAAAATGGAGTTTCACTTATTATAATCTCCGCTTTATCACCTTTAGATACTTTTTGCACTTCAACACCGTTAGATATTATCCCCACTACATCAGTTTTAACAAAATCTTTTTCATACCCAACAAATTTACTCTTTACTCTTTTTATAATAGGTGAATATATTTTTAAAGCTTCTTCGTTTCTATCAAAAAACCTCTAACTGAACGTGCCCTCTGTTTCTGTTGTTCTAAATAAGTAGAGAATGCTTTTAAATCAATGTTAAGGTTATGCTTTTTTGCTATATCCTTTGTTAAATCAATGGGAAAACCATATGTATCGTATAATTTAAAGGCAACTTCGCCAGGTATTACAGACTTTTTTTCTTTTTTTAAATGCTTGATGTTGTCCTCAAGAATCCCAATTCCCTGTTTTAAGGTATTTGAGAATTTTTTCTCCTCTGTTTCTAATATATCAAGTATATATTCTCTATTTTTTTTAAGTTCTGGATAAATGGTCTTCATCGTATTTATTACTACATCAGATACACTTGTTATGAATTCATCATATATACCCAAACTCTTTCCATTAGTAATTGCTCTTCTTATAATTCTTCTTAAAACATAACCCCTTCCCTCATTTGAAGGAAAAACTCCATCACTAATTAAAAAAGTTGCTCCCTTTAGATGATCAGCAGTAATTCTAAATGACCTATCGAGGTCAGAACTTATACCAAATTTCTTATTTGATAACCTTTCAATTTCTTTTATTATTTCATTATATAGATCAGTATCAAAAACAGATTCTACATTCTGCATAATAGCTATTAATCTCTCTAAACCCATTCCGGTATCTATATTTTTTTGAGGAAGAAGATCATATTTTTTTCCATTAAAATTATATTGTGTAAAAACCAAATTCCATACTTCTATAAATCTGTCACATTGTTCACAATTAGGTCCACATTTATCTTTCTGACATCCGTATTGTTCTCCTCTATCAAAATGTATTTCACTGCATGGACCACATGGTCCCTTTTCCCCGGGCGGGCCCCAGAAATTATCAGCTTTTCCAAATTTATAAATCTTGTCGGGGCTAACTCCAACTTCTTTCCACATCGCAATCGCTTCATCGTCTGCAGATATCTCCTCGTCTCCCTCAAATACTGTTACCCATAATTTATTTGAATCTATTTTTAATTCCTCTGTAAGAAATTCCCATGCCCAGTAAATCGCTTTTTTCTTAAAATAATCACCAACTGAGAAATTTCCCAGCATCTCAAAAAAGGTAAGATGTTTTGGAGTTAAACCCACATTGTCAATATCAGTTGTTCTGAAACATTTCTGACAGGATACTAATCTTTTTGATGGAGGCTCTTTTAATCCCGAAAAGAAAGGCATGATCTGTTGCACACCAGCAGTTGTTAATAAAACAGTAGGATCATCTACTGGTATCAAGTTTGATGATTGAATTATTGAATGATTTTTATCTTTAAAGAATTTTAAAAATCTATCTCTAATAACTTTACTTTTCAATTGATACCTCTAATATTACTACTTTTAAAAATAATAAATATTCATCTTTTTTAATATCATAAAAAGGTAACTAATATATCTCATTTTTTAATTATAGAACCTTTATTTGACCCCTTTATTGCTTTAAAAGATAATGGTATATTAGTTCCTGAATAAACGCAGCTATGGGAATGGCTATAATTAGTCCTAACATACCAAAAAGAAATCCACCAACAATTAAAGCAAAGACAATAACCAATGGGTGAAGACCAAGACCATGTCCTAAAATTTGAGGTCTGATTACTAGATCCTCTACCCAATTTATTATTATGAAGACAATAATAATAACTAAGGCTTTCCATGGTGAATCAAAAAATGCTACAAGAACTGCGGGAATTGCTCCAATTAGTGGGCCTATATAAGGTATTATGTTAAAAAATCCAACAATGAGTCCAAGTAAAAGAGCGAATTCAATTTTAAAAATAAAAAGAAATATAGAACATAGAATAGCAATAATTATTGCTACAACCAGTTGTCCCTTAAAAAAAACTGAAAAAGAATTACTTGCTTTTTTTAGTATTAATCTAAGCTCATTAGAATACTTATCAGGAATAATTCTAAATAAACCTTCTTTTAGTCTCTCTTTATCTTTTAAGAAATAAAATGAACAAAGAATTGCAACAAAGAAATCAAAAAGAAACTTAAAAATATTCTTTGTAAATTCTGGTGTTTTTTTAGCTGTTAATACTATAAAATTTTTTAATTCATTTGTAATCGCATCTAACACTTCCTTTAATTGTTCAGTCTTAATAAGTCTTTGATAATATCTTTCATATGATAATAAACCTGCTTCTATACTATTTAGATAATCTGGAACTTTTTGTCCAAAATCTTTAAATTGGATAACAAGCATGGGAATAAAAGAAGTAAAAAAGAGTATAACAAAGAGAAGAAAGGCAATAAAAGCTATTATTATAGAACTAATTCTACCTACTTTTTTTTCTAAAAAATTAACTATTGGGTTTAATAAATATGTTAAAACAATTGCTATTAAAATTGGTGTAAAAATTGGTTTTAGTAGAAATAATAGGTAAAAAAAAGAAAATAATATGATTAGAGCACCTATTATAGCCCATATTATTAAAGCAATTTTTTTATATTTTTCCATCACATAATTTTATGAATTAAAATTCTAAAAAAAATAGATCTAACAAATCTTATTTTTACTCTTTATTCTTTCCACTTTTCATTTTTGATACTGCTTTTTGTATACCTGCCAAAATTCCTGCCGCTTTAGAAATTGGAGAAATAATCATTTCTTGACCAAATTTAGTTGTCGAATCAACTCTATTTACTAAATTAGAAATTGTGTTTATTATTTTATCAACACCATCCAATTCTGTATTTACATTGTCTAATATAGTACTTAATTTCCTTAAATTTGGTGTAATTTCTTTCCTCAATTCAGTAAGCATTCTACTTAATAACTTTAGTGTGATAACTATCTTTATTGTTAAAATTATTGAAATAATAATAAATATTACAAAAGCTATTAAAATTGCAATTTCAAAATTCGAAAAAGTCATATTCACCCTCCATAAAATATTTCATTGTTTTTGAGTTTGAAAATATATTAATTAAATTATATAAATTTTTTTTGATTATATCATAATTATTTTTCTTATTAGGAAAATTAAGATGGATTTTAAACAGTGGAGTAAAAAAATCATATTTAAAAAAAATAACCCCACCTTGCCGTAATTTACCAATCTTTGAACCTATTCTACTAGGTGGGTGCCTTCTTGACAACTTCATTGTTCCACACTGAGAGGCATCAATTCCATTGCCAAAGATTTAGCTCCCTATGTCAATTTGTTGGCTCAAATAGACAACAAACTACGCACAAGGTAGGTCTTGGATTATATTATCACATAACTATTTCTTGTTCAAATAAAAATTTTTAATAAATTTTTTTATTTTTTCTTTATATCTATATTCAGCTCTTCTAACTGTTCATCAGTTACCTCATCAGGTGCACCAGTTAATGGACATATAGCTCTAAGAGTTTTGGAAAAAGCAATTACTTCTCTTATATTTTTTTTCTGTAATACCTCAGCAACAAATCTATCAAAACCATATGCAATTCCCCCAAGAGGTGGAGCACCATATTGAAAAGCCTCTAATAAGAATCCGAAGTTACTATCCACTTTATCTTTATCATGACCTAAAACTTTAAAAATCTCTTTCTGTAAATTACTATTATTAATTCTTATAGAACCACTTGCAATTTCTACTCCATTTAATATCAAGTCATAAGCTTTTGCTTTTACTTTTAAAGGATCATTTTTTATAAACTCAATGGTTTCTTCTGTTGGTGAAGTAAAAGGATGATGCATCGGTTGATATCTTTTTTCATCATCATCCCATTCAAATAAGGGAAAGTCATACACCCATAAGAATTTATATGTATCTTCAGGAATCAAATCTAATTCATTTGCTAAATATAATCTTATCTGACCTAAAATTGTACTTGCTTTATTTGATAAATCAGCTATAAGAATAATTAAATCACCCGATTTCGCTTCAAATCTATCCAATATTGCTCTTTTTTCATTATCTTTAAGATATTTTGCAATAGATGAATATAACTCTCCACTTTCTCTTACCTTTATCCAGACAACCTGCTTGGCACCTAAATCCTTGGCCATTACTGAGAAAGCATCCATTTTCTTCCTGGAGAAATTAGCAGCATCATTCACATTTATACCCTTTATTCTGGCTTTATTCTCAATAGCATTTTTAAAAAGCTGAAGATCAGTAGATAAAAGTTCATCAGTTATATCCACTATAGGTATTTCAAATCTTATATCTGGTTTATCTGTTCCATACTTCTCAATTACATCAAAATATTTTTTTCTTTCAAAAGGTAAAACTAACTCTATATTAAAACATTTCTTAAATACATATTTAAGCATCTCCTCGTTTATTTTAAGAATATCTTCAGCATCCACAAAAGACATTTCAATATCTACCTGGGTATATTCTGGTTGTCTATTTGCTCTCAAGTCTTCATCTCTAAAAACCCTTGTTATTTGAAAATATCTTTCCAATCCTGAAACCATTAGTATTTGCTTAAATAACTGAGGTGATTGAGGTAAAGCATAAAAACTTCCTTTATGTATTCTACTTGGAACTAAATAGTCCCTTGCTCCCTCGGGAGTACTTTTAGCAAGAATGGGAGTCTCAACCTCAATAAAACCTTGGCCCTTTAAATATTCTCTAATGGCTACTGCCATCTGATCTCGAATAACAAATATATTCATAACACCTGGTCTTCGAAGATCGAGATATCTATATTTAAATCTTAATTTTTCATCTATTTCTGTATCATCCTCAACTAAAAATGGTGGTGTTTTCGATTCACTCAATATTTTAAGTTTTTCTGCTATTACTTCTATTTCACCAGTTCCGAGTTCTGGATTTATTGTGCCAACCGGTCTTTTCCTCACCTTTCCTTTGATAGTAATTACAAATTCAGATCTTAGTTTTTTAGATAAATTATGGTCTTCTTCGCTTATGTCCGGATCAAATACCACCTGAACTATTCCTGTTCTATCCCTTAAATCTATAAAAGTGAGATTACCTAAATCTCTTCTTCTATGAACCCAGCCACTTATAATAACCTCACAACCAATATCTTTTTTTGAAATATTTCCACACCAAATATTCCTATATTTATTTTTTCTTATAGGTGAATTATGTAAAATCTGATCTGAAATCCTGAATTTTTTATTTTCCATTTATTTACTCTCTTTTATTTTTTCTTTTATGTAATTTATTACATCATCATAATTGATGATAGACTGTTTTCCTGTATCCATTTCCTTTAATGATACTTTATTATTTCTTAATTCATCCTCACCTAAAATTAATGCGTATTTTGCTTTTAATCTGTCTGCCATCTTGAATTGACTTTTAATACCTCTATTTCCATAATCCATATCAGATGGAATCTTGTTTTTTCTTAAATCATCAAGAAGAACAATTGCCTTTTTTTTAGCTGTATCATTTAAAGCAATTAAAAAAACCTGTATATTCTTTTCAGAAAATGGTTTTATACCCATCCTCATCATAACAAGTACTGTTCTGTCAATGCCTATTGCTACTCCAACAGCAGGAGTTAGAGGACCTCCATAATCCTCTATAAGATAATCATATCTTCCACCACCACATATAGCATCCTGTGCACCTAATTTAGGTGCAGTTACTTCAAAAACTGTTTTTGTGTAATAATCAAATCCTCTTACCAATCTGTTATCTAACTGCCATTCTATTCTTAAACTCTCTAATCCCTTTAATACATTTTTAAAATGATCTTCACATTCATTACATAAGTAATCTCTTAAAATTGGAGACTTAGATAATATTTTCTTACATTGATCAACCTTACAATCAAATACCCTTAATGGATTCTTTTTTATCCTGAAATTACAATTTTCGCACAGATTTTTGCTTTTTATTTCTAAATATTTGTTTAAATCTTGCAAATAATTTTTTCTACAATTTCTGCAACCCATACTATTTATAATAAGTTTAGTTTGATCAATTCCCAATTCCTTATATAGATTCATAACTAAAGCAATAGTCTCTATATCTGCAAGAGGGTCACTTGTACCTAAAATTTCTACCCCCACCTGGGAAAATTCTCTACCTCTACCTGCTTGAGGTTTTTCATATCTAAACATCTGACTGCAATAATAAAGCTTTATAGGCAGAGATTTACCATACATTTTATTTTGTATAAATGAACGCACTACTGGAGCTGTTCCTTCAGGTTTCAGAGTCAAAGATCGACCTTTCCTATCTTTAAATGTGTACATCTCCTTTGAAACTATATCACTGGCTTCTCCTATCCCTTTTGTAAATACTTCTGTACGCTCAAAAGTTGGAGTTACTATCTCTTTAAATCCATAAATTTCAAAAAGCTCGCGAGATTTTTCAAATATATAATTTCTAAATTCAACTTCAGGGGATAATATATCTCTGGTTCCCCTTGGTGTTTGAAATTTCAAAATTTTCTCCTTTTAAAAGTTAGATAATTCTGATTTTAAAATATAATTGACCATATAGTTATTTTCTTTTAAATCTTTAATTGAAGTTTCCGGACCATGACCTGGATATAATTTTACCTCATCATTAATGCTAAATATTTTATTCTTAATAGACAAAGCCAGATCCTTTGAAGATCCACCAAAAAGATCTGTTCTACCAATTCCATCTTTAAAAACTAAATCACCACAAAATATAATATCATCGACCATAATACTTATACTACCTCGAGTATGACCTGGTGTATGTATTATTTTAAATACCTTATCATCTATTTTAAATTCATCATCTTCCTCAATAACTCTATCTGCATTAACTTTATAAAACTTGCCAGTTAATAATGACAAATTACGCATTGGACTATGAAGCAATTCTTTATCCAGAGTGTGTATACAAATTGGTGCATTAACTTTAGATTTTATTTCATTGTTTGCACCAATATGATCATAATGACCATGAGTATTTATTATATATTTAACTTTTAATTTTTTTTCATTAATAAAATCTAAGATTTTTTGAGGTTCTGCACCAGGATCGATAATTAATGCTTCCTTTGAATCTGTAGTATAAGCAATATAACAATTAACAGCAAAATAGCCTAAAGTAAATTTTTTAATCTCTAATTTATGCATTATTTCTCCATTGCTATGCATTACTTCATCCCCGGAACAACTCTATAACTATCGTATATAGAATCAATATTTCTTAAATCCTCCAATAATTTATTAAGTAAAATTACATCTCCAATTTCCAAAGTCAATATAATAGTAATATCCCTTTCTACTTTTTTTCTAACAGCTATATTTATTATATTTAGATTATAGTTTGAAATTACTTCTGTAACATCTCTTAAAAGGTTAATTCTATCTATTGCATCTATGCCTATCTCAACTTTAAAAAGTGATGGTTTAGTTAAATCCCATATAACCTCTATAAATCTCTCAGAATCTTTCGATAAAAATTTAATATTTGTACAATCTGTTCTATGAACGCTAATTCCTCTTCCTCGAGTTATGTAGCCGATTATATCATCACCTGGTACGGGATTACAACAATGGGAAAGATTTACAATTAAATCATTCATCCCACTTACAACAACTGAGCTTGTATATTCTCTTTCGCGTGCTTCCTGTATAATTTCCTCAGTTTTTAATCTATCCTCCTTAGGCTCAATCGATTTTTTTATAGCATTTATAATTTTTGTTGAAACCTGTATATATGAAACTTTTTTAGCTCCAATCTGTGTGAATAAACCATCTATATTGTCAAAGCCAAGATTTTGTGCAATTTTCAAAAGTATATCCTGACTAACAGCGTGTAAAGAAAGTCCTTGTTTCCTTAAAGCTTTACTTAAAAGCTCTTTTCCAACAGTTTTATCCTCCTCTCTTTCTTGCTTTCTAAACCATCGTTTTATTTTTCCTTTTGCTTTAACAGTCCTCACAACATTTAACCAATCTCTACTTGGCTTACCAGCAGTTTTTGAGGTTAATATTTCAACTATATCCCCGCTTTTAAGGGATCTTTCCAACGGAACCATCCTATTATTAACCATCGCCCCAATGCATCTATGACCAATATCGGTATGTATATGATAAGCAAAATCGATAGGTGTAGAACCCAATGGGAGTCTTACCACATCCCCCTTTGGAGTGAAAACAAATACCTCATCATGAAAAAGGTCAAGTTTTAAAGATTCCATAAAATCCTTAGGATCTGAGAGTTCCTTCTGCCATTCAAGCATCTCTCTTAACCATGACATTCTATCATCAAACTCTTTATCCTCTTTTACTGTTTTTTCCTTATACTTCCAGTGTGCTGCTATTCCATATTCTGCAGTTCTATGCATTGACCATGTTCTAATTTGTATCTCTATAGGTTTTCCATCGGGACCTATAACAGAAGTATGTAATGATTGATAAAGATTGAACTTCGGATTTGCAATATAATCATTAAAGGTTCCAGGAATGGGTTTCCATAATGAATGAATAATGCCTAAAGTACCATAACAATCTTTTAAATCATTCACAATTACTCTAACTGCTGTTAAATCATATATTTCATCAAAATTCACTCCACGTTTTGTAATTTTCATAAAAACACTATAGAAATTCTTTGCTCTTCCAGTTATTTCAGCCACAATACTAAAACTCTTTAATTTATCTTTTAAAATCTTAACAGTCAGATTTATCTGATTTTCTCTCGACTTTTGCCTTTGTTTAACCATACTAACAATTTCAGTGAACTTCTTTGGATATAAATATTTAAAAGATAAATCTTCTAATTCTCTTTGAACTTGAGATATGCCTAATCGATGCGCAAGTGGTATGAAGATATCTATTGTCTCCTTTGCTTTTATCTTTTGTCTTTCTAAAGAAAGAGCAGATAATGTTCTCATATTATGCAGCCTATCAGACAACTTTATAAGAATGATTCTTATATCCTCTGACATAGCTATTATCATCTTTCTTAAGTTTTCAGCTTGTTCTTCTTCAACAGTCGCAAATGATATTTTATTTATCTTTGTTAAGCCATCCACTATTATCGCTGCAATTTTGCCAAACTCTTTCTCTACATATGATAGTGAAATATCTGTATCCTCTATTATGTCATGAAGAATGGAGCAAACGATAGAAGTTGTATCCAATTTCAAATCTACGACTATATCTGCTACTCCCAATGGATGTGAGATAAAAGGATCACCAGATTCTCTTAGCTGTCCATCATGTTTCTCCCTTGCTAAATTAAATGCTTTTGTGATTATTTGGTGATCAGCATTGGGATTATACTCTTTTACCTTTTTTATTAAGTTTTCCAGTTCTTTCACATATTTTTTCATAATCTTATTTTACAAAATAAATAACAAATATGCATTAAATAATTATTATAAAACTATTATTGAATTTTAATACCGGGATTTCTAAAATTCAAAAAAGGATTTAAGTTCTAAACAAAATAATGTTATTTATACTTTGAGAAATATTGGTTTAAGATTTCCAGGAGAGAACCAGAAGTAAAAATCGAGGAAAATGTTATTACGATAAAACCAGATGCTAATAAAATAGCCAAATTTCTAAATAAGCCTTCACTATAGATTATCAAACCTATAAGTGTAATCAGAACAGCAATTAAAGCAATTAAAGATACTCCCGATGCTTGTTTTAAGCTCAAATTTATCATTTTTTTATAACCAATACTTTTTATAAGAAGTTTATTTTTACTTATTCTATTGATTATATTTATAATCAGACCAACCGAGTAAATAAAAGTAATTATTATTGATATAGTCATAGTAATCGATATTTTCTTACCTGATATAGAAAAAACACTTAATGTTAATAATAAGTTAAAAATTGCGGTAATAAAAGCGACTGATGCTAATATGAATTCTTTCTTAATTAAACTAATTAGAAATAGCATTACTGTACCAATCAAAATTAAATACAATATTTTCACAAATATGTCTTTACTATGAAAAGGTAAAATATTATTTACTTTAATATCACCTTCTATCGGACCTGTCTCTATAAATAAATTTTTTATCTCATCTTTTTTATCTTCATCCGTAAATACTTCAATCTGATACTTTTTTTCATCCATAGATTGAATAACATCAGCAGTAAAATTATTTTTTTTAAGTATATTTCTAATCTCTTTTATTTCAATTGATTCTTTGAAATTTACCTCAATTAAGATACCTTCTTTAAAGTCTTTTCCAAAATTAAGACCCCACCCTAATAAAAAGCTTATCAATCCTAAAACTATTATAATAGCTGATAACATAAACAATATTCTTTTCTTAGCTATAAAATCAAAATTCACTCTGCTATATCTCCTTATATAAAATTTTAACCTACTTTAACTAACATTTTTTCTTAAGAATGGCTTTAGTGAATATTTTTGTAAAAAACCTGCAGATAATAAAAGACTGGATCTGGTAAAAGTGAACAGAGTAATTATTGTTAATATAGAACCAATAACTACAGGAAGTAATAATCCTTTTACTTGTTTGGTTCCAAAATTATTAAGCACTAAAGCAATAATAAATATTGACATATCAATATAAAAAATATCATTTAATGAATTCTTAAAACCAAAATCAATACTTGTTGTTATAGATCTACCTTTTTTTAATTCTTCTTTCACTTTCTCGTATATTGAAATATTTGAAAAAACATATACACCCACTGCCAAAAATATACCGGAAAATGAAGAGAATGTAAGCATAACTTTCGCTAAAGTCATCAATGAAAAAAGAAGTATTAAAAACAGAACTAAACTAATTACTGATACTAATCCCAAGCCCCTATAATATATCAGTATAGATATTAAGAGTAATGCAAATCCAACATATATTGCTATTAAAGATTCATATATGATATCTTCCCCTAAAGTTGGCCCCACATCTATTTTGTTATCAATTTTAAAATTGATTGGTAAAGTGCCAGTTTGTAGCATTGTTGTAATATTTTCAGCCTCTTCAAATGTTTCTATATTAGGTATATAAATTAAATTTGCTTCTTCAGCTGGAATAGTTTCCTCACTGATATCCGTAATAGTTCTAATAGCTCCATCTAAAACTATTGATAAATCGTCTCCAATGTTTTGCTCAAGTAGACTTTTAAATCTTTTTTCCAATTCTTTATCCAAATTCAAAATAACAGAATTTTTTATTTCTTGATACCCACGTTGAGCGGTTATTGGTTTTACATCTTTTAAATGTCCACTGATTGCAACTGCATCACCATAAATAGGATCATATTTTGTTATCTCTATTCTCTCGATAGTTTCCGATTCTGATATTTCCCCCATTGTTAATTGTAAGATGACTATATAAGTGCTTTGTAAATTTGCCCCTTTTAATTCAAGATTGAACTCTAAGTCACTTATCTTTTCGTACTTTATATTTTCTTCTCCCAATTGCTCCTTGAGTTTATCTAAAATCTTTGAAGTAGTTTGCTCAATCTCCTCAGAAGAAATCTTAACACCTTCATCTGTAGTCTCTTTATCCTTATCTTTTGTTTCCTCTTCTGCCTTGGGGGATTCTTCCTCTTTTTTTTCAATATATTTCAATCCCACATCTATTCCCTTAACTATCTTAAGCTCAAGATAACCTCTATTTTTAATAACACTTATAATACTTTCCAGATTATTAATTTTTGGTAACTGAACCAGTATCCTATTAGATTCATCCATTGTCACCCTTGATTCAACTACTTTAAGCCTTTTAATTCTATCTTTAATTATTAAAAAAGCTTCCCTGATAGAATCTTCTGATTGTTCTTCTTCGGGTGATAGAATTATCTGAATTCCACCTGATAAATCAAGCCCCGTCTTTATCTTCTCATTTGGGGGATAGATTAAATAGAAGGCTCCAGCAACTATTACCAAAAAAAGTATTATTATTGTTATATGCCAAAATCTGTTTATCAATTTTCACTCTCTATTTAAATAAGAAACTATTTGGATTATTATAAATTATATGTATCACTATAAAAGCTTCACATCATTTATAATGATTTCGAATTCACATCCCAATGTTGTTGCAGCTTTTCTACATATTGTCATCCTTTCCAAAAATATTTCGAAATAATCCATAACCTGACTAATATTTGTATCAATTTCTATTTCAAGTGTTATTTTCTTTTCATCATTATTTACTCTAAGAAATGAACGGGTTGCTGCATAATTTACCCTATCATGTATATCAAATGATATTTCTGTTAGCTCCCTCCTTACCCTGCTTCTATGAACATCTGATTTATCTGCAAGTATTAATGCAGCCGCGATAGGATCTATAGCAAAACCTGTTCCTTCCTCATGATTCCCTATAGCACTCATAACTATTGATACTTCCTCCGGATTCATTCCCATTCTTCTAAGAATATCTCCTGCGATCACAGCACCACTTAAGTAATGGTGAATTCTATTAATCATATTTCCAATATCATGAAGATATCCAGCAATTGAAGTAAGTTCAGCTTCTCGTTTACTATAACCTAATCTATCAAGAATATTAAATGCTATTTTCGAAACTAAATCAGCATGTCTAAAACCATGTTCTGTATAACCAATTGCTTCCATAACCTTATCAGCTTTAGCTATATAAGAGATTACATCAGTATCGTTTTTAACATCTTTAATTGTTATATTCTTATCAACCATAAAACCCTACCTTATTATTTTTATTATTTAGTTAACTTTCTACCTACTGCATTTTTGGTAATTTCAATATCAACACTTGGAGCAACCGTTATCAATATCTTATTTTCAAAGACTTTTTTAATGGTACCAAATATTCCTCCCATAGTAACTACTTTGTCGCCTACTTCTAAACTCTCCAACAATTTACTGTGTCTTTTTTGTCTTCTTTTTTGAGGAAGTATCAGGGTAAAGTAAAAAATAGCAACAAATATTAAAATGTAGATCCAATAACCATATCTATTTAAAAAATCCATTAGTTGATTATTCATCCTTCTCCTTTCATAAAAATGTTTAAGTTGTTATATTAAAATTTTACAGATATTATTAGATATTTTTTTTCCAGACATAACCATCAAATTTCTTCTTTATTTCTGATAATTTCCCTTCCTTTATTTTTTTTCGAATTTCCCCCATTAAATTCACCATAAAATGAAGATTATGAGTTGTTAGTAACCTGCTGGCTAAAATCTCATTTGATATATACAGATGTCTTATATAAGCACGACTATAATTCTTACAACAATAACAATTACAATCATGCATTAAGGGGTTAAAGTCTATTTTATATCTAAAATTTTTTATATTCAATTTACCTTCATAAGTAATTGCTACCCCATTTCTTGCTATTCTTGTTGCTAATACACAATCAAAAATATCTACACCCATTGAAACTGCTTTTATTATTCCCTCGGGGTCTCCTAATCCCATAAAATAACGTGTTTTTTCTTTTGGTATTTCATTTACAGTTTTTTCTGTTAACTCAAATGTTAATTCTCTTGGCTCGCCTATACTAAGTCCCCCTATAGAGTAACCATCAAAATTCAACTCCAGCATTCTTTGTGAACATTCCTTTCTCAAGTCATCATACATTCCTCCCTGAATAATACCAAATAAAGCTCCTGGATAATCTCCAACACTATTTATTGACATCCTGGCCCAATCTAATGTCCTGATCATAGCTAATTTTGTGTAACCATAATCAGAATCAGGACTAACTGGTTCATCCAGCATCATCATTATGTCTGAACCCATTCTTTTTTGCAATTCTATAACCTTTTGAGGGCTAAAAAAGTGTTTTGATCCGTCAATTATTGATTTAAATTCTACTCCATCTTTAACAATCTTAAATGTTTGATTTAAACTAAAAACCTGATAACCACCACTATCCGTAAGTATTGGCTCTTTCCAGTGCATAAATTTATGCAATCCTCCTGCTCTTTCTATTACATCTATCCCCGGTCTAAGATATAGATGATATGTATTTCCCAAAATAATTTGAACTCCAATATCTCTTAACTCCTCAGGGGTCATAGCTTTAACTGTTGCTCTTGTTCCAACGGGGCAAAAAACCGGAGTATTAATTTTACCATGTGGCGTTATTATCTCACCTAACCTGGCATCACTATTTTTATCTTCATGTATTACCTTGAATTTAAATTTTTTATTTTCCATGCTTTAAGAATTAATTAAAATTTTTATTTAGATATATTCACCTGTACAATTATTTTTTATAAAATAAGCATTGCATCACCAAATGAGTAGAACTTATACTTTTTCTTAATTGCTAAATTATATGCATTCATTACAACTTTCTTATTAGCAAATGCACAAATCATTATAAACAGTGTTGAACATGGGAGATGAAAATTAGTTATAATTCCATCTACCATTTTAAATCTATAATTTGGTTTAATAAATAAATCAGTTCTTCCAGAAAATGGTTTAATTTCTCCATTTTTGGTAGCAGACTCCAAAGTTCTCACTGTAGTAGTTCCAACAGCTATGATTCTACCACCAACTGCTTTTACACTGTTTATTAGTTTTGATTGTTCTTCTGATAAATAAAATTTTTCACTATATATAACATGATTCTCAATATTATCAACTTTAATTGGTCTAAAGGTATCCAAACTTACATGTAATGTAATGGTAGCAATCTTAATACCTTTTTTACGGATTCTTTTAAAAACTTCATTTGTAAAATGTAAACCAGCAGTGGGTGCAGCTACAGAACCCTCCTTTTTTGCATATATTGTCTGATACCTTTTAAGTGGTATATTTTGATTTTTAATATATGGAGGAAGTGGAACTATACCTAAAGAAAATATATCTTTTTCAAAATTTTTATAAGATTTTTCATAAAAAAACCTTATTTTTACTATTCCTTCTCCAACCTTTTCTTCAATAATAGATTTTAAATTTGACTCTCTCGTACTTATTTTAGATGGATAAACTAAGATCGTACCTTTTTTCACTCTTTTAAATGGTTTAATTAAAGCAGTCCAGAGATTATTACTTAGCTTACTCAGTAATAATATTTCAATCTTTGCACCAGTATCTTTTTTTATAGCAAATAACCTTGCAGGAATCACCTTTGAATCGTTTAAAACAAGGCAATCATTTTCACCCAAATATTCTGGAAGATTATGGAAAACATCCTCTTCTATAGAACCTTTGCTTCTATCTATGATAAGAAGTTTGGATTTATCTCTTTCCTTTAATGGTTCTTGTGCTATTAAGTTTTTAGGAAGATGGTAATAATAATCAGAAACTTTCATAAAATTTATTTTTTTATTTTTTTATAGTGGAAATATATGTAATTAGTGATATAAAATATATGTAGTCAGTGATATATTTTAATAGGTTTAATCTTAAAAAGTAATAGAAGAAAATAATTAAAAAAGCTGGTCTTCCTTCTTATACTCCTCATTTAGATGTTTATATGCAATTTTCGTAGCTACTCTACCTCTCGGTGTTTTTTGTATAAATCCCTGCCGTAAAAGATATGGTTCATAAACTTCCTGAATTGTTTCTGATTCCTCTCCAACTGAACTTGATAATGTACTCAAACCAACTGGACCACCATTAAATTTGTAAATTATAGTTTTAATTATTTTTATATCCAGATTATCTAATCCTTCTTCATCGACATCTAACAATTCTAAACCATCAAGAGCTACTCCCCCATTTATCTTTCCATCTGCTTTAACAATTGCATAATCCCTAACTCTCTTTAGAAGTCTATTTGCTACTCTTGGGGTACCTCTTGCTCTTTTAGCTATCTCTAAAGAACCTTTTTCATCTATTTCCACGTTTAATATTTTAGCAGACCTTCTAACTATTTTTTCTATTTCATCAACATTATAATAATCCAGGCGAATTGTTATTCCAAACCTTGTTCTAAGAGGAGAAGAAATAAGACCTGCTCTTGTCGTAGCTCCAGCAAGTGTAAAAGGTTTTAATTCTAATCTTAATGAGCGTGCTCCAGGTCCTTTACCAATCATTATATCCATTTTAAATTCCTCTAAAGCTGGATATAGTATCTCTTCCACCGCTCGATTTAATCTATGTATTTCATCAATAAACAAAACATTATTCGACTCAATATTTGTAAGAATAGAAGCTAAATCACCAGCTCTTTCAATAGCTGGCCCTGAAGTTGTTGTTACATTTACACCTAACTCATTAGATATAATTCCTGCTAAAGTTGTTTTTCCAAGACCTGGTGGACCGATCAAAAGAACATGGTCTAACGCCTCTTTTCTTTTTTTAGTTGCTTCAATATAAATAGCTAAATTTTCCTTAATTTTATTTTGACCAATAAAATCTTTCATCCTTTTTGGTCTAAGTTCCTTATCTAACTCAATATCATATTTATGAAGTTTTATATCTGTTACTTTTTCTTTCATGCATTTATCTTCTTTCATATTTTATTTATAATTTGATAGTTTTTTGACCCTCTCCCTTTCCCTCTCCCACCAGGGGAGAGATAATTAGTCAAGAGACTATACCCAAATCTTTCATTATTTTAATTAGAGTTTAATATCCTCTTAAGTTTTTTAAAGCATATCTTATAAACTTTTCTACAGTAATTTCTTCCTCTCCTTCAGTTGAAAACCCCTCCAGTGATGCATTTATCTCAGATGGTTTAAATCCAAGATTTCTTAATGCCTGTTTAGCTTCCCTCATAACAACTAATACTCTGTCGGGTATCTTAACTTTCATGATTTTTTCAAGCTCAGGTAGCTCGAGCTTTCCTCTTAATTCTAAAATAAGTCTTAAAGCAGTCTTCTTACCAACTCCAGGAATAGTTCTTATTAAATCAACATCCTGATTTAAAATAGCTTTCTCAAACTCATTTGAGTTAAAGACAGAATGAACTGCTAATGCTACTTTAGGACCAATTCCTGATATTTGTAGAAGATTTTCAAACATTTTCTTATCTTCTTTATTTAAAAAACCATATAACCTTAGACTATCATCTCTCAAATATGTATATGTAAAAAAAATAATTTCATTACCTTCCTTGGGTAGACTCAGTAATGTTTTTGGAGAAATAAATATCTGATAACCTACTCCACTTACATCAACTAATACATATTCGGTTAATTTAATAGCTAATTTTCCTTTAATAAATCCTATCAATTTTTCACCTTGAAAGTAACTCTTTATTTCCTTTCCAGTTTAAATGACATATGGCGATTGCTAAGGCATCTGCAGCATCATCCTTGATTTTTTCATCACCAATTTTTAATATGGCTTTAACCATATATTGTACCTGTTTTTTAGAAGCATTCCCAAGACCAACTACTGCTTTTTTAACTTGTAAAGGTGTATATTTATAAACATCTAATTGATTTTGATGCCCGGCAAGTAAAACTACACCACTTGCTTGACCTACAGAAATAGCTGTCTTTACATTACTGCTAAAAAATATCTCCTCAATTGCTAAACAGTTGGGAGAATAGGTTAAAATGATATCATTTATACCTTTATATATTATATTTAATCTTTGTGAAATTGGAAGTTTTGCTGAAGTTTTTATGCAATCATAATAGACTGCATTTAATTTTCCCTTCTTTTCTTCCACTATTGCCACACCTGTTGTTGCTGTTCCGGGATCAACTCCTAATGCTTTCAAAGTTTCTCCATTAATTCATCTGGTATTTCAAAATTTGTATAAATCTCCCGAACATCCTCCTGTTCATGAAGTGCATCTATTAGTTTAAGACTTTTTAATGTTTTAGATTCATCAAGCAATTTGTAATTCTTAGGAATAAGAATAATTTCTGTTGAATCAGGTGATAAGCCTTTTTCAATTAAAAAATCTTTGATTTTCATAAGCTTAGTTGGTTCTGTATAAATTTCATAATAATCCTTTTCAATAATTACATCATCTGCTCCTGCATCAATAGCTAATAACAAGATCTCATCTTCGTCAATATAAGAACCATCTTTTAAACTGATAACACCTCTTCTATTAAACATCCATCTCACACATCCTGTTGAGCCAAGATTACCATTGTGTTTAGCAAATATATTTCTCATTTCTGAAGCAGTTCTTTTTCTATTATCAGTCATAGTTTCTACTATCACCGCAATTCCTTCAGGTCCATATCCCTCATATACAACTTTCTCTAAATCATATCCACCAACCTTACCAGTACCTTTTTTTATAGCCCTCTTTATATTATCTTTTGGCATATTGAATTCTTTTGCCTTTTGAATTACATTGGCTAATGCTATATTCTGATCTGGATCACAACCTCCCTCTTTGGTAGCAATTATAATTGCTTTCGTTAATTTAGAAAAAAGTCTCCCTCTTTTTGCGTCTTCTTTTGACTTTTTATGCTTTATGGTTTTCCACTTTGAATGACCTGACATCCCATTACCTCCATCTTTTATTTACTAAATTCAAAAAATATCGATGGATTCTATCATCATTACTTAATTCTGGGTGAAAAGCTGAAACTAACAAATTTTCTTGTTGTGCCATAACAATTCTGTCATCTATCTCTGCCAATATTTCCACCTGTTTTCCAACCTTTTCTATTATTGGAGCTCTTATAAATACTGCGGGAAATTTCTTATTACCCAATTTTGGTATTTCAATATCAATCTCCATACTATCTATCTGTCTACCAAATGCATTCCTTCTAACCTCTATATCCATAATAGAGATCGTTTTTCTATTTTCACCGATTATATTTTTTGACATTAATATTAATCCAGCACATGTACCATAAATTGGCTTACCCTTGTACGCAAACTCTCTTATCTTTTCGAAGAAACTGTATTCGTTCATCAAATTTCCAATTGTACTGCTTTCACCTCCTGGAATAATTAAACCATCTATATCAGCAATTTGAACTGTTTTTTTTATCTCAATTGGTGTAACACCACATCTCTCAAGTATTTCTATATGTTCACTTACCGCTCCTTGAAGAGCAAGTACACCTATCTTTTTCAAATCAGATTCCCCTCTTTTGTAAAAGATCCACTTCTTCTATTTGAGATATTTGTAATCCCATCATAGCTTCACCCAAATTCCTTGAAACTTCAAGTAAAACTTCGGGATCATTAAAATATGTTGTTGCTCTCACAATAGCTTTAGCCATTACAGAAGGGTTTTCTGATTTAAATATTCCAGAGCCAACAAAGACCCCCTCTGCTCCAAGTTGCATCATAAGAGCTGCATCTGCAGGTGTAGCAATTCCTCCAGCTGCAAAATTTACTACAGGAAGTTTACCATTTTCTGCAACCCATTTTACCAATTCATATGAAGCTTCCTTCTCTTTTGCTGTTGTTATAAGCTTATCTTCAGATAAAGAAGTCAATTCTTTAATCTCACTCATAATAAGTCTCATGTGTCTTACAGCTTCTACTACATTTCCAGTTCCAGCTTCTCCCTTAGTTCTTATCATGGCTGCTCCTTCATCAATTCTTCTTAATGCTTCTCCAAGATTTGTTGCTCCACAAACAAAGGGAATTTCAAATTTATTTTTATTTATATGATATTGCTCATCTGCTGGGGTTAAGACTTCACTTTCGTCTATAAAATCAACACCCAAAGCCTGCAATATTTGTGCTTCAGCAAAGTGTCCAATTCTAACTTTAGCCATTACAGGAATAGTGACTGAATCCATTACATCTTTAATAAGCTGAGGATCTGCCATTCGCGCCACTCCTCCAACTTTTCTTATATCAGCAGGTATCCTCTCTAACACCATTACTGAAACTGCTCCAGCTTCTTCGGCTATCTTAGCCTGCTCCACAGATACAATATCCATAATTACTCCACCCTTTAGCATCTCAGCCAATCCAGATTTTACTTTAAATGTTCCCATCTTTTTCAAATATATCACACTCCTAATATATATATTATAATATCAAATCAATAAATACGAGACAATATGTGATTTAATATTAAAAAGCTTGAAATTTGAGATATATCTCATCATTGTATTATAATTATTGCTTATAATTAGCTTAATTGAAATTTTTATTATTATTCTTATAAAAATTTTATATTATTTATTTATTAATAGAGAAAAAAACAACTCTTTTAATCCATCTTGAAAAGGTTTAAACTTCTGTGTTTTTGGTGATGAATATAGACAGATTTTTGGAAAATATAAAAATATTTAAATACCTGATGTTTATTGTATTTATAAGCACCTTCATGGCTATCACTATCAATCCCCATATAATCTTTGCTGCAGATTTAGATAGATTAAAAGGTGAAAAGGTTAAACTCACAAATGAACAGAATGCAATTCTTTATTACTTAAATAATACAAGAGAAGAAATAGATAGAATAAAACACGATTTACTTTCATTAGAATCTAAGATAAATATCCTAGAAAATCAAATTAAAAACTTGGAATTAAATATTAAAAAAATAGAAATTGAGTTAAAAAATACAATTAAAATTCTTAATGAAAAAGCCATTGAACTTTATAAACGGAAAAACAATTCTTTTTTCCAAGCTGTAATATCACCAAAAGATATTATCACGTTCTTTAAAAATATGAATTTGTTTGGTTATATGATGAAGCAGGATTCAGAGGCAATCAATAACTACATCGAAACAAAAGAAGAACTTATAGAAACTAAGCTCACATTAGAAAAAAATCATGAAGAGCTCAATAGTTATAGAGATCAGTATAATTCTACCCATAATTCACTTTTAATAAAAGAAGCAGAGTATGAAAAAAGATTGGAAGAAATAAAAATACAAGTAGCCAAGTTAGAAAACAATTTAAAAGAAATAGAAGAAAGAATTAAAAAAATTCAATTACAATATCCAAATCTTAAAATTGTTGATGGGTACAGAGTTTTGGCAACAGGTTATTGCCCTTGTCCCATTTGCTGTGGTAAATATTCAAGTGGATATACTGCTATAGGTTTAAAAGCTGGTTATGGTGTTATCGCAGTAGATCCCAAATTTATCCCACTTAGAACTAAAATATTGATACCTGGGTATGGAGTTGCAATTGCTGGAGATACAGGTAAAAAAATTAGAAATAATCACATAGATATAGGTTTTGACGATCATTCAGATGCCTTGAGATATGGAGTAAGATTTATTTATATATATGAAATTGGTAAGTGAACTACCCTCAGCGAACGCAGAGGGCTTCCTGCTTCTACGACCGAACTTGCGGGAACTTTGGTTAGTTCCCGTAGAGGTTCAATCTTAACAGGCGTAAATTTGGACAGTCCCTGCCCTATATTTAATATATTTATTGCTGAATTATAATCTCGGTCTATCTCTAATCCACATTTGCATTTATGTATTCTATTGTATAATTTCTTAAAAACTTTACTCCCACAATTACTGCAATTTATAGTTGTATTTTTAGGATCTATCTTAATAACTTCAACACCAGCATTCTCAGCTTTGTATTGAATAAATTGTATAAATTTAGACCAAGAAGCATCAACAATTGATTTAGATAAATATCTATTTTTAACCATGCCCTTGATATTTAATTTTTCAAGAGCAATAAATCCATAACCCTTAACATAACATCTTGACAGTTTATGTAGAAAGTCATTTCTTTGGTTTACAGTTCTCTCATATACTCTTGCTACTTTTATCCTTTGTTTCTTCCTGTTTTTTGATTTCTTTTTCTTTCTTGACAACCTTCTTTGTTCTTTAGATAACTTCTTTAATGATTTGTCTAAAATTTTAGGATGTTTTATTTTATTACCACTGGAATCATATATAAAGTTATCTAATCCTAAATCAATACCAACTTTTTTACTGTTATTGCTTCTTGTTATTTTCTCTTTTATTTCAGCAGTTATACAGGCATACCATTTTTTAGAAGAGCAGTGCTTTATTGTAATCTGTTTTATCTTTCCTTTAACTTTCTTGTGAATTCTGATTTTAATATTACCAATCTTTGAGAGATGCAACAAATCCAATCTTTTATTAGTTTCTATGAGTTTGAATCCACTCTGGTTATAAGTGAATGTTTTGAACCACCCTTTACCTTTGAACCTCAATTTACCAACTTTTTTACCATTTAACTTTAGTCTTGATAATGCTCTCAGGTTAGAGAATAATCTATAATGTTCATACTGCAAAACTTTAGAATAAACTTCTTTCAATTCTTTATATTTTTCTTTCAACTTAACTATTGAATGTTGCAGTTTTTTTCTATCTATCTTCTCTTGTTTGTTCAGTTCTTCTAATAACTTATTATAGACAAATCTACATCTATCTAAAGTAAATAATAGTTTTTTCTCTTGGTCTTTATTTGGATACAATCTAAATTTATAAGTTAGTTTCATTTTTCTTTTTGTTTGCCTTGACTTTAGTTATAATAATTTATCATTACATAAGAAACAGAAAATTTTCTTAAAATAACTATTAAATTATTAATATTATACAAACATATGTTTGCTTTGTCAATTATTTTTAATATTATCATTTACTTGTAAATTAACTTATTTTATAAGAATTTAAATGGGACTGTGTTATATTTTCTGTAAAATTGTTCTTTGAAAATTTGAATGGGTCATTAAAATACTCCTTTCAAATATTATAAAAAAAATTGAGATAACTTAAAATAAATTATCAAATATATGAGATAATTAAAAAATAAAAAGTAAATAATAAATAGAAAGGAGGATGACTCTTATTACCCATCTTAGCAAAGGGATTTTAGAGTCATATTTTAAATGAAAATTACTAATCCTGAAAATATTAGAAATGTTAGCATTGTTGGTCATAGTGGAACTGGAAAAACATCACTAGTAGAATCAATTTTGTTTAATTGTGATGAAATAAATAGAAGAGGTAGTGTTGAAAAAGGAACAACTACAACAGATTTTGAACCTGAGGAGATTAAGAGAACCATAAGTATAGGTACTTCTATTGCTCCATGTAATTTGAAAGACCACAAGATCAATATTTTAGATACACCTGGATATTTAGACTTTGTGGGAGAGCTTCTAAACTCACTTAGAGTATGTGATGGAGTTGTCCTTCTATGTGATTCTATTGTTGGTGTTGAGGTTGGAACTGAGAAAATCTGGACTTACTGTGAAGAATTAAAAATTCCAATAATTATTACTATTAACAAAATGGATAGAGAAAGTGCTGATTTTTATAAAGTTTTGGATCAGTTAAGAAATATCTATGGGTCACAGGTAGTTGCACTAAATCTACCAATAGGAAAAGAAGATGATTTTAAAGGATGGGTAAATTTATTAGAACAAAAAGCATTCATATATGAATCTGAGAAAAAAATTAAGGATACAGAAATTCCTGAGGAGATGATAGAAAAGCTAAAAAGTCTTAGAGAGAATTTAATTGAAACAATTGTAGAGACTAATGATGAGATGCTTATGAAATATCTTGATGGTGAAGAACTTTCTCAAGATGAACTTAAAGAGGCATTAAGAAGTGCTGTAAAAAATAGAAAAATATTTCCTGTTACTTGTAGTTCAGGATTAAAAAACATAGGCACAGAACCGATATTAGATATGATAATTGATCTTCTCCCCTCACCTTTAGAAATTGCAAAAATACCAGGTAAAGACCCTAAAACAAAAGAGGATAAAGAAATAGAACCTTCGACCAAATCATCGTTTTTAGCATACGTTTATAAAACTATGGTTGATCCATTTGTAGGAAAATTATCTATGTTCAGAATTTACACTGGTGAAATAAAGTCCAATTCTGTTGTTTTTAATGCAAGTAATAAAAAGAGTGTAAAACTTAGTAATATATACATTACAAAAGGTAAGACTCAGACACAAATAGATAAAGCTTGTATTGGAGACTTTGTTGCGGTATCAAAATTGGAGTATATCTCTACAGGAGATACTCTCTGTGACTCAAAAAATCCAATAATACTTGCCAAAGTTAACTATCCTCCTTCCATGGAAAATTCTGCTATTGAATCATTAAAAAAGGGCGATGAGGAGAAAATATCAAACGGACTTAATAAGTTAATGGAAGAAGATCCCACATTCTCTCACAAAATGAATTTTGAAACAAAACAGCATTTAATTTATGGAATGGGAGATGTTCATCTTTCAGTGATAATAGATAAATTGAGTCGAAAGTTCGGAGTTGGAGTAAAGTTAATAAAACCTAAAGTAGCTTATAAGGAAACTATAAGAAAAGCAGTTAAAGTAGAAGGAAAATATAAGAAACAATCTGGTGGAAGAGGTCAATATGGTCATGTTTGGTTAGAGATGAAACCACTTGAAAGAGGAACTGGATTTGAGTTTATAGAATCTATTTTTGGTGGGGCAATACCAAAAGGTTATGTTCCCGGAGTTGAAAAGGGAGTAAGGTCTGCATTACAGGAAGGTGCAGTAGCTGGATATCCAGTTACTGATATCCATGTTAATCTGTATGATGGATCATATCACTCAGTAGATTCATCTGAGATAGCATTTAAAATTGCATCTGCTATGGCTTTCAGAAAGGGTGTTCTTGAGGGTGATCCTGTTCTTATTGAGCCTATTATGGAAGTTGAAGTTGAAGTTCCCGATGAATATGTTGGTGATATTATGGGTGACCTTAACTCGAAGAGAGGAAAGATTTTAGGTATAGAATCTGAAAAAAATATTAAAAAAATAAAAGCTTTAGTTCCACAAGCAGAGATGTTTAACTATTCAAAAGATTTAAGATCAATAGCAAGAGGAAGAGGAAGCTTTTATATGAATTTATTACATTATGAAGAAGTACAACCTCATATACAGGAAAAAATAATAGAAGAATCCAAAAAAGAAAAAGAATAATATAAATCTTAATAGAACTTTTGGAAAAATAAATAAGGGGGTTAAAAATGGCTATTAAAAGAATAGGTGTGCTTACAGGAGGAGGAGATGCACCAGGTTTAAATGCTGCAATTAGAGCAATTGTAAGAAAAGCCCTTAAATATGGATATGAGGTATATGGAATTAAAAATGGATGGTTGGGTCTTATTGAGGGAGATATTGAGAAATTAGAACTTGATTCAATCTCAGGAATATTACATATTGGGGGAACTTTTCTGGGAACTTCAAGAACCAATCCTTATAAAAAAGAAGGCGGAGTGAAAAAAGTTCTCGATAACATAAAAAAATTCAAATTGGATTGCCTTATAACTCTTGGCGGTGAGGATACTAATTCAGTATCTTACAAATTAAATGAAGAAGGTATAAAGTGTGTTGGTGTACCAAAAACTATAGATAATGATATATCTGGGACAGATTATACTATTGGTTTTGATACTGCTCTATCATTTGCAACTGATGCTATTGATAAACTTCATTCAACAGCCACTTCTCATCACAGAGTAATGGTATTAGAAGTCATGGGAAGAAATACTGGTTGGATAGCAATACTTGCTGGTTTAGCTGGGGGAGCTGATGTTATCTTAATACCAGAATTTGAATTTGATTTTGATGAAATAATAAATAGAATTGAGGAAAGAAAAAACAGAGGAAAAAATTTCTCTATAGTAGTAGTTGCGGAAGGTGCAAAACCATCTATAGAAGCTGAACAAATTATAAAAAGTAAAGAAGTAGATGAATTTGGACATGTTATGCTGGGTGGAATGGGTAAGATTATAAGAAATAGATTGAAAGAAGCTGGATTTGAAACAAGGGATGTGATATTAGGTCACCTTCAAAGAGGCGGAAAGCCAACAGCATTTGATAGAATCCTTGCATTAAAATTAGGAGCAGCGGCTGTAGATTTAGCAAAAGAGGAAAAATTCAATAGAATGGTTGTTTTAAGAGGAACTAAAATAATGGATATTTCTATTGAAGAAGCAGTAAAACAAATAAAATATGTGGATAAAGAACTTTACGAACTCTCTAAATTATTTTATTAAAAAGGAAGAAAAAAAAGTGGTTATTCCCATATCAGATGATTATCCAACAAGAGTTAAACCATTTTTAACTTTTTTAATTATTGTAGTTAATATTATTCTTCATTTTTGGATACGCTTAAGTACACCGAATCTTCAGAATTTTATTAATAAATGGGGATTCTCACCCTCATCCTTAGCTTTACTACCCTCCCCTATGCCAATTATTACTATGCTTTCATCTATGTTTTTGCATGGAGGTTTTTTACATCTATTATTTAATATATGGTTTTTATGGATATTTGGGGATAATATTGAAGATGCTTTCGGTCACTTAAAATTTCTATTTTTTTATTTTCTTTGCGGAATAGCTGCTATATTAGGACATACTCTCTTTTACCCACAAAGTTCACAACCGATCATTGGTGCAAGTGGTGCAATTTCTGGAGTTATGGCTGCATATTTATTACTTTATTGGAAATCCTATATCAAAGTACTTTTATATTTTACAATAACTAAAATACCTGCATTAATTTTTATAGTTTTATGGTTTATATATCAATTAGTTTATGGAATGAGTTCTTTAGCTTATCCAGGACTTTTAGGAAATGTTGGTTGGTTTGCACATATTGGTGGTTTTTTAATGGGAATAATACTAACAATAATACTTCCAAAAAATCCAAAAAGATACATTAAAAGATATAAAAGAATAGGAGTTTAACTTTTTACAATTTTTGATTTTATTAATTTACATTTAGATAGAAAATCAAAATATTTGACTAAAAATTCTGTATTTCTTAAACCTGATTCCAATTCAACAAGATCTGAGATTTCTGATAATTTTTTTTTACCATCTGCCCAATAAAGAGAAAGGGTTCTCAATAAAGAAAACACTTCTTTATTTTCTTTCTTAAGAGTATAAATTTTTTCTTTCTGCTCCTTGCTTAATCTATCAAGAATTGATGTCTCCGATATTGGTCCTTTGTATAATCTTTTTACAATAGTTTTGCCAGCAATTTCCTCCCATTTTTGTGCATTTTTATCTTCAAATTCCCTGATCAAGACTTTCTTTTTTATTGATTCTTCATTTAGACTCTCGTATAATTTTGTTATATCGTTCTCATTAAAACCTAATTCTTTGAAAACTGTTATTTTAGCTTTATCAAATTCCTTTATAGTAAATTCTTCAATTTCTTTATTATATTTATCAACTTTAATAGGAGATAATTTTTTTAGAGAAGTAAAAGCATTTTTTTGGCAATTAATGAAATATTTAAGTTTTTTCTCTGCATTTATTACTTTAATAACAATACTTTTTATTATTTCTTCATTTTTTATTTTCTTTGAGATTTTGTCTGCTGCAATCTTCTTATGCTTTGATTCTACTTTGAACTTCTTTGAATCTTTAATAGATGAAACCTCAGTAATTTTCTCCTGGATGAATTTTAAAATTTTTCTTTTAGACTTAGATAACATTTCATTGGCTAACCACACTGTTTCTTCTTCACCTGCATTTGCCAAAAAATAACTATACGTAGCAGCAATAATACCTATCCTTCTTAACATTTCAGGATCAACTTTTTCTAAAGTATCCAAACTTGTGTGATAAAATTTGTCTGGCCACTGAATAAGCATTGGACATGAAATTCCTACTGTTGGATCAGAAAGTATATAATGATCGCTTCCCCCTGAAAATGAGGTAGTTGCATATTTAAAAGAAGCAAATCTTCCAGCTCCAAATGGATTTTTAGTATCTTTAGTAAACTCATCTCTTATTCTTCCCACCAAATCATTTACAAAACTACTATTTGAATCAGGTGTTCTCTCAACAAGAAAAGAACTTTTACAAATATCCTGATTTTCACCAACCATATCTAAATTAATTGCAGCTATCATTTTTGGAATTCTTTCTTCTTGAGTAGCTAAAAAAGCAAATGTACCTGTCATCTCTGGAACCCAGAGAAATCTGATACTTCTTTTAGGTTTTTGAAGTTTTCCATCATTAATTAATTTGTTAATGGTTCTTGCAATCTCTAAATTAGTAGCACTTCCTGAAGCATTATCATTTGCTGTTCCTTGTGGATGACAGAGATGAGATATAATAATTATTTCTTCATCTGTTTCTCCAGGAACAATCGCAGAAACAACTTCGAAATTTCCTTCATAAAATTTACTATTTACCTTGGCTTTGACCCTTATCGGTAGTTCATTATTTTTAATTCTTTCTTTAATTAATTTTCTCAGTCTCTCTCCTTCTTTTGGAGAAAGTACAAATCCAAAGCATTTTCTATCATTTTTTGTCCACCAAAATGAGCTATATTGAACTGCATCAGGTATATCCATACGATGTCGAATAGGTTTAACTTCTTTCATACCATCAAATATAATGCCTATTGCTCCAAATTTTTCAACTGCTAAGTCATAAACTCTTCTTAAATCACCCCTTGTTAAAACTATCTTTCCCTTTACATCAACATTTTCATATTCAGATGAATCCTCGCCATCCTCAAGAACTACGACTTCAGCTTCACTTTCAGTTGGAGCGCTTCTTTGAATTAGAGATATTTTTAAGTCATTAAAATCAGCTAATTTCTTTCTATGTTTTTCAGGTTTAATAATATGAAGAGTTGCTTCTGATGCATCCCATTCTTCGAAGGAATTTAAAGACCAATATTTACTCTTACAATCAGCTGGGTAAGTTAATATTTCAGACTTTAAGCCAAATTTAAATAGAACCTTTTGACAATACTTAGCAGCTTCACGAAAACCAGGAGTTGCCTGAATTCTATGATAGCTCATTATTTTACCTACAAATTGTTTTGCCCTATCACCCGAAAATTCCTCATCTATACACCTTAAAACTTTTTTGAACATAATAGATCTCCTAAAAATAATTAATCTTTTAAAATGAATTTTTCAATTTATAAGTTAATATTATAAATAAAAAATAATTAAAATAACTGAAAAAAGATTAAAATTTAATATATTATATTTTGATCTCATTTGGCCATGGTTCTTTCATTGCAATAGACCATACTTTATTAATGTAGTTGAGCACAAAGTAATTTTGCATCAGATGAAGCCAAAAAGCACCTCTTTCAGATAAGCAAACTTTTTCTGTATCTTCTTCACCTAATTTTAATGTTCTAATCAACCATAATAGTAATTGAATATTTTTATCTTTTTTACCAAAAAGTTTAAAGAGTTGCTTTTTGGGAATATATGTGTCATATAATCGCCAATAAAGCCAGTAATATTTAGTCAGTGATTCTATAAAATCCATTTTTAATGCTACTGGTAATCTATTGTCTAAACATGTTTTAATATATTCTTTAACCGAAAATGTATTTAAATAAAATATTCCAGGGATATGTGAACCAGCACCAGCACCAAAACCGATGTAATTGTCTCTAGTAACAGATGAATATCTCGGAATAGCACCACGTTTAAATCCCCAGACAGATACACGTTTAAAGCCATTACTAAGACAAAAATCGTGTATTTCTCGATACATTCTTCTTCTTATAAATATATTTGGCATCTTAAGTCTCTTAAGCTTAAGATATTTTCCAGCCATAGTATAAGGAAAAGTAAAAAGTGGATAGAGGGTAACTTGATTTACACCAGAATTAATAGCTTTCTTTAGATCTAATATCACTTCTTTT
>DAOWJR010000040.1 GCA_030640275.1 Actinomycetes bacterium | reverse complement strand
TTAGAAATTCATTAACTATATAACTGGCAACCATTGTTGGGGTTGTGCCAGGACCAAATCCAGCATCATATCCTAATTCCTTTGCAAGAGCATTAGAAATTCTTGGACCACCACAAATTAAGATAATCCTGTCCCTTATACCTTCTTCTTCAACTAATTCCAGAAGTTTTGATAAATTATATATATGAATATTTTTTTGAGTGATAATCTGAGAAATCCCAACTACATCTGCGTTTTTATCCGATGATTTCTTTAAAAGCTCCTTTGATGGAACCTGGGAGCCTAAATTGACTGCATTGAAGAAATTATAACTTTCCAGACCATGATCTCCTGCAAAACCTTTTGCACTTAAAATAGCATCTAATCCAACTGTATGAGCATCAGATTCAATTGCAGCTCCTACTATAGTTATTTTTCTTCCTATTTCATTTTTAACAATTTTCTCCATCTCTTCATGACTTAATATTTTATATTCTTTAGCTTTAGTCTTTATTTGGTCTATTTCTATCTTGTGTTTGCAACTTCCATATATAACAAAAAAAGTGAAATTGGGATCGAGACTTTCCTGCTTAACAATTTTTGGTTTTATTATCCCCATTTTCTCACAATATTGAGTAGCTACAGTTGTAGCTTTGTCATCATTCTTAATAGGAAGTGTAAAACTAATTTGGACCATTCCATCATTTAAACTATCACCATATGGTTTTATCTTCATAACAGAATACCCTCGTATTTAATATTTTATTATCTAATTTATATTAGTAGATTTGTGGCATGGTTTCGAAGACATTTTAGTCAAGAAAATATGCCCAAATCTTTCAAAGGTTATTTAATTTAATTTTTTTAATGAGATTGCTTCGGGACTTTGTTCCTCGCAATGACATAAATTAGCTATCTTCCCGAAATAACTTTCTTAAATTATTATATTTTTTTAAGTTCAATAAAAAATGGATTAAAATAGTTATTTTTCTTTTTTATAACGCCATCTAATCCTCTCCCTGAATTTGTATCCCTTTTTATATCTGCAAAAATACCCTTTTCTAATGCCTTAAAAAGTCCAATATCATCAATCTCTTCAAGAAGATTTACTGCATTTTTCAATACCTGATTTGCTCTTTTAACAATCTTACTATCTTTATTAAAACTTATCTGTTCCCCAAGATTTTTAGCACAGTTAAAAACATATTTTGCATTTTTTATACTAATAAATCTATCCTGCAAAAATGGTGTATGAATAGCTTCGGTAGGCATACCTAATAACTGAATTTCCTGATTAGTTAGAATACCTGTAAAATTGAACATTCCATCTAAAAGATTGGAGAAGAATATATCACCTGTTTTATAAACTGTTGGTGGCATATATTTTATTGGATAATCTGGAAACAAATCTCTCACAAGTTGCGCCTGAGCTATTTCATAAATAAGAGAATCCTCTAAATGTGGATTTATCTGAAATGCATGACCTAATCCTATCTGCTCAGCTTTCAATCCAGAGAAAAGAGCAAACTGTTCATTTATCAATTGTGATGCAATTACAGTATGAGCAGCTTTATAAGCATCAGCTGTTGTCAAATAGTTGTCTTCACCTGTATTAATAATAACACCTGCAGCTGCATTTATCATTCTTGAAAAACATTGGTCTATAAATGTTCTTTTTGCATTTATCCCTCTAAAAATGATTCCATATAGACTATCGTTTAGCATCATGTCCAATCTCTCAAATGCCCCCATCACTGCAATCTCTGGCATAGCTAACCCTGAACAATAATTTACCTGTCTTATATATCTTCCTACCTCCTCAGCTACTCCATCAAGAGCTTCTCTCATTACTTTAAAGTTTGCTTGAGTTGCATATGTTCCGCCATAGCCAGTTGTTGTTATACCATATGGAACATAATCCAGTAAGCTTTGAGCTGTAGAGCGAATTACCGCTATAACATCTGCTCCCTCTCTAACTGCTGCTTTTGCCTGCACTACATCCTCATATATATTTCCAGTGGCTACAATGACATATAACCAGGGTTTTGAAGGATTCCCTAACTTTTCAATTAGCTTATATCTCTCATTCTTTCTTTTTTTAATGACTAAACAGGCATTTTTTACTAATTTATTGATTTCAGCTATTACCTTTTCTGCTTGCAAACTTGGTACTTTTTTTAAATCAATTTTTTCCTTTGAAATTTTCTCAGCTAATTTTTGAGCACTTATATTATAAAAGTACATGGCATTCACAAAAGGAAATAATATTCCGGAACCAAGCTCATTTATAAAACTATCTATCACTACATTTAGTAATGGAACATCATCCTTATTAAGTCCATCAACACCTAAAAGTCTAATTGTTGCTCTCTCAATTGTAGTTGTAGTATTTTTATCAATAAAATTCTGAACTTTAGAAGCTATTCTGTTTGCATAATCCCTGGCTTTTTTCACCATATTTTTGTCCAAAATTAATTTAGCCATCTTATTCACCTATAATGTAATTACTATTTAATTTACAATCTAAAGTTTTTATGTTCATTATAAAATATCCAGATGTAATTTTTTTATTAAAATTCTTACTTATTATATCTATTATATAATGAGTTGTGTTAACAGATTAGATTAACATTTTTAATATTTTTTTTGATTATTTAGCTTTCATTTAATAAAGATTTTACATACAAGCATGACAAATAATAATTTTAAAGTATTCTCTTTTGTAATTCTTTCTTATATAAGATAAGAGGGTATTTTAACTAAATAAAAAAATGGAGGCGGCACCCAGATTCGAACTGGGGATGGAGGTTTTGCAGACCTCTGCCTTACCACTTGGCGATGCCGCCTTCAAAAATATAAACTTTTTTCATATATCAAAATTATTTTAACATTTTAAAATTTAATTTACTATATTAATTAAGACTGATTTTTAATTACTTTTTAAATGTAAAAGAAAATAGTTCATATAAATAATATAGAAATGTAAATATTCCAAATATTATTGTAAGCCAAAGAATCTCTAAATGATAAGCTGTTTGTAAAAAAATTACTAAACAACATAGATGAACTATAAAAATCATTGCTTTACTAACATTAAATGATGGAACAAACCACTTTCCCTTCATCAAATTAATAATAAGATTTAGCATAAAACCGATAATTAAAATAATTAAAGCAATTTTATATAGAATTTGTGGAAAATCCAACCTAAATGTTAAATATGTGAATATTGAATACACAAGTGAAACATCAGCAATTGGTTCTAATCTTTTACCTAATTCAGTTTCCTGTTTAAGCAGTCTTGCTAAAGTACCATCAAGTTTATCAGATATAAAAGAATATACATATATAGTTCCAACAATCCATTTTTTTATATCTACAAATGTAAAAATTAAAATAAGTACACTTCCTAAAATACGGCTTAATGAAATCAAATTAGGAATTTTCAATATATCCTTTTTAACCACATTATCCTC
>DAOWJR010000038.1 GCA_030640275.1 Actinomycetes bacterium | reverse complement strand
CCAATGTATTTTTTAAATAAGATTTTCTAACTCTATCTAAACTCACTTCCTTAACTTTTATCTGATTTGGGTGTTCTGGAATAACAATTCTTCTTCCAGGGATATTTTCTTTAGGATCTCCTATATATATTTCTACACCCATTTTCTTAGCAAATGTAAGTTGAGCAGTAGGATGTTTGCCAGCACCTGTATATTCAGTTTCCTGAACCACAATTATATTATCATCTGGCATTTCCTGAGCAATAGAAACTGCTGCAGCAAGTGAACAGTTTCCTGCAGGTCCTCTCTCTATACCCTCAAGTTGAGCTAACATTTCTGTAGCATAAAATACTTCTCCCTGTGTTAAAGTAACATATCTATCCATATATCTCAAAGCTCTGGCTGCATTTCTGGGAACATCGGCTCTGTCAGGCCAGACAGCAAAAGGAAACCCAAATCCAGTATGTCCAGTTGTGAATGACTTCCTATTGAAATCTAAATCACTCGCCATATGAAGTCCTGTTAAATCAACACTTGCTGCTACTACTTTTGTTTCTGTTGCACTTGCTTTTAAAAGTCCTCTTGTTGTTCCAGTAACATTACCACCGCCTGCATGAGTTACAACAACAACTTCAGGAAATTTACCATATTTATTTTTCACATCCATTGCTACTTCATATCCCAATGTCTCTATTCCAGCAACTCCAAAAGGTGTATATAAAGAAGCATTAAAATATCCAGTTTCTTCAAGAAGGAGAAGAAAAACATAAAATAGTTCAGGTCCGACAGTTAATTGATGAACTTCAGCTCCATATGCTTCACAAGCTCTACCCTTTTCAACTATCTCTGGCTGACCAAATCCTCTTGAATCATAGGTTTCCTGAATAATTATGCATTTAAGTCCCCTTTTATTTGCCTGTGATGCAACTGCCGCTCCATAATTACCACTTGTAGCAGCTATTACCCCTTTATACCCTAATTTTTTAGCATGATAAACAGATACTGATGCTCTTCTATCTTTAAAACTTCCCGAGGGGTTTGCAGCTTCATCTTTAATTAAAATCTTAGCTCCATATCCAGGTTTTGAAAGTGTCTTAACTAACAGATTAATATTATTTACTTCAATCATTGGTGTATTACCAACATTTGTCTGATTCTGTATCTTGATAACTTCTTCTAAAGAATAACCTGCTTTTTCCATCATACTTTCATAATCTAATACAATTCCAGGAAGTTCAAATTGGTCATAATCTAAACCAAGAGCTGCTTTCACAATCTCACTTTTCCTACTCATTACAGAATTATAATCAGTCGCTTTTTTATTCATTTTTTTCCTCTTCGCTAGACCTTCCAATAATCTCCCACAATTCCTGACCAATAGATAACAACTGGGGAACTGGTTCTCCAAAATTATGTGGATATACAGGATTTTTTATTTTTAACTTCCCTACTATTTCTCTACCTATAACAGTTCTTATTCTTACTTCATCACCCTTTTCTGCATCATTTAATAAAAACCCTTTGACCATTTCTTTTAGAGGAACTCTCTGAGTTTCTTCTGGAACTTGTGGAGCTCTCTTTCCTGGAGGAAGAATAATTCTGCTTATTTGAACCCAATCTCCCTTTTTTGCATATGACATTATTTTGCTCCTTTTCTATACTCGTATTTTAAATATTTTTTTATTATTTACATTTAAAAATTAAAATATAAGTTCAATTATATTTTTTAATCCTACCTTTTAGAATATTTTATATTGCAAGACCTGAACCCATTTTAATTAACTCTCTGTAATCAGATAGGACTGCATGACAAAATGGCATATCCATCATACTTTTTAAGCCAGGTTCTGAATTTATTACATGTGGGATTATATTAATTGCGATTGCAATAGTTCCTAATCCTCCCTGTATTTCTGGTTTAATTGATAAATTTATTTCAGGTTTACCATTTATAATTATGTAATCACCTGTTTCTATACCCTCTAATTCAGGAAGTATTTGTTGGGGATGTTCCAAAGTTATAATCACTTTACCATCTTTTATTCCATAAGCTATATGATTGCATCCTGCTACCATACCAGGTTTTACTAAAGCATGAGGGGTTTTTCTTAAAACATTTGATATTATAGGGTCTCTAGTCTGCTTTATCTCATCAAGTTCCCATCCTAAATACTTTGCGATTGTACTTATAGATTCTAAAAATCCAATATGACCAATAATAGTGCCATTACTTATTCCCCTTTCAAATTCTTCAACAGTTGTTCCGACACCTTGAGTTCTCATTACAGTAGGTCCATATGGAGATAAATCATTTACTCTCGATGCTTTGATCTCAATTACTTCTAAGCATATCCCTGTTAATGTTAGAATCAGTGTATCCAGTACAAAACCTGGATTGATACCAGTGCCTAAAACAGTTACATCATTTGTCTTTGCTAAATTATTAATCTCTCTTGCCAACTCTGGATTTTGAACCCATGGATTATACATCTCTTCTGCTATTGTAATAACGTTTATACTCTTTTCTAACGCGAATTTAATTTGATTATAAACATCTTTTACAAATGAAGTGGTACTATGAAGCAAAATGTCAGCTTTAGTATTTTCAAAGAGAGATTCAGCATCATTGGTAATCTGAACTCCTAATCCTTTTTCAAAATTTAATAACTTACCTAAATCTTTTCCTGCTTTCTCCCTCCTTTTTGCAATAGCACCCACAATTTCTACTCCATCTTTTCTAAGTAAAGCCTTAGCCATCATTGATCCCATATTTCCAAGTCCCCACAAAATAACTTTTATCTTTCTTTTCATCTATCCTCCTAATAATCTTAAATTATTTGTTTATTCAAAAATCTAATAATTGAGAACATTAGTTAATAATCTTTATTAAAATATGTAATATCAATAATTAGGTTTTTCTATTTTATATTCCATTAATTAATCTATTTTTCAATAAATATCAAATTCAATGTATTTTTAATTCTATCAAAAGTTTTAAATTTAAAATATAATAATTGAATAACATATTAATATTAAGACTAATATTTCTATAAATTATCATGAGAGGATCCCCTCTGAAAAATTTTAAATAAAAATGAGAGAACTTAAAGTTGTAAATTTAAATTTAGTTGAATATGGAAAAAGTTTAAAACTTCAAAAAATTTATGAAGAAAAAACGCTGAACGGCAAAACTGATTTTCTTCTTCTTCTCGAACATCATCCAGTAATTACTATTGGAAAAAGTGGAAATAGTTTAAATATTCTATTTAACAAAGAAGTGCTAAAAAAAAGAGGTGTTTCAGTATATCAAACAGATAGAGGGGGTGATGTTACATATCATGGACCTGGACAATTGATTGGGTATCCCATTTTAAATCTTAGATATTATAAAAAGGATGTTAAGTGGTATGTAAAAAGTTTAGAAGAGATACTTATAAAAACCTTAAATGAATATTCAATAAATGCAGAAATGATTCCTAAATTGATTGGAGTCTGGGTTGAAGAAAAAAAGATTGCATCAATAGGTATTAGAATAAGAAAATGGGTTACCTATCATGGTTTTGCTTTAAACGTAAATAATGATTTAACACCCTTTTCATACATAATCCCATGTGGTATAAAAGATATAAATATAACCTCAATGAAGGAGCTGTTAAATAAAAAAGTAAATATGAAAAAACTGAAAGAAATTATTGTAAGAAATTTAAAAATCCATTTTAGCATCAAAACCTGAAATATTGTTTATACTCTTCTACTCTATTTTTTTTCTATTCTTTCCTTTTCTTCTTCACCTTTTACTGCTCTAAAAATATCTTTTAGTACTTTTTTAGGTTCTTTCACTAATCTTTTTGGTAGAAAAGGAATAAGTGGTGTTATAACTTTAACAAGTTCTATTGTAACTCTCTTTGGTTTTGTTAAAACCCTGTCAATAAAATCCTCGGTAAAAACCGTCATAAGCTCTTTTCTATCTAACTCAATTTTGCTTTTACATTCCTCACATTGTACACTTCTTATATGATCCCCAAGATATTTTATTGTATGGGTTGTTTCTTTCCCACATTCAATACAATATAAAATAGTTTTTGTTTTTTTAGTCATAAATTTACCTCAAAATTTCTAAATAATTATCATAAAGTTATCTTGAAAAGGTTCTTTAAAATGATAAATTTCATATTTAATTTAATAATTCATAATTTTAAAGCTGACAAACGCTTCTCCATAATTATATCAGGAGAAGATGTCTTAAACTAATTTATTGGGTTCTTGTAGAATGTTCCGTAAATATTGTAGAAATTTTGCTCCCACTGCTCCATCCAATATCCTGTGATCCAAAGCTAAGCCCAATTTCAACATTGGTTTTACAGTAATTTCATCTTCCCTATCTATAGCAGGTTTTTTTACTATTGACCCTACTGCTAATATACCTGCTTCAGGAGGATTTATTATAGGAGAAAAATAATCTATTTCATACATTCCCAAATTTGTAATAGTAAATGTTGACCCTGTTACATCTCTTAATTCAAGTTTATTATCCCTTGCACACTTAACAAGTTTAACTCTTTTATTAGCTATCTCTTCTATTGATAATTTATTAGCGTTACGAATAACAGGAACAATTAAGCCATCTTTTATAGAAACAGCAAGACCAATATTAATATCCTTAAAAATAATTATTCTTTTATTTTCTAAAGTTGAATTTAAAATCTGATATTTTTTTAATGAAAGTGCTGTTGCTTTAATTATTAAATCTGTATATGAAATCTTTTTTTCTCCTATTTCCTGATTTATCTTTTCTTTAAAAATCTCTGAACTACTCATATCTACATCAATAAAGAGGGTAATATGAGGAATCTCACTTTTACTTTTAGACATCCTTTCAGCAATAGTTTTTCTTAGACCTGCTAAGGGAATTTTTTCCAGGATTTCAGGAGCTACTACTTTTTCCTCAATTTCTTTTTCAATCTCTATTTTCTCTTTCTTTTTTAATTTAGCTTCTTTGGCTACTTTTAAAACATCTGCTTTTATAATTCTTCCACCAGGACCTGTTCCAGATATTTTTGATAAGTCTATTGACATTTCCTTTGCTAACTTTTTAGCAAGCGGTGATGCTAAAATTTTTTTAGCCTTTACTTCAACTTTTTCTTCCTTTTTTTCTTTGATCCTTCCCTTGATAATTTCCTCTGACACCTCTTCATCCTTTCCACCTATATATGCTATTACTTCTGTAACTGGAATCTCTTCTCCCTCTCTTGCTAATATCTTTTTTAAATATCCAGTGTTAAAAGATTCAACTTCAATAGTTACCTTATCGGTCATAACATCAAGTAGGGGTTCGCCCTTTTTCACATAATCTCCCTCTTCCTTCAACCAATTTACTATCAAACCACTTTCCATTGTCATTCCTAACTTTGGCATTATAACTTTGTGCATTAAATATCCCCCTTTTTTAAAATAAGAAAAATAATATGTTAAATAAATTATTTATTTACCAATTAATTCTTTTGCAGCTTTTATAATGTCTTCAATCTGAGGAACAGCATTCTTTTCAAGATTCCTATTATAAGGTATTGGAATATCTAATCCACCTAATCTCCTAATTGGTGCATCTAAATAATCAAATGATTCACTTTCAGAAATTATTGCAGCAATTTCAGCACCAAAACCGCCAGTCTTACAGGCTTCGTGAACAATTATAACTTTTCCTGTCCTTTTAATAGATTCAATAATTGTCTTTTTGTCATACGGTTTTAATGTTCTTGGATCCACTATTTCAACACTTATTCCTTCCTTTTCCAGTTCTTTTGATGCTGAAATTGCCCTTTGGACCATTATAGAAGTGGCAATAATTGTTAAATCCTCCCCTTTCCTCTTTATATCTGCTACACCTAATGGAATCTCGTATTCTTCTTCAGGAACTTCCCCGGTTGTCTTATAAAGTAACTTATGTTCAATAAAAATTACAGGGTTATCATCTCTTATTGAAGATATCAATAAGCCTTTTGCATCATATGGAGTACTTGGCATTACAACTTTTAATCCTGGAACATGAGTGAACCAAGCCTCTAAACTCTGTGAGTGTTGTGCTGCAGCTCCAGTTCCAGAGCCCGCAGGAGTTCTTATTACCATAGGAACCTTTGCTTTACCACCAAACATATACTTCATTTTAGCAGCCTGATTTACAATCTGTTCCATTGCTAAGGTTATAAAATCCATAAACATTATTTCAGCAACAGGTCTCATTCCAGTTATAGCAGCTCCTAAAGAAGCACCAACAATTGCAAGTTCAGATATAGGTGTATCTCTTACTCTCTCCTCTCCAAATTCATTAATCAATCCACGTGTCACTCCAAATGCACCTCCATAAATCCCGAGATCCTCACCTATTAAAAAAATATTTTCATCTCTTCTCATCTCCTGTCGAAGTGCTTCTCTTATTGCTTCTGCATATGTTATCTTTCTCACTATGAATACACCTCTTTAAAAACTCTCTTAGCTGTTAAAGTTATATGATAGAATAAGAGTATAATGTTTCTCACTTAGGAATATACCCCCTCAAATATTTCTTCAACTGAGGGTTCTGGACTGTTGTTTGCAAAATCCACTGCTTTTTCTATAATATTTTTTGCATCTTCTTCTATCACTTTTACTTTTTCTTCTGTTAAGATATCTTTAGAAATCAGTTTTTCTTTGAATCTTCTTATAGGACATTTCTTTTTCCAGGATCCAATTTCTTCTTTTGAACGATAAAGATTTTGATCACTTTTTGAATGACCTTTCCATCTATATGTTTTACATTCTATCAATGAAGGACCCTCTCCTTTTCTTGCTCTTTTCACAGCTTTTAATACAAATTCATAGACTGCTAAAATATCATTTCCATCTACGACCTCCCCAGGAAAGCCATAAGAATCTGCTCTTTTTGCTATATCTTTTATTGCTACTGCTTTCTTAACAGACATGGACATACCATACATATTGTTTTCACAAAGAAAAATTACTGGAAGCTTCCAGATAGCTGCTAAATTTAATGACTCATGAAAAGCTCCAAGATTTGCTGCTCCATCACCAAAAAAACATAAAACGACCTGTCCAGTTTTTCTCATCTTTATACTTAAGCCTACCCCTGTTGATATTGGTATTCCACCACCTACAACCCCAGTTGCACCTAAATTCCCGCTTTTAATATCTGCAATATGCATGGATCCCCCTCTACCTCTACAATAACCAGTCTCTTTTCCTAAAAATTCAGCCATCATAAGATTAATATCAGCACCTTTAGCAATACAGTGTCCATGACCTCTATGAGTACTGAGAATATAATCATCAGATTTTAATGCTGAAACTGCTCCTACTGCTACTGCTTCCTGTCCGATTGATAAATGCATAGTTCCATGAACAAGACCAAGAGAAAAAAGATAATCCACTTTTTCCTCAAAAAACCTTATCTTGTACATCTTACCAAGCATATCTATAAGCTTTTCACGAGAAAGTTCCATATAAATCTCCAAATTTTGAATGATTTCAAAAAAATTTTTAATAATTTAAAAAAAATTAATGAGTTAATACAATACCAAATCGGTCTAATGTAGTTTATTTAATTTCAAAACTTCGCTTATGGCCTGATCATCTGATATTAATACATTAATATAGCCACCCCTCAGAACTCCTAAAATTGCTGATGCCTTAACTTTTCCTCCTGCAATACCAATTACATAATTAATATCTTTTAACTTATCTATATCTATTCCTATTACTCTTTCATTTAAATCTATTTGACATAGATTCCCATTTATATCAAAATGCCTGGCACAAACATCTCCTATAGCTCCAAGTTTCTTAATTTCATTTAGCTCCTTTTTATTTAAATAACCAGCACGTACAAGACTGGATACGTTAGGATTTGTGGAACCAATTCCAACAATTGCAATGTCTGCTTTATTCACTCTTTCTAATGTGCCTTTAATATTTCTCTCCTGCATCATAGCCCTTTTAATATCAGCATTCTCAACGATCAAAGGAGCATGAAGATATCTATATCTTCCTCCCACTTTTTCTGCTAATCTTCTGGCAAGTTCAGTTCCATCTATATCTGGATTTTCAGCCCCAATTCCTCCTATCATCTGAATAACTTCTATGTCTTTATAAACTTCTGGCTCAAATGCATTTACTACTTCATAAATAGCAGTTCCCCAACTCATCCCAATTATAGAAACTTTTACTAAAATAGTTTTCAAATATCCTGCAGTAATAGCACCTAATTCTTTTAGCATTTCTTTATAATTGAGTCCCGAAGATTTTAATGTTCTTGCATCTTTAAGATGAAACATATTTTCAATCTCTTTTTGCAGATCGTAATCTAATTGGATTTTTCGTTTTATCTTTATCTTTACAATCCCTCTTCGTCTTGCTTCTTTAAGTAATCTGGACACGTTTGAGCGAGAAATACCAAATCTTTTTGCTATCTCTCTCTGAGTTAGGCCATCATAATAATACAAAGTTGCAATTTCAATTAAAAGTTTTTCTTTTTCCATAATATACCCTTGATAATTTTCACATATGTGAATACTTTTCACATTTGTAAATTAATTTTATCTTTTTTAAAAATAAAAGTCAACATTAAAATGGAATATGTGTAGTACCAATTTAGAAATGTCCGGTTTTTACCAAAATAAATCCTATTTTATTTAGTAAGATAAGAATCGTATTTTTATACTAAAAATAAATGTGGTAGTATTATCAAATAAAAATGAGACTTACAAATTTTAATTATGAATATGAAAGTTGCACTTTGTTATTCCCCTAAAAAATTTTTAATAGACGAAATCCCAAAGCCTGAAATAAATAAGGATGAGATGTTAGTAAAGATCATCGCATGTGGTATTTGTGGTTCAGATATAAAAAAGATCTTTGATAATAATGTTAAAAAACCAACTGTGTTAGGTCATGAAGTTGCTGGTGATATTGTTGAAATTGGGTCAAATGTAAAGGATTTTAAGATTGGTGATAGAGTTGTTGTTACTCACCATGTTCCCTGTTTTAATTGCCAATACTGCAAGCATGAAAACTATTCAATGTGCAAACAATTCAAATCAACAAACATCTATCCAGGAGGTTTTTCTCAATTCATTAGAGTACCTAAAGAAAATGTTTCTGTTGGAACATTAAAGATAGACAAGAAAGTATCCTATGAAGAGGCAAGTTTTTCTGAACCATTAGCATGCTGTTTATACTCATTAGGAAAAATTAATCTGTTTCAAAAAGACTTTGTTGTGATCATAGGATTAGGGACAATTGGACTGTTGTTTTACCAGTTGATAAAAATGAATAAAGCCATCCCTATAGGCATTGATATTGATGAAAATAGAGTAGATTTTGCTAAAAAATTTGGATTTGATTTTGCATTAAATCCAAATAAGGAAAATATTACAGAAGAAATTTTAAATATTACTAAAGGAATTGGAGCAGATTTAGTAATTTTAACTATAGTAAATGAGAAAATCTTGAACCAATCCCTGAGTTATATTAGAGATGGAGGAAAAATAATAATTTTTGCTGGAGCTATTAAAAAAGAAATCGCAAAAATAAATATTAATGAACTATATAGAAGAGAAATATCCATAATTGGAAGTTATTCTTCATCTCCAAAACATCTATCCAGAGCTTTGAAATTAATCTCACATGGAGATATTGATGTTAAGAGTCTTACAACCCGTAGATTTCCATTAGAAGAGATTGAAAAGTCCGTTGAATTAATTGTAAACAGAAAAGCTTATAAAATTATAATTGAACCTTGGAGTTAAATTATTAAATTTATTTTGTATTCTAAATCGTATTACTTACATTTTTATGAATATTTCTTAGACTAAAATCCTGCTAACATGATTTTTTTATTTAGAATCATAAGTTTTTTAAATAAATAAATTAAAAATAGAAAGGGAGTTAAAATTGAAAAATAATAGAAAATGGGAAATTGATGCAACAAAAAGAGTTGCTGAGATAATGTGTGCTAGTGCTAGAACTGCACCAAAGGCAAAGGGAATTGATAATATAGAAACCTTGATTTTAAGTGAGGAGCAAAAAGAACTGATAATTGCTGAGATGAAAAGAATTGCTATTGAAGAGAAGGTGGGAACAATGAAAAAAACCTTTCTAAGAGATGCAAATAATCTCGAAGAAAGCCATCAAGTTG
>DAOWJR010000073.1 GCA_030640275.1 Actinomycetes bacterium | reverse complement strand
CTTCTATTTCATCTATGGATAATCTTCCAAAAAGATATTTTATAAGTAATGTTATACCTATAGCTCTAACCTGTTTCAAAATTTTTTTTCTTCTCTCAAAAAGGTCAGTTATAAGATCAAGATTATCTAAAATTACTTTTGGATCAACAATAGCTATATTACCTCCTGTAAACTCTCCCTCACTTGTAGTGAAGAATGTTCTTTTTGTCTTGGGATATTTGGAAAGTATTTCATCTTTTCTTATAATAGGAAAATAAACATCAGCTTTGACTTTATCACAGATATCAATAAAATTATCGATTATTTCACCATTTATTAGAGGAATGTCTGAACATACAAAGAGTATTTTTCCTTGTGAATTGAGCTCAATTATTGAGTCTTTAATTCTATTAGCAAAAGATTTTTTTGAATATAATAAGTAATCAATTTTATTTTTTAAATGAGATAGTTTAACGCCAGGATGACCTGAAATCATAATTTTATTAATATATTTAGAATCTTTTACGGCACCTACAACATAATCTATCATAGGTATTCCATTTATTGGATATGTGACCTTATCACTTAATATTTCATCATCATTTTTTATGAAGCTTTTACCAGCTAAAATAACTGCATCTACTATCAATCTTTACCTCCTCAAAATTAAAAACTATTTTCTTTTTAAAATAATATTTTATGAAAATGTTTCAACACCCCTTGAGCAAGTCTTGGAAATATATATCTCATCAACTTCCTTGGACAACTTTGAATATACCTTTAATGCTGAGTCAAAATCTTCACATAATGCTACTACTATTGGACCACTTCCAGTCATTACAGCTGCCAAAGCACCACTTTCCATTGCTTTCTTTTTTAAAATGGATATAGTTTCATGGTCTTTCTCAACAATCTTTTCTAAACAATTTTCTATCATTGAAAATTTTATTAGTAGTTCTTCTTCACTAAAGGATTTCATAAATTTATCAATATCATTTAAACAAGGACTCCCAATTTTATCATATTTCTTATAAATATCCTTGGTTAATAAATTGTAAGAAGGCTTCATTAAAACTATCCAGATATCTTTTAAAGATTCAAGCGGTGATATTTTCTCTCCTTTTCCCTCAACTATGGCTGTTCCTCCAATTAAACAAAATGGAACATCTGAACTAATAGAAGACCCTATTTTTATTAATTCGCTATCACTCAAATCTAAATTTAATAGTTTACTTATACCTATTAAAGTTGCAGCTGCATCAGCACTTCCCCCTCCAAGTCCCGAAGCTATAGGTATTCTTTTCTTTAAAATAATTAAAACCCCTAAAGAGTCTAACTTAAAAAATTTTGTTATTAATAATTCTGCAGATTTATATATCAAATTTCTTTCATCTACAGGCAAATTTAAATCATTACATACTATCTTAATTCCACTGCTTTTTTTAAAAAAAATTAAATCATCACTTAAATCTATGCTCTGCATAACGGAGGAAATATTGTAATAATTATCTTTCCTCTTTTCAAGAATATTAAGATAGAGATTTATTTTAGCATTTGCTTTTACTTTAATCATCTTCTAATTGCATTCTCTTGATTTAAATTTTTACTGACATTCACTATGAATTATAAAGTCTTTTTGAAAAAAAATTAATACATATCCAAATAAAAAATAAATTTATCCAATAGATAACAATTATTCATGAAGGATTTTAAAAGAAACTTTGTGATTGGTATAGAACAAATATGAGGAATATTAAAAGAAATCTATAAAATAATGGTTTTATCTAATTTTGTAGATTATATATTGAGAATTAAATTTTCTTTATAGTATATGTTTATTTAATTGACATTTATTCAGAAAGCCATGGAAAATAGTCTTTATCTTTGTTAATTGAGCTTATCTTAACTATTCCAGTTAAGATATCAGCAAAATTAAATGATGCTCTACTAACTCTTTTTCCCTTCTCGTAAACTTTTACTACAAAAATATTTGGGTATAACTTTTCTATCTGCCCTTCTCTTTCTATTATTACCTTTCTACCCTTATTTGCTCTGATTCTTACCTTTTTTCCAATTAGGTTTTCAAGTTTATCTTTTATTCTTTCCATGATTCTAGATCTTTCTTTTACAGTAATAGGCAAAAATAATCAACTCCAAACTTTTTATTTATATTATACAAAATTTCTGCATTTTTGTCTATTCCTTTATAATATTTTTACAATATTATAATATATTGTATATAAAGTCATATTTAATTATTTATTATAATTTACCATTATTTGCATTTATTTCAATATTTGTAGGTATTTAGTTAACACTGTCATTGCAAACAAAATCTCTACTTTTCATTGCGAGCCACTGAAAGTGGCGTGGCAATCTCTATTATTGACAATAATCTATTTACTGAGATTGCTTCGTCGCTTCGCTCCTCGCAATGATATGTTTTTTATTGAGCATTCACCAATATTTTAATAATTTTATCTTTTTTTTGCTTAATCTATTTCCATATTAGAATTTGTTTCTGAATATTTCTGTATAACCTTATGAAATCCTCTGAATTTAACTCCTCAGCCCTTACACTTTTGTTTCCTGTTATCTTCTTAATAATTTCTTCAGTTTGAATCTTACTTAAATTCCATTCTTTATTTAATAAAATTGAATTTACCAGTGTCTTCCTTCTGTGTTTAAAAGAGATATTAATTAATTTAAATAATTTATTTTTATCTATTTGCTCATAACAGAATTTTTTCCTATGAATTTCAAGAACTTTTGAATCAACCTCTGGTGATGGCAGAAAGACATTTTTTGAAACCCTAAAATAACTTTTTATTTCAGAGATAAGTGACATTTTTACTGAGATAGCAGTATAATTTTTGTCTTTAGGCTTAGCTGTTAATCTTTCACCAATTTCTGCTTGAACCAGAACAATATATCTCTTGATTTCAGGATATTTATTTAGCATGTCAAAAATTAGAGTCAAGGCTATATTGTAAGGAAGATTGGAAACCATTTTATTTATTGAATATCTTTTAATCAGGGGATTGAAATCATATTTTAATGCATCAGCTTGAATTATTATTAAATTATTTAATTCTTTAAAAACTTCTTTTAAAACAGAAATTAGTTTATTATCATATTCAACACATATCACCTTTTTAGTTTTTTTTAAAAGTGCTTCAGTTAATGTTCCAATTCCACCACCAATTTCAAGTACATTATCATCCTTTGAAATCTTTGCAATATCTATAATTTTTCTAAGCACATTGCCATCAATTAAAAAATGCTGGCCAAGCCTTTTCTTTGGCTTTATGTTAAATTCTTTTAATATTCTTTTTGTAGTAGATAAATTAACAATCATAATTTTTGTTTTTCTATTCTTGGGAAAAGTGGGTATATCTTACCTATTTTAGTTCCAGGTTTTAGTAGACCCCATTTTAGATCTTGAGGAATTTTACAAGATGATATTTTTTCTTTAATACCCAGTTGAACCCAAAGTTTTTCCATATCAACTGGCATAATTGGATATGTAACTATTGCTAGAAGTCTAAGACCCTCGCATAGATTATAAATCACTGTTTTCAACTTACTTGTACTACCTTTCTTTTCTAAAGACCAGGGTTCAGTTTTATCCACATACCAATTTGCTGAAGCCACAAATGACCAAATTGAAACTAAGGATTTTCTAAACTTCAAATCACTCATATTCTTTAAATAATCATCTAAACAAACTTCCCAACTTTTTTGTAACTGTAAATCAAGCTCATGAGGTTCATCTTTCTCAGGAATTTCCTCCCCAAAATATTTCTTAACCATAACCAATACTCTACTAACAAGATTTCCTATATCATTGGATAAATCTGAATTAAATCTATTCACCATAAGTTCATCTGTATAAGTACCATCGTTACCAAATACTATCTCTCTCAGTAAGAAATATCTAACCGGATCTACCCCATACTTACCAGCAATATCATATGGATCTAAGACTATTCCTTTTGATTTTGATAATTTCTCCTCACCTCTAAGTAAAAATCCATGCGCTGCTATAGTTTTGGGAAGCTCAATTCCAGCTGACATCAAAAGCGCTGG
>DAOWJR010000014.1 GCA_030640275.1 Actinomycetes bacterium | reverse complement strand
CTTAATTGATAATCAGGATAAAATAAAGTTAGATTTAGATCTTATAGAAAAGATTTCAATATATATTTCAAATAAATTTGATGGAGATCAAAATTGTGAATTAAATATTATTTTTACTGGAAAAGAAAAAATAAGATGGTTGAATAAAAAGTACAGAAATATTGATATGGAAACAGATGTCCTGTCTTTCTCGTATACTGGAAATGAAGACAGTGATCTATTTGGTTCTTGTGAAAATGCAGATGAATCTAAAGACAGAAGTGATGTTTTTACGATTGGTGAAATAATTATTTGTCCTGAAGTTGCAGATGATAATGTTTCCAGACAGAAAGAAAATTGGAATTTAAATTTAGAAATAATCTTGCTCGTAATACATGGAATTCTTCATATATATGATTACGATCATGAGAGAATAAAAGATAAAATAGATATGGAGAATGTACAGGAAAGTATTTTAAATGATGTAATGTCTGTTTATCTTTTTGATGGCTAATTGAACTACAAGTTTTTCATAAATTCCTTTCATAGATCCTATTGACAGGTATTGTAAAATTAAAGATAGGGTTACTGATGTGTGCTGATGCTGCAGTACTATTGCTTGACATTTTTTAGGTGGTGAAGTTTATCCATTATAGTCAGCAGGAAACATGATAGATATAAGTATAAATGAGGTAAAGAGTTTTGATTATAGGTTAATAGATGAAATAAAAAACTTAGAGAAGAAAAATTTAGGAAGTGAGGCATCAATTAACCAATGGGTTATACCAGTCATAATTAGATATGGAAAATTAATAATAGCTCAAAAAATAAGTGATAATAAAATTGTCGGAGTATGTGAGCTGGTAAAAAACTGGTATGACATGCGAGCAGCTTTTATTCATTCTCTTTATGTTGATAGAGAATTTAGATCAAAAGGTATCGGTAAAAAACTTATTAGCGAGGTAATCAATATACTGAAAAAGGAAAATTTAGAGAGTGTAGAGTTGACAGTAGATCCAGAAAATATGACTGTTATTAATTTATACAAGGGGTTTGGATTTATACTTGTTAGCTTAGAAAAAGATGAGTACGGAAAGGCAGTGGATAGATATCTAATGAGATTAAAATTATAACAGGAGGATAGATTTATTTGTTCTAATGATATTTAGAAATGGGGATATAAATAATGATGTAAATAATCTGCGTGTAAATAAAAAGAACTATTTAGAAAGGTAAGGTGATAAAAACGCTAACTAAAGAACAACTTGCAAAAACTATAGATCAGACGCTGCTTAGTCCAACTGCAACTTTTAAAGATATAGATAAATTGTGTGTTGATGCCAAGAAGTATCATTTTGCAGCGGTATGCATAAACCCATCTTTCATAGTCTCTGCAAGAAAAATATTAGCAGGAACTGATGTAAAGATTTGCTCTGTAGTTGGGTATCCTTTAGGAGCAAATACTATAGAAACGAAAGTTTTTGAAGCCAGAGATAATATAGGAAAAGGTGCAGATGAATTGGACATGGTAATAAATTTAGGGATGATAAAAAGTGGAAATTATTCATATATTGAGAGGGAAATTGGAACAGTAGTTAATATTATTAGAAGAGAACAGATGGCAGAATATAACAAAAATATTAATATTAAAATTATTATTGAGACTGGTATCCTTACCAGGGAAGAAGTTGAAAAAGTATGCAGGATTGGAGAGGAATCAGGAGCGGATTTTATTAAAACTTCTACAGGCTTTGGGGTAAGAGGAGTAGATCTGGATGATGTAAGGCTTATAAGAGAGGTTGTTACTAGAAATATAGGCGTAAAAGCATCAGGAGGAATTAGAACATTTAAAGATGCACAAGCTTTAATAGATGCTGGTGCAACCCGACTTGGAACCAGTAATGGTATAAGTATAATAGAAGAGTATGCTAAAATTTTTAACAAATAAAATGTCATTATAAATGCCATCTTATAAAGCTAAAGCTGTTATTTTAAAGTCATATAAATTGGGGGAGTCAGATAAAATCATTAAGTTGTATTCCCAGCAAGATGGAATAATAAGTGCAGTTGCAAAAGGAGCGAGGAGGATTAAGAGCAAGTTTGGGGGCAGGCTTGAGCTTTTTAATTTGGTAGATTTAGAAATTGCTACAGGAAGAAATCTGGATATTATAACTCAGGCAGAAATACTTAAGAGCTTTAAAAATATTTCGGATGACTTCTATAAATTCATATTTTGTGAACTGTTCAGTGAGGTTGTTCTAAAAACTCAATCCAGTGGAGGATCATCTGCAGTGCTGTTTAAATTGCTTTATGTATGTTTAAATGAAATAGATGGCCTTGATTATGAAGATATAGGGTCACTTAAAAAAATAGCATGTTTCTTTGGGGCAAAGTTTATGAAAATTATAGGTTATAGTCCTCTGCTTAAAAGTTGTTGCAGGTGTAATTTAGAT
>DAOWJR010000037.1 GCA_030640275.1 Actinomycetes bacterium | reverse complement strand
TCTATCTCCTCTACTAATTTCTTTCAACATTTTAGCAATATGTTTTGAAATATTTTCCATCCCGATAAATATATCTTCTAAATAATTTGCTTTTTTTCTGACATTTTTCGCTTCTTCAAGAGCTTCTTTTCTATATGCTTTGTCACTTTTTATAATAACATCTTTTTTTCTCAAACTATTAAGCTTAACTTTAAGGTTACTCTTTCTTTCCTCAAACACAGATATCGAGACTTCTATAGACTTTAATTCACTTAAAATATCTTTTTCACCATTCATTAATTTATTTATCTGTTGTGGGATATCTTTGATGTCTGAGAATCCTTTCTCTAACAAACTCAAAATAGATTCATATTTTTTAGAGATTTCCTGGTTATTTTTTAGCTCTGATTTAATATTTATTAACTTTGACTCACTATAATTTATAATCTCCTCAATTTTTTTGTTTTTAAAAGAAATATTTGATGTGGCATCCTTATTCTTATTTAATACATCTATGGATTCAGAAAAGATTGATTTATATTCACGAATTTTTAAAATCATCTCATCAATATTCTCTTTTAACAAATTTAGATTTCTGGATAATAATGGTAGGGTATCGGAAGTTTTAGTTGATAACCTTAATAGCAAGGATTGTAATCCATCTTCTTGTTGATCATAAATTATATTTTTCTGAGCTATTTTTTCCCTTATTTCATATAGGTGAGCATTTTTTTCTCTTTGTTTCTCTTTTTTAGATTTTATCTTATTTTCTATATCTTCTAATTCTGATTTAAGTACATTTATATCTAATTCATCTATAACTTTACCCCGACTCAGAATTATACTCAAATCCTGCCACCCTTTAATCATTGATTTTAGATATTTGCTTTTCTCTGATACCAAAGATTTCCAACCTCTTATAGTAACTGTATTTTTTTCTATTTTATATAGATTATCAAAATCATTTTGAAGTTTATCTGAGAGATCTCTCATTTTTTCCGCAATTTCATTTTCAGTAGATTCCAATTGATTTAAGTCTGTTTTTAAATCATCAATTTCTGCTCTTATTATTTCCTCTTTTTCTATAATACCTTCTTCAGTATTTTTAAGATCAAGCAGAACTGTGACTGTTAATGATAATTCCTTCTCCCTTAATTGTTTTTCTAATTCCGAAAATCTTTGAGCAACTTCAGCTTGCTTCTTTAAAGGCTTTAGTTGTCTGTTTACCTCAGATACTATATCTTTCAATCTAAAAATATTGATATCAGTCTTTTTTAGTTTTCTAAAAGCTTTTTTCTTCCTTATTTCATATTTTGTTACACCACAAGCATCCTCAATGAGATGCTTTTTTTCCTTAGGATGACTGGTTAAAACATTATCAAGTTCACCCTGATTTATAATTGATTTAAATTGTTTGCCCAATCCAGCACTGGCAATAAGAGACTTTATATCAATAAGTCTGCAAGGTACGTCATTCAATAAATACAAATTGCTTTCATCTTTAGAAGCTTGACGTTGGATTGAGACCTCTTGAAAATCTAAAGGTAGAGTATTATCTTCGTTGTTTAGAACTAATCTAACAGTGGCAATATTAAGAGGAGACCTTACAAAACTTCCCAGATAGATAACATCTTCCATACTTATACCTCTGAGTGACTTGGGGCTTTGTTCTCCTAATACCCAGGAAATTGAATCAACAATATTGCTTTTCCCAGCTCCATTTGGACCAACTATTGCTGTAATTCCTGGATTAAAGACAATTTTAGTTTTTTCAGCAAATGATTTAAATCCGTATAGTGTAACTTCTTTTATAAACATGCTACAAATTTTAGAATAAATTACTTATATATTTTTAGAAATTTTCATTAACGCTAATTTTGCTGCTTCTTGTTCAGCATCTTTCTTACTACTACCCCATCCCTCACCAATCACTATTTTATCTAAAAAGGCTTTGGCTAAAAACATTTTAGCGTGGTCAGGTCCTTCTTCTTTTAAAATTTTATAACTTAACTTACCAACCTTCTTCTGGGATAGAATCTCCTGCAGTCTTGTTTTATAATCATCTAAAAAGGGGTTTTTTACCTCATCATCTATTTTTTTAGAGTATAGATTGATAACCCACTTTTTTGTCTTTTTTATACCTAAATCTAAATAAATAGCTCCTATTAATGCTTCTAAGGCATCAGCCAGTATTGAATCCTTCTTCCTCCCACCTGATCCATCCTCATTTTCTCCTAAAATAATTACTTTTCCCAAGTTTATATCTTCAGCTAATTGAGATAATGTATCATCACTTACTAAATTTGACTTTATTTTTGCAAGTTCTCCTTCATTTTTTGTTGGAAATTTCTGACATAAATAAGAAATGATTATTAATGAAAGAACTGAATCTCCTAAAAACTCCAATCTTTCATTTGTTTCTGTATTTTCATCAATATCATTCAAATAGGAGCGATGAGTTAGTGCTTTAATTAAAATTTCCTTTTTTTTAAATACTAGTTTTTGATCTTTAGCCCAGTTTATTATTTGCTCTGTATCCATATATTCTGTACTTTCAAAAATTAAAAAAAATTATTTAATCAGTTAGTTTATCACAAACAAGTTCAGTTGTTAAAAATAATCAAATGCATCCCAGGATTTTCTCTCATTTTCTTTTAATAAAATAAAAGCTTTTAGTAATAATTAATTGCTAAAAGCTTTCAGTTAACAAAGTTAAAAAATTTAGAGATTAAGTTGCAGACTGAATATAATTTATTACATCATTTACACTTAAAACTTTTTCCACATCCTCATCTGGTATTTCTATATTAAATTCCTCCTCTATAGACATAACCATTTCTACTATATCTAAAGAATCCGCACCGAAATCCTCTAAAAATTTTGATTCAAATGATATTTTTTCCTCTTCAATATCTAAAATATCAGTAATTACTTTTTTTAATTTTTCAAAAATTTCATCTCTTTCCATATTACCTCCAAATATTCTTTTATTAATCCTTTTGACGAGAAATATCCCTTTTAGTTTCAAATAAATATATTTACTTCCTATCTGGTCTCTTTAAAATACTTTTTTATTTCACTTTTTAAATTGAGTATCATTTCACTATTTATTACTTTTGTAGCAACTCTAATAGAATTTTTTATAGCTTTAGATTTTGATCTACCATGAGCTTTTATACAAATACCATCTATCCCTATAAGTTGAAGACCACCATATTCTCTATAATCAAATTTTTTCTTTAAACTTTTCAATGAGGGTTTTAATAGATATGCACCCATCTTACTTATTGTATTAGTGAGAAAGGTATCTTTTAATTGATTAAATAGCATTTCTACAGTTCCCTCTATAGATTTTATAACAACATTTCCTGTAAAACCATCACATACTATAACATTTGCTTTTCCATCTAATATCTGGTGACCCTCAATGTTTCCAACAAAATCTTTAATTGATTTGGAAATTAACTCATATGACTCCTGGACCAGGTGATTTCCTTTTGTACTTTCTTCTCCTATACTTAGCAAACCAACCTTAGGTTGAACATCCACTAACATATTTTTATATAAAATCTTCCCCATAATAGCAAATTGTAATAAATATATTGGTTTACAATCAACATTTGCACCTATGTCAATCAACAGTATTGGATTTTTAACAGTTGGTATAAATGCAGCCAATGCGGGTCTTTTTACACCCTTTATTCTCCCAATATTTAGAATAGCTGAGGTCATAACTGCTCCTGTTGGACCTGCAGAAATCATTCCATCTGCCACTTTATCTCTTACTAGTTTCGAACAAATATTTATGGAACTCTGTTTTTTTCTTCTTACAACTATTGCAGGACTTTCATCTTGCTCTATCTTTTGAGTAGCATTTAGAACTGATATCCTCTTCTCATCAAATATTTGCTTTGATAATAAACTATTTATCTTTTTTTCTTCCCCAACAAGAATAATACTGAAATCCTTTTCTTCTAAAGACAGAATTGCTCCCTCAACTATCTCTTCGGGAGCATAATCACCTCCCATGGCATCTATTGCAATTGTCATTTTTTTTATTTCTTTTTTACTCAACTTTTAATTTTCCTTGCTAGTTACATGTGACATCCTCTCTCCAATTAATTCCATAAAAGAATTATTGAAGAATTTGAATATAGTTTCTCCCTTTATATTTCACTCAATTCCCCTCCCTTTATGGGAGGGGGTAGGGGGGAGGGTAAAATGTCTTCGAAACCATGCCACTAATCTCTAAGATATAAATTCTATAAAAAGATATATTTAAATATTAAGTGATTTCTTTAAACTATCAATTGAAACCTGCTCAGTAAGTATTTCTATTAACCTATCTACTTTCTGAGGTTCATGTATTCTAAGATGTCCCACAATCTTCTCTGTTTTTTCAACTGTTGTAAGTGTATCATAAGGTACTAATATCATAGGAACTCCTAATTCCTCTGCTCTTCCCAGAACGATAGCGCTTGGTTGAAAACCGCCAGTTAAAATAAGGCACTTTGTTGAGGTTTCCAATGCTGCTAATTGAACATCAGCCCTGTCTCCTCCTGTAATAACTGCTTTATTTGCTACTCTTCTAAAAAATCTCAATGCCTTTTCTTGACCCATAGCTCCAACCATAAATGCTTCAACAAGTTCATCTACAAAATCATGAGCACACAATACTTCTCCATTAAGATTCGTTGATAAATCCTTAACACTAATTGAGGAAAGCAGTTTATTTTCGATTACTGTACCAAAGACTTGGATGTCATTTTTATTTAAATAGGGAATTATATTCTCATCTATATATTCTATTTCGTCTCTTGGAATTATATTTATAATTACACCCAAGAAATGTTCTTTAAGCTGTTCTTTTATGAATAGTATCTCATCAACCATTCCCCATTTATATTTTGTTACTAAAATTACTTTTGAGGGAATCTCCTTGCATATCTGGGGAACTGAAACTCCTAATGTCAAACCATTATTTAGACTTCGGGCTCCTTCCATCAAAATTAAATCCACATCTTTAGACACCATTTTATGTGCTTTAACTATTTTATTCATTAAATTAGGTATTTCACCTTGTAAACCTTCAGTATATAATTCAGGAGTCAAGATAATTGGTGAGTGATGAGATAAAATTTCACAAGTTCCCAAAACCTCACACATAAATTCAGTATCACCATCTATTATTGTATCTTTAACTTTTTTAGGATGTGTTCCAACAGGTTTAATAAAATTTAAATTATATCCCTGATTTTTCAAAATTAATCCCAATCCAGCACAAATTGTGCTTTTACCCGAAAATTCCTCATTTGAGACTATATAACATGTAACCATTTAATCACTCTCCTAAAGAAATTCTTACATCTGTGGCTACAGACCTTTTTCCTTTTTCATAAACCAGTAAAGGATTTATATCCATTTCTAAAATATTGGGAAAATCAGTTACTAACTGTGATAATCTAAGTAATGAGTTTACTATTGAATCAATATCTGCTGATTTCTCTCCCCTTATTCCACGAAGAAGTGGAAAAGATTTTATCTCAGATATCATCTCCCAGGCCTCGCTCTCAGTTATAGGAGCAACCCTAAATGAAACATCCTTTAATGCTTCTACATATATTCCTCCCAATCCAAACATAAGTAATGGACCAAATTGAGGATCTTTGTTCATCCCCAATATGACCTCCCTTTTAGCACTAATAAATTCTTGTAATATCACCCCCAATATTTTTGCATTTGGCATGTATCTCTTTGCTTCCCATATTATATCATCAAAAGAATCTCTTAATTCCTGCTTATTCTTTATTCCAATTTTAACAGCACCGACATCAGTCTTATGTAATATATCTGGAGAAGCAACTTTTAAAACAAGTGGATAACCAATTCTTTCTGCTATCTCAGTAGCCTGATTAATATCCTTGGCCAATTCTGTTTTTGGTATTCTTATACCATACGCTTTTACAACCTCTCTTGCTTCTTCATCACCTAAAAATCTTTTATCCTCAGAAATAGCTGTTGCAAAGATTTTTTGAACTTTTTCCTTATTGACATCAAATCTCTGATAAATCTTCTCTGGACTAACTACATATTTATGATATCTATTCATTGCAGCTAAAGATGCAATAGCTCTTTCTGGAAAGTAATAATTTGGTATTGAATTATCGATTAATATTTCTATACCTGCTTTTACATGATCTTTTCCCATAAAGCAAGCTATAATAGTTTTTTCTGTTCTCTTTGAAAGTTCAGCTAAACCTATTGCAGTTTCTTTTATCTGAGTTGGAGCTGCTGGAACCAAAATTGCTATCAGTGAATCAACATTTTCATCATTGATCAGTAAATTCGCTGCTCTCAAATACCTCTCTGCTAATGAATCTCCTAAAACATCCACTGGATTATAAACATTAGCTGCACCTGGTAGAAAACTTCTCAATCTATCAATTGTTTCTAAAGAAAATTGTGAAAGTATGATCCCATTTCTTTCACAAGCATCACTTGCCATTACTCCAGCTCCTCCAGCATTTGTAACTATCGCAGCCCTTCTTCCCAATGGTAATGGTTGATAAGCAAGTGCAACAGAATAATCGAATAAATCCTGAACTGATTGAGCGTGAATTACACCACTTTGTTTGAAAGCGGCATCATATGCAGCTTTTGAACCAGCTAAAGTTCCAGTATGTGATGAAACTGCTTTTGCACCTGAATCTGTACCACCAGATTTTACAAGAATTACTGGCTTCTTTTTTGAGACTTCAGAAACAACTTTTATAAATTTCTCCCCTTCAGTTACTCCCTCCAAGTAACCAGTAATGACCTTTGTTTTTGGGTCTTTTAAAAAATCCTCAAGAAAATCAACCTCTGTTAGATCAGCTTTATTTCCTAAACTTACAAATTTATGAAAACCTATTTTCTCCTCTATTGACCAATCCAAAATTGCAGCACACAATGCACCAGACTGAGAAAAGAATGAGATATTGCCTTTTTTTGGAGTATGAGTAGTGAAAGAAGCATTATATGGACTATCGGTATTTATTATTCCCAAACAATTCGGGCCTACGATTCTAATTCCATTTGATTTTGCTATACTTGCTACTTCCTTTTCCAACCTTGAACCCTCAATTCCAGCTTCCTTAAAACCAGCAGAAATTATTACTGTAGCTTTCACTCCTTTCTTACCACATTCTTCCATTACTTTTGGAACAAATTTAGCAGGAACAACTATAACTGCCATCTCAACATCTACTGGAATATCTAATATTGAAGGATAACATTTAATACCATGAATTTCATCAGCTTTTGGATTAACTGGAAAAAAGGGTCCTTTAAATCCTGAATTTCTAATGTTATCGAATATTAAATGCCCTACTTTATATTCTTCTCTCGATACACCAATAACTGCTATAGAATCTGGATAAAAAAGAGATTTAAGGCTCAAGTATCAACCTCCAACTTCTATTTTTTCTTTTTCTTTTCAACTTTTATTACTTCCATTTTATTATAATAACCACAATTAGGACATATTCTATGTGGAACTTTAGGTTCATGACATTGAGGACACTCAACCAAAGTTGGTAAGCTTAGTTTATGATGTGCTCTTCTCTTATTTCTTCTCGATTTTGAAGTTTTTCTTTTGGGAACAGCCAATTATACACCTCCAAACTATTCTAATTTCTTTTATTGTTCACTTAAGCTATATTTTCCCATACAAAATACTTGTGAAAATATATCATAAAGTCTATAAAATCAACTAAATTATAAAAACATTAAATAAAATCTATAAATAGTAATTTAACTCAGTAATTAAAAAACTTTTACTTCTCTTCTTCTATAGTTTTTCCCGATAGTTTATCTCTTCCCTTTTCAATTGATAAAAGAAGTTTTTGAAGAATTGCTTCTAAGTTAGCTAACTTTGAATCTATGTAATCTTCAGCTTCTAATCTTATCCCTCTTGCTTTTGTCTCAGCTTGTTTGATAATTACCTCTGACTCTCTATGCGCTTTCTTTATTATTTCAGTTTCTGAAACCAACTTATTTACATTTTCTTGTGCTTCTTTAGTAATTCTATCTGCTTCTTTTCTTGAATCATCCAGTACTTGATCTCTCTCTTTAACAATCCACCTTGCTTGTTTGAATTCCTCTGGAAAAGATGCTTTCAATTTATCCAGGAATTCATAGATCTTTCCTTCATTTATAATAACATTTGAGGTTAGAGGAAGTCTTTTACTTTTTGAAATTAAATCTTCGAATTCTTCCATTACTTTTAATGCATCCAAAATAACTCCTTTTTAAAAATCCCAATAGATTTTTAGATATAATAAATCATTTTAATAAAAATTTAAAGAAATATACGAATAAATTAAGTTAAATTAATCCTTATTTTCTCCCAAAGTCACAATAATTTAATCTCTATTTTTTTTATATTGATTATAATATCTAATTAAATCATTATTTATCTCTAGCGGTATCAAATTTTCAATACATCCATTAAATCTTAAAACTTCTTTTACAGCACTTGAACTTAGAAATGCGTAATCAGTTTTGGTTACCAAAAATACAGTCTCAATTTCTGGAGCTAATTTATGATTCACTTGTGCCATTTGAAACTCATATTCGAAATCTGATGATGCTCTTAATCCCTTAACTATAACTGATGCTTTTTTCTTCTTTGCTAAATCAACTAATAATCCATCAAAGTAACAAACATCAATATTCGGATAAGGTTCAGTCACTTTTTTTAATAGCATAACTCTCACATCTACTGGAAAAAAAGGGGCCTTTCTTGGATTCTTAGCAACTGCAACAATAACTTTATCATATAATTTCGATGCTCTTATGAATATATCTTTATGACCTGATGTAACTGGATCATAACTTCCTGGACAAATTGCTACTTCTTTCATAACCCACTCCTAAAAAATATTTATTTATTTATTTAAAATTTCTAAGACTTTAGCTTTTTATATATATCTATAAAAAGACACTACTGACTCTCCAACTTTTGTATCTTTTATGAGTTTCAACTTTTCAAATATCTCAGAAAAGGAGATCCTTTTAGAATGATGATAAATCAATTCCCCATCTACATTCAAAAGCTCGCTTTTAACTATATTTTCTAAAATATTTTTTATCCTGACTTCACTTATTTTATATGGTGGATCACAAAATATGATATTAAATTTTAATTTTTTGTTGGCTAAGATATTTATAGATTTAGTCACATTCATAATAAATATATCAGATACATCTTTAAATGATGTATTTATTATATTCTGCTTTAAAAAATTTGCAACAGTATAATCCTTTTCTATAAAAACGGCTCTTTTTCCCCCTCTACTTAACGCTTCAATTCCCAATGAACCTGAGCCAGCATATAAATCTAATATATATGCATCAACTACCTTATTTGAGAGAGTATCAAAAACCATTTTCTTAATTCTATTTGTCATAGGTCTTGTAGATAAACCTTTTTTACATTTTAATTTTCTTCCTTTAGCTTTCCCTGCAATAACTCTCATAAAAAATTAAAAAAAATAATTTTTAATTAAATTTGCCAGAATTTATTATCTGGATATTCAAAATTTAAAAAATTTATCAAAACTTTTGTGATTGGTGAACTGAGCGAAATATCATTTTTTATAATAGAAAATGCGTCCTTTCTTGATTTCTCTAATATATCCTTGTCTCTCACAATACTTGATATTTTTAAATCCGGAATACCCCATTGTCTTTCACCAAAAATTTCACCTTCTCCCCTTATCTCCAAATCCTTATTTGCTAACTCGAACCCATCCTCTGTTTTTAAAAATGAATTTATTCTCTTGAATGCTTCATCAGTCTTTAAATCTGCAAATAAAATACAATACGATTTATGTTCCCCTCTTCTAATTCTCCCTCTTAATTGGTGTAATTGAGATAATCCAAAGCGATCAGCATTTTCTATTAACATTACTGTTGCATTCTTCGCATCGATTCCAACTTCCACAACAGTAGTTGAGATAAGAACATCAAGCTCCTTATTTTCAAATCCCTGCATTATCTCCTCTCTTTTTTTAGAAGATAATTGTCCATGAAGTATTTCAACATTATATTCTTTAAAAACTACCTGCCTTAACTCTTCAGCTTCTTTTATCACTGATTTAACTTTAAGTAAATCTGAATCCTCAATCAGTGGGCAAATAACAAATGCTTGTCTACCCTCATTTAATTCACTTTTTATTAAGTTATAAGCTTCTTCTCTCTCACCTGGATGGAAAAGTCTTGTTTCAACACTTCCTCTACCTGGTGGCATCTCATCAATAATTGAAACATCTAAATCGCCATACATTGTCTGAGTAATAGTTCTTGGAATTGGTGTTGCAGACATAATTAAAACATGTGGGTATTTACCTTTACTTTTTAACTGTTTTCTCTGAGCAACCCCGAATCTATGTTGTTCATCTACAATAATCAATCCTAAATTTGAAAATATCACTCTCTCTTGAATTAATGCATGAGTTCCTATAACTATCTGGTTTCCATCTTCCTTAATTTGCTTTAAAATTTTTAACTTTTCATCGGGTAAAGTTGAACTGCTAAGAAGAAGTACTTCAAAAGGATATTTTTTTAGCATTTTCTTAAAGTTCTTATAATGCTGCCAGGCTAAAACCTCTGTGGGGACCATTATTGCAGATCGATAACCATTCAATGATGAAATTATCATAGAAATCAAAGCAACTACTGTCTTTCCAGAACCAACATCTCCTTGAAGTAATCTGTTCATAGGAATTGGTTTTGAAATATCTTCTTTTATTTCATTAATAACTTTTTTCTGAGCTGCTGTAAGGTTAAAGGAAAGACTTTTTATAAATTTCTCAATCTTCGGTTTATCTACATCCATCACTACGGATTTTAAATCTATAGTCTGGGACTTCTTTCTGAGAGCTAATCCCAATTGTAGAAAAAAGAGTTCATTATAAATCAGTCTATCTTTTGAGATTTTCAATGAATTAAAAGAACTTGGAAAATGGATCTGGTTTATGCAGTTTGATAAAGATGTAAGAAAATTCTGTCTTATCTTGATTTTATTTGGTAAAGGTTCTGGTAAAATTCCATACCTTGAAAGAGTTTTGCTAAAAATCCTTCTTAGATTTTTAGTGCTAATTCCAGCAGTTGATGGGTGTTTAGGTATTATTCTGCCAGTATGAATTTGATTTCTTTCAGTCTTTATATCTAAAATGTCATAAAGAGGATTCGTCATCTGAAGCTCATTAAACTTATATTTTACAACACCACTACAAGCTACAAAAGTTCCCTTTTTTAATATATCAGCAATATAGTTTTGGTTAAACCAAATACCTGTTATGTATCCAGTTTTATCCCATATATATATTTTTAACAAATCCTTTCTACTTCTTGTTCTGCTCTTATCCACTCTTTTTACCACCCCTATAATTGTAATTTCTTCTCCCTCCTTAACATCACAAATCTTTTTTACTTTGGAAAGATCCAGGTATGTCCGTGGAAAATGATAAAGTAGGTCTTTTGTTGAAAATAGATTTAATTTAGCTAATTTATTAGTTGTGGCATTACCGATTCCTACTCCCCTTATTTTTGATAAAGGTTCATAGAGAAGTAGTTGATTCCTTATGCCATTCTCTTTGGGAAGAATTGGTTTGAATTCAGGTTCATAATGAAAATTTGGTGTTGATGTTATTCCTCCAAAACGGTTGTATTTGTCTTTAATATTTTCAAACATTTTAAAAAGTTATATATAAGTGAATAAAAAAGAATGATATGATAAATAAAAAGAATATCTTAATAATTTACTCAATGGATATTAAAAATGGATATAATGGCTGACCACCATCATGAATCTCTATTTCCTTATCTAAAAATTTTTCTTTAAGCTTATTTTCAATTTCCTTTTTTTCCTTATCAGCTACATCTTTTCCACAATACAGAGTTATTATCTCGCTTTCCTCATCTAACATCTTCTCAATCAAAGAAATTGTATTTTCTATTAAGTTATTTCCCATAACTACAAGTTCGTTATTATAAAATCCTATCACATCTCCCTTTTTGATATCACCAACTGGGGATTTCGTTTCTCTAACTGCAAAAGTTATTTCACCAGTTTTAATATAACTCAAGCTTTCCTCCATTGATTTAATATTGACATCCATTTCTAAATCCTTATTTAAAGAAAGCATGGTAGAAAATCCCTGTGGAATTGATCTACTATTTATTACAGCTATATTTTTTTCTGTTAATTCTTTAACCTGAATAGCTGCAGGAATTATATTTTTATTATTTGGAAGTATGATTACATTCATATTGGGAAGACTATTGACAGCTTTTGCAATATCAGCTGTACTTGGGTTCATACTTTGACCACCATCTACTATTTTATTTACACCTAAACTTTCAAAAATAGCTTTATTACCATCGCCAATGCAAACTGATACTACCGCTATCTTATCTAACACTTTTTCGTCAATTTTTTGAGCTTCAGCTTGATCTTTCATATTATCTATCTTTATACTATGAATTTCACCTTCTTTTAAAGCCCTTCTTATTACTGAATTGGGTTCATTGGTATGAACATGGATATGGACATTTTCACTATTACCTACTACTAAAACTGAATTTCCTCTTTTTTCAATATATTTTTTTAACTTTTCTATATCAATATTTTCTCCTTCTAATAGAAACTCGGTACAATATGTATAAGTTAATTCTTCTTTTTGTTGTCCTAAGCCCATAAATTCAACTCCTTTTGTAACTACTGTGGGTTTTAATTCTTCTCCCTTTAATCTACTTAACATTCCTAAAAAGATTATATATAATCCTTGCCCACCAGCATCTACAACATCGGCTTCTCTCAATACATCTAAAAGCAAGGGTGTTCTCTCTACTGATTTTTTAGCTTCTTCCACAATTTTTTCAAAAAAATCTTTTATTGTTTTACTTTTTCTTGATGCAGATTTTGCAGAATTAGCAATATCTTTTATAACAGTTAACATCGTTCCTTCAACTGGCTTCATCACACCTTCATATGCTACTTTTTTCCCAAGTTCTAAAGCTTTTGCAAGATCTTTTATATTTACTTCTTTCTTCTTTTCAATATAATTAAATAATCCCCGAAAAATCTGCGAAAGTATTACACCAGAGTTACCTCTCGCTCCCAAGAGAGAGCCCTGAATTACAGCATTAGTAAGATTTTTCATAGTTAATTCATTTATGGATGATAATTCTTGAAATACAGATTGCATTGTTAGAACCATGTTTGTACCAGTATCACCATCAGGAACTGGAAAAACATTCAGTTCATTTATTTCTTCCTCATTCTTTTGCAAGTAAGCAAATCCGGATTCTAATAAATTATAAAAATCATTTGAAGATAGTACTTTGGCCAAACTAATTACATCCTTTTTGAACTTCTTGTTTATTATTTAAAAAATTATTTGACATTTACCTTCTTTATATTAATATCTATTTTTCCAATTGGTAAAGATGTTAATTTTTCAAGATTAAACCTGATTGAATCTCTTAAACTATTAGCAACCTGCTTGAGATTCGTACCATATTGGACTATAACATGAATTTCAATGTTAACTTTATCTTTATCTCTACTTACAATTACACCTTTACTTTGATGTTCTCTATGTAGAAGTTTTATTATACCTTCCTTTAAGGATGGGTTTACAAATCCTATAACACCATAACATTTACTTGAGACATTACTTACAATTTCAGCAATAGCATTGTCAGATATTCGTATTTGACCACGAGATTCCTTGTTAAATTCCAATATATTACCCTCCAAATCATAATATTTTATTTAATAGTAATATTTATTTTTAAATATTAAGAGTTGTAAACACATCTCTTAAATAGTTCAATTAATTTTTAAATTAATATCACTTCTTTAATCAATATTTGACGATTAATGATATTGTATAGTTTCCTCACTTAAATTTTAGCAAAATTTATAAAAATATAAAAATTTAACTTATTAATTTAGCAACTAACTTTAATATTTTGTATTGATAACAATAAAAATGTAAATATATTTGATTTTTTTAAATAATATCTTTATAATTTCAAGATTACAAATAAAAGATATGTATATGCTACTTTTTTTATTATTTATTTATCAATCTGAAAAATAATTTATAATTAGGTTATATAATAATTTTTTATAAATACTTATAAAAATACATAAAGAGAAATATTATGGCAAGAATTTGTGAAATTTGTAAAAAAGGACCAGTATCGGGACATCAAATAAGCCATTCTCACAGAAAAACTAAGAGAAAATGGCTACCTAATCTTCATACAGTAAAAGTAAAAAGGGATAACCGAGTAGTTAAAATCAAGATATGTACTAAGTGTCTTAAAGCTGGAAAAGTAGAAAAAATAGTGAAGTAAAGATATATATCAAAAAAGAGAAATATATCCCTTATAACTTTTTCTATTTGTATTTTGTTAATTACTTCAATATAAATTTTGCTGTTACCTCACCTGTTCTGATATTAAAGAATGATAATTTGTTATCATATAAGATTGCTACAGATGCAGGTTTTTCATCTAACGAAATGCTTGCACTACCAGGATTTATGAAATAAATATCCTCTATTTTTTCAAATGATTGACGATGAGTGTGACCTGTTGCGATAATATTATACTTATCTTTCCTTGCAAGTTTAAGAAAATCTTCCCTGCTCATATTATGCCCATGATTTATAAGAATTCTAAAAGGTTGAGACATAATATAAGCAATCGGACTTTGAATGGGCCTTTCTATTGCTATTTGGTCTACCTCACTATCGCAATTACCTTTGCAGAAAATTATAGGTTTTTCCGATTCATTTAATAATTGTGCTGCCTTCCTTGGATTATAGGATTTCTTAATTGGATTGAAAACACCATGATTTAATATATCACCACAATGCAGAATAAAATCACAATCCTTAAAAATCTCAAGACTTTTTCTAATGGCTATATAATCGCCATGAGTATCGCTAAATATTCCAATTTTCATAATAAATAAGAGAATTTTCGATTTATTTTATTTCTTTTAACAAATTTGACATTTCAATAGCTGATATAGCTGCTTGATATCCTTTATTTCCCATTTTTGTTCCTGCTCTTTCTATAGCTTGCTCAATAGTGTCTGCAGTTATAATTCCAAATGATACTGGTATCTCTAAATCTAAACTGACTCTTTCAATTCCCCTTGTTACTTGAGAAGCTACATATTCAAAGTGAGGAGTATCCCCTCGTATAACTGCTCCTAAACATATAATAGCATCATATTTTTTTGTAAGTCCTAACTTTTTTGCTATAAGAGGTATTTCAAGGCTTCCTGGAACATAAGCTATCTTAATGTTTTCCTCTGAACATTTGTGTCTTTTTAAAGCATCTAATGCCCCTTCTAAAAGACGATTGGTTATAAAATCATTAAATCTGCTTACCACTATTGAAAATTTTAAATCTTTTGCTATCAAATGACCTTCAAATTTCTTTTCCATATATTCTCCTTTCTAAAAAATTATAATTTTTTACAATTTCAATTAAATTTAATTTATTTTTCGACAAAATCAAATAAATGAGAAAGTTTATCTCTCTTTGTTTGTAAATATTTGATATTTTCTTTATGTGGTTT
>DAOWJR010000071.1 GCA_030640275.1 Actinomycetes bacterium | reverse complement strand
GTTGCAGTGAATCCAGCCCCAAACAAGGTAATGCTGAACACAAAGGTGTCACAGCTCCATCCTTTGGTAAATCTAAAGGTTTTGTGGCACAATTGAGTGTGAGTTAACCTTGAAGCTCCTTCCTCACGAATGTAGTGAGTAGGTAGGAGTAGTTCACGATATATTAAAAAAAAATATAAAAATTTTGGTTCTTTTAAGTTTAATAAAAAATGCTGTAAGGCCCTTATATTTATATAACGGAATATAAGACATTTAACTGAAGTGTCATTCAATCAGTCTTACATACATAGTCAAATAGTGTGTAAATATATTAGCTGGATGACACCTGGTGATAGTCTGTGGAGTGGAAGCATTGGTTTTTACGATGAATCAGGAACTCCCAAGACGAGAGTCTAAAAAGGTATAAGTTGGAGAATCCCCCTGCTTTAGCTATGAGGAGTTGTCAATGCGGAGTCTTCTTGGATAATTTGGGATGAATGTAGGTCAAAGCTTTAGCCTTGTGAAATAATGCAACCCTAAAGGGTTGTTTTACATGTTAACTATAGGTTGCCGTACATAGTTTTTCTATAATACGATAAATAAAAATATATTTTATAAAAGGTTTATTAAATAACAGGAGAATATTGATGATTGGTGAAAAACTTACAAAGAGACAAAAACAGATCTTAGATTTTATTGAAGAGTTTATTATTAAAAAGGCTTATCCCCCATCAGTTAGAGAAATCTGCAAAGCAGTGGGGCTTAGTTCTCCAGCAACTGTTCAGAGTCATTTAGATAAACTAAAAACAAAAGGATATATTAAAAGAGATCCATTAAAACCCAGGGCAATTGAAGTAATATCTCCATCTATAAAATATGAAGGGATTTTAGGAAAGAAATTTGTTTCAGTTCCAATTGTAGGTAAAATTGCTGCTGGAACACCACTTTTAGCAAAACAAAATATTGATGAATATTTTCCACTTCCTACTAATTTTATTAGCTCTAAAGATAATTTTATGTTAAGAGTGAAGGGTGAAAGTATGATAAATGCAGCAATTAAGCCTGGAGACTTATTGGTAACAAAAAGACAGAACACTGCTGAAAATGGTGATATTGTGATTGCATTGGTAGAAGATGAAGCTACAGTAAAAAGATTCTTTAAAGAGGATGGTAAAATACGCTTACAACCAGAAAACGATCTTATGGAACCGATACTATTATCCAATGTTAAAATATTGGGAAAAGTAATCGCATTAATAAGGAAAATTTAGATTATGCTTTCACTGCTTTATCTATTTTGAAACATTCAACTCTTTGTAGAGCATGTTTTGGTATGAGTACTCTTACTTCAATAGAATTTTCCAAATAAGTTTTTTCTCTTACCTTGCCTAATTCATGAAGATATGAAAGGATATTGGTATTTTTATAAGGGATTGATAATGTCACCTCAACTGTATTTCTATCGATAACTTTTATCAGCCTTTTAATCAGAACATCTATTCCATTACCCTTTAATGCAGATATAAAAACTCCATCCTGGTATCTTTCTTTTAATCTATTTATTTCTAACCTTGGAAGGAGATCTATTTTATTAAAAACCATAAGTATAATATTTTCATTAGCTCCAATATCAACTAGAACCTTATTAACTGCTTCTATCTGCTCTTCCATGTTAGGATGATATGAATCAATAATATGAAGCAGTATATCTGATTGCTTAACTTCCTCGAGAGTAGATCTAAAAGCAGCAATAAGTTGATGAGGTAATTTTTTAATGAAACCCACAGTATCGGAAAATAACAGCACTCTTCCACCATCTACTTCTCTCCTTCTAATTGTTGGGTCTAAGGTTACAAATAACTTATTATTAACTTCAACATTACTATCACATAAGAAATTTAACAGTGTTGATTTTCCTGAATTTGTATATCCGACTAATGATACTAATGGTATTCTTTTCCCTTTTCTCTTTTGTCTCTGAACATTTCTATGAACTTTTAATTGGTCTATATCTTTTTTCAATAAGCTAATTCTCTTCTTAATTTTTCTTCTATCCACTTCCAATTTTGTTTCACCAGGTCCTCTCGTCCCTATTCCTCCTCCTAATCTTGACATTTCTATTCCTCTTCCCTTAAGTCTTGGAAGTAAATAATTCATTTGAGCTAACTCAACCTGTAGTTTACCTTCATAGCTATGTGCATGTTGTGCAAATATATCTAATATTAAAGCTGTTCTATCAATCACCTTTACACCTATCTTCTTATTCAGTTTATCCTGTTGAGAAGATGTAAGCTCATCATCAAAAATAACAGTATTTGAATTAAGCGAATTAACCATTTCTGATAATTCATTAACTTTGCCAAGACCTATTAGATACCTGGGGTCAAATGAATCTCTTATCTGAACTACTTCTCCAGCCACTTCTGCACCTGATGTGATTGCTAAATTAGCAAGTTCTTTTAATGATTCCTCAATTTGGTATAATGTTTGATGCGGAAGTTTAATGCCTACCAAAATGGCTTTTTCGCGTGGTTCTATAGTGGTTATTTTTGTTGTATTTTCTGTTGATTTTTTAATATTTAATCTTTCTCCAATTAGTTATTTTTCAAAAAAATATAAGAATTAAACCTGATAATAATAACTATAATAATACAATTTTTACTATTCACTCCCTATCATATTGAGACAAAAGCCAGCTATCTGAAAGTCTACCTCTATACACATAATCTACAGCACCTGTTAAGATAATATTGTTATCTTTCTCACGCCATAAAATTTCTAATTTTCCACCTAAAAGATGTACCTCCAATTTTCGTTCAGTTTTATTTTTTAATACTGATGCAGCAGCTGCTGCACAAGCTCCAGTTCCACAAGATTCTGTCTCCCCTACTCCCCTCTCCCATATTCTAATATAAATCTCTTTTTTATTTTTCACTTCTACAAATTCAATATTTGTATTATTTGGGAAAAGTTTATGTTTCTCCAAAATTGGTCCTATTCTTTTTACCGGAGCTTTATCTATATCATCCACAAAAATTACACAATGGGGATTACCAATAGAGAGACAAGAAGTAAAAATTTTTTGTTTCTCCCCTATAAAGATTTCTTCATTTAATGGGTCTCCGTCCTTCCCTCTTATAGGAATCTTTTCCCTTTTAAATTCTGGTGTTCCCATGTTCACACTGATCTTATTAATTATACCTTCCCTTTTTTTGATTATTATCTCCTTTATTCCAGCCAAGGTTTCTATATTAAATTTTTTCTTTTGCATTAATCCCAGGTCAGATATGTATCTACCCAAACATCTAATACCATTTCCGCTTATTTCAGCTTCTGAGCCATCAGCATTATATATAGTTGCTCTAAAATCTGCTTTATCAGAAGGTAGTAGAACAACTACACCATTTGCACCAATTCCATAACACCTCTCACAGATATTTTTTATAAGATGAGGTGGAATATCATTTTCTTCAAACAATGAATTAACAATAATAAAATCATTACCCAATGCATGCATCTTTGTAAATTTCAATTTTTACACCCCTTGTAATAATTACCCGATAAAATGATTTTTCTATTTTAATTGTTCAAACAATTATTTTTTTACAATATAATTTCAATTATTTTCTTAATTATACTATCAAATTTCTTATTCTTTTTGATAAAAAACCGATTTACTCTCGGATCAGCCCTTAACCACGTTAATTGTCTTTTTGCGAAATTTCTTGTATTTTTCTTAATAAGGTTTATAGCTTCTTCTTTTGTCAATTCATCATTAAAAAAGGAGAGAACTTCTCTATAACCTATTGCCTGTTTTAAGGCCAATTTGTTTCCATATCCCTTTTTTATTAATCTTTCAACCTCATCAAAAAGCCCTGAACTTATCATATCATCTACTCTTTTTTCGATATCATTATATAGTTCATCTCTATTTTTATTTAACCCAATCATGGTTAAATCATAAATGGACTTTCTTTCTTTCCATTGTTTTTGAAAGGATGAGAATTTTTTACCAGATGTATAATACACTTCTAACGCTCTAATTATTCTTCTTATATCGTTAGAGCCAATTTTTTTTGAATATTCTTCATCCACTTTAATCAATTCCATATACAACGATTTTATTCCTTCAGTTTCTACCCTATTCTTTAATTTGTCTCTCTCTCTTTTATTAGATATATTATCTGCAAAATGCAAATCATCAATTACCGATCTAATATATAATCCAGAACCACCAACCAAAAATGGGATTTTTCCTCTATTTGAAATATCATCAATACATTTTCTTGCTAATCTTTGGAATTCAGCAACAGTCATTATATGATCTGGAGGACAAATATCAATCATATGATGAGTAATTTCTTTTCTCTGCTCAATTGTCGGTTTTGCAGTACCAATATCCATTCCAATATATACCTGTATTGAATCCGCGGAAATTATTTCAGCATTTATCTTCTTTGAAACTTCAATTGATATTTTTGTTTTACCAATGCCAGTAGGACCAACAAGTGCTATTACTCTCTTTTTTTTATTTTCTTTTGCAATTATTTTCATTTAATAAAGTTCTGAAAAATTTAAATTAATAATATGTATTTTTGTAAGAAATTTATAAAATAATCTCTACTGCAGATTTTCTTATTTTCTGATGAAACATCATATAAATGCTTCATTTGTGACGAGTGACTGTGAAACGATATATCTCAAATTCTTCATCAGGAAATATACCAGCTTTACTTTTTGCAATATTAACTTGCATTTCTGGTGTATCTACTCCTTCAAGATCTGGCAGTAATAATCCAGTTTTACATCCCGATTTAACTATGACTCCATATTTCTCAGGATCAAGTTGTGACATTTTCTCTATTTTTTCATGTTCACTTAAAATATCCACACTATAAGTTAAAAACTCCAACTCTTCTTCTCTAACAGGTAGAAAACGAGGGTCCCTTGTGGCAGATGAAATTGCATTAGAAATGATTTCCTCAGCTATGCTATTTTTTGTAGGATAGATGGTTCCAATACAACCCCTCAGTTCACCTTTCTTTTTTATAGATACAAAAACCCCAGCTTTTTCTTTAGTGAATTCTTCAAGGATGTTTTTATGTGATAGAACTTTGCCCTCTTTTATATATTTTTCAACAGCTTTTTTTGCAAGTTCTACATATTTATCCATTTTTCCTCTTGTAAATTTTTTTCTACAATGACAAAATAAATAAGTATTATTATTGAATAGGAATAATTTCTGCTACCATGTAGCCTACGCCAAACGGACCTTCATATGATAATACTTTGGATTCTACATCTTTTCCATCAAAACAGCCTGCAAGAACAAATATTGAACGTAATCCACATTCTCCAGCATTGTAAATTAATTTATCGTCTAATTGGAATAGTTCATCAAACCTTGAACTATTTATTATCTCAACTATCTTCTTATCAAATTTCTCACCATCTGGATGAAAACCAGCTGGTGCTCCAGGTTTTAATCTATGAGACAAATCTCCACTTGCTATAAAAACAGCGTCTTTTCCAGTTTCCTTAACAGTATCATTAATTACTTTTCCAAATTTATAATGATTTTGATAATTTAGAAAAGATATTGAGAGACTAATCAAATTGTATTTATCTTCATTAGTTAGGTAATAAAGAGGAACTATTACTCCATGATCCAATTCATTTTGACCATAAATAAAATCTTCATTTTCATCTATTTTTATCGCCTTTATTGAATTCTTATTCATATTTTCTATTAGTGATTCAATAAATGCAGCATCATTTTTCATTTGGATTGATATTTGCTTATAACCAAAATTTGATAAGCTTCCCATTAATATATTTTGTACTCTTATTGCATATGCATCACGATATACTGGACTATGAGGAGAAATAGTAATTAAAATTTCAGGATTTATCTGTTTAATGTCTTTATTTACTTTCTTTAAAGCTGAAATAGTTTTTTCTACCTGTTTAAGATCATACTCGCTTCCAATTGGTGGAACTATGATTGGTGGATGAGGTGCTATTATTCCTAAAGATATGCCTGACATCTAATTACCTCTTTACAACTTTAATTTTCCAATTAAGTAATGAGCTTTTGCAGATATTATATCTACATAAACTATTCTACCAATTAGATTTGAATCACCTTTAAAATTAATAATCTTATTCGTTTTTGTTCTACCCATAAGCATTTCTTTATCCTTCTTTGAGAAATCCTCCACTAAAACATCAAAACTTTTACCAATTAAGTGATCATTTTTTTTCTGACTTATAGAAGTTTGTTTTTCTACCAATCTTTTAAAACGATTCATTTTTTCTTTATGTGAAAAATTATTATTAAATTTTATAGCTTTAGTTCCCGGTCTTGGTGAATATATAAAAGTAAAAGCATTATCAAATTTTACCTTTTCTACTACATCCAATGTTTCAAGAAAATCTTTCTCGGTTTCTGTCGGAAAACCAACTATTATATCAGTCGTTATACTAGCATCTGGACTCATGTTGTATATTTCTTCAATTAGTCTTAAATACTCGTCTTTTCTATAACCTCTATTCATATCTTTTAATACCTTGTTAGATCCTGCTTGTAATGGAAGGTGAAAATGATTGCATAATCTCTCAGATTCTGCTACCACTTTTATTGTTTCACTGTTAAAATCCTTTGGATGAGATGTTATAAACCTTATTCTTTTTAATCCAGAAATTTCACTCAAACTTTTTAATAATTTCGGAAAATTTAAATCATCTGCTAAATCCTTCCCATATGAATTTACATTTTGACCAAGTAGGGTTATTTCTATAACTCCAGATGAAACCAGATTATTAACCTCTTTAATTATTTTACTTGATGGTCTGCTTGATTGTCTTCCTCTAACATATGGAACTATACAATATGAACAAAAATTGTTACATCCACGCATAATTGAAACCCATGCTGAGAATGATTTTTCTCTTAAAGATGGAAGGCATGAAATATCATAAGTACTTTCATTTTTCAATTCAATAACTCTATTGCCAGTTAGTATTTTACTTTTAAGAAGATATGGAAATCTTTCAATATTATGTGTTCCAAAAACTATATCAATTTGTGGAAATTTTAACAGTAATTTTTCACCATAACTTTGAGCCAAACAACCACCAACTGCTATTATCAAATCAGGTTTTTCTTCTTTTAATCCCTTGAGGTTACCCAATTGACCAAATAACCTATCATCAGCACTTTCTCTAACAGTGCAGGTATTAAATACAATTATATCTGCATTTTGTGTGTTCTCTTCATACTGAGCTTTATATTTATAAAGAAGTCCTGCAATTCTTTCTGAATCATATTTATTCATCTGACAGCCAAAAGTAATTATTGAAAATTTCTTATTTTCTATCATCTTTTCTATTTTCTAAGCTCCTTTGCTTTTTTGAAAAGTTTTTCAACCACATCATCAGTTACAGTTATATCACCTATATTTTTTATTTTAATATCGGGGCTTATTATAGATTCATTTCCATGAAAATCTGTTCCTCCTGTTTTAATTAATCCATAACCATCAGCTATTTTTATTAATTCATTTATCATAAAATTACTGTGTGAAGGATGATAAACTTCTACTCCCATTAAGCCAATTTTAACTAATGGTTGTATAAACCTAATATTATTACCAGAGAAAGGATGTGCTAAAACAGGGACAGCTTTAGCATTTATCAAAACTTCTATAACCTTCTCCGGGGAAATTATATATTTTTTTACATAGTAAGGTTTTTCCCTTCCTAAAAAAAGTCTAAATGCTTCCTGAAATGAACTTGCATAACCAAGTTCAACTAATGTTCTCGCTAAATGAGGTCTTCCTATTGATTCTCCGTGACTTTGTTTTGCTACTTGTTCATATTCTATTTTCATTCCTGCTTTTTTAAGTTTATTTACTATCTTTTTTGCTCTTAATTCTCTTTTATTTTGAAGATCTTTTAAAAATTCTTTTAATTGCTTTGAATGATAGTCAATAAAATAACCAAGAATATGTAAGTCATACTCCTCACTCTCTGAGCTTAACTCAATCCCAGGAATAAAATTTAAATCATTTTTTTTTGATTCAGTGATAGCTTCTTCCAATCCATTTATACTATCATGATCAGTTATAGAGATGGCACTTAACCCCGTCTTTTTTGCAATTTTTACAATTTCAGAGGGACTTAGAATACCATCTGAAGCATTGCTATGAATATGTAAATCTGCTGGCATTTTCTACCTTTCTTTAAGAAATATGTTTTAAATTTATACCCAACTTTTTTATGTACTAACACATTTATAATTCAACTAAATTTAACCTTTTATAATATCAATATAGGCGCTCTTCTATATATATTATTATAAAACCATTAAAAAATAACAATAAATATTTAGAGCACAAATTACCTAAATTGTTAAAAATAAACTGTGTTTGAATATAAAAAATTATAGACAGATAAATAAAAGTAATAGAAAATACCTCATGTAAGCAAAGATATTTCATTAATTTGGAAGAGATATGACTATTTGAAAGATTCCTTTTTGTGATTAAATGGGGGAAAAAAAAGATATAATAATTTGAATATTTTATTATCTATTCTTTTTAAAATTACATTTAGTTTTGTTTAAAAAGAGTTATAGTTTTTTATTATACAAGGACTTTGCTATAATCCTTAACTGTGAGAAGAATAGCAGTTCTTTCCTCTCCATTTATCATTATATCTTTAAATGATGGTATACATACAAGATTTATTCCACTTGGTGCGACATATCCTCTTGCGATAGCAATTGCTTTTATGGCTTGATTTAATGCTCCTGCTCCTATTACTTGAATTCTTACCAAACCACTTTCTCTCAAAACTCCTGCTATAGCTCCTGCTACCAAATTTGGCCTTGACTTTGCTGATACTTTTAAAAGTTCAGCCATTTTTACCTCCTATAATAATTATTTCTTCGACTCTCTATTTCTATTATATATTTAATAACTCTTAAGATAATAATCAATACTAAATTATTTTTTACTTTTCCTGTTATGTTTTTATTGTATTTTGAGACAATATTTAGTATTTATATGTGCATTTATTATATATTCTATAATAAACCTAAATCTCCTCTTTATTTTTACATTGTATAACAATAAAGATAAACTATATTGTTATGCTATTATAACATATTCTAACTCATTTTTGTTTTTAATCAAAAATGGTATAAAAAAAATATGGAAGAGAGGCAGTATCTCTTTCCATATTTTTAGATTTTACTTAGATTTAGATCTTGTTTTATTTAAGTCTATTAATCCTATTTATATTAATTCTGTAATACTATAGACTAATATAAACAAGTATTTTGACTTATTATTTTGCATATTCAATTGATCTTTTTTCTCTGATTACGTTTACCTTGATTTGACCTGGATATTCCAATTCCTCTTCAATTTTCGCAGCCAATTCTCTTGCTATTCTAGCGGATTGATCATCATCTACCAAGTCTGGATAAACCATTACCCTAATTTCTCTTCCAGCTTGAATTGCATAACATTTTTCTACACCTTTAAATTCTTTTGCTATACCTTCAAGACTATCTAATCTTTTAATATAACTCTCTAAAGTTTGTCTTCTTGCACTGGGTCTTGCACCTGAAATAGTATCTGCAGCAGTAATTATCACATCCAAAATACTCTGCTGTTCTATATCTTCATGATGAGCATGAATTGCATGCACAATATCATTTGACTCCTGAAGTTTTTTTGCGAGTTTAGCTCCAATAACAGCATGTGGACCATCTACCTCATGATCAATTGCCTTTCCAATATCATGAAGTAGTCCAGCTCTCTTAGCTTTTTTAACATTTATTCCCAGCTCTGAAGCCATAATTCCCGAAAAATGAGCAACCTCTATAGAGTGTTGAAGTACATTCTGACCAAAACTTGTTCTATATTTCAATGCTCCTAAAATTTTAATAAGTTCCTTGTTTAATCCAGCTATACCAGCGTCAAAGACCGCTTTTTCACCTGCAATTTTTATTTGATTCTCAACAATTTTATTTGCTTTTTCAAATTTCTCTTCAATTTTTGCTGGATGAATCCTACCATCAGCAACCAATTCCTCTAACGCAATTCTTGCTTTTTCTCTTCTAACGGGATTAAAGCATGAAAGTATAACTGCTTCAGGTGTATCATCTACTATTAAATTTACTCCCGTTAATTGCTCGAAAGCTCTGATATTTCTTCCTTCCCTTCCAATAATTCTTCCCTTCATTTCATCATTTGGAAGTGGAACTACCGAAACTGTTGTTTCTGCAACATAATCATTTGCATATCTTTGAATTGCAGTTGAGATTATTTCCTTTGCTTTTCCTTCAGCTATTTCCTTTGCTTCTTCTTCTATCTCTCTTATTTTTTTAGCACTATCAAATCTTGCTTCTTCCTCTAATCTTTTCATAAGAACAGCTTTTGCATCAGCAGAAGACAAACCAGCAATATTTTCTAATCTAGTTTTTTGTTCCTGCAAATTCTTTTCTAACTCTTCCTTTACTAAATTAATTTCCTTTTCAGTTCTCGCAATAATAGATATTCTTCTATCCAACTTCAATGATTTTTTATCTACAATACTTTCTCTATGTGCTATACGACTTTCTAATTTCCTCAAATCGTTTCTTAGATTCCTCAATTTGTCTTCTTCTTCTAAACGAATTTTATAAGCTCTGTCCTTTGCTTCAACTAACCTTTCTTTCTTAATAGCTTCTGCTTCTTTCTTTGCTAATTCTATGATTTCTTTTGCTGACTTTTCTGCCCGTTCTTTTCGACCTCTGAATAAATATCTTCTGATCCAGTAACCAATTGTTATTCCTAAAGCTAACCCAAGAGTCGCTATAATAATAAAAATCAATAATTGATGATTAATTTTATTTCCTCCTTTCAAAATATAAAAAAGCCGAGTAAATCTCGGCTTGAAACAATTTCATTATAAGAATTTTTTAAATATTTATACTACTAATAATAATTACTACTTAAAAGGTTATAGTTATAAATGTATATCTGTTCTTTTAAATATTCTTTAAAATTTAATACTTATATCTATTAATTAAATATCGGTTTTTAAAACAATAATTTTTTAAAAAATATCTAAAAAATTTGAATTCATTTTTTTCTATTTATCATTATTTGTCTAATAGACCTTAAATGTTTATAATCATTATTTATCAGATATTTTATTAAACTTACTTTTTTTGCTTTAACTTTATTTCTAAGTTTTAATTAATCTATCTAAATAGAGAATTAATTTCAAGCCTTGGATAATTCTAACTCTATATATTTATTTAGTCAAGAAAAAAACTAAGTAAATAATTAATATTTGTTGTGACAATAATAAAATGTTAAAAATATATTTATTTTCTTTTCCATTTGCCACTTTTTCCACCACTTTTTTCAATTAGCCTAATATCTCCAATTATCATATCTCTATCAATTCCTTTACACATATCATAAATAGTTAATAGAGCTATTGATGTAGAAATTAAAGCTTCCATCTCTGCACCAGTTTTTCCATCACACTTTACCTTCGAAGAACAGGTTATATAAAAATTTTTATCCTTCTCTTTCAATTCAAATTCTATTTTTATATCTGTTATTGATAATGGATGACAAAGTGGAATTAACTCATGTGTCTTTTTGGCTGCCATTATTCCTGCTATTTTTGCAACTGCAAGTACATCACCTTTTTTTATCTCAAGCTTTTCAATCAAATTCAATGTTTCTTCTTTCATCAATATTTTTCCACATGCCTTAGCACTCCTACTGGTAACAGGCTTTTCAGAAACATCTACCATCTTTGCTTTACCCTTGAAATCAACATGGCTTATTTCTTTCATAAAATCACCATCTTTTATTTTAATGAATTTTTTATTAATTACCCACCTATATGATACATATAATGAATTTTTTGATTTATTTTTCTTTTTTGGGGTTTAATGTAAATTGCTTTTTTAAATGCTTCTTTTAAAATATTATCTGAAACATTATTTCTTAGCATGGTTTTAATATCTACTTCTTCTTCCCCAAAAAGACAGGGTTTAAGTTTACCATCAGATGTTAATCTTAAACGATTGCACTTATCACAGAAGTTATGTGAATTTGAACATATTAAACCAATAGTTCCCATAGCATTTTTATATTTATAATATATTGCTGGTCCATAACCAAAAGGATTTTTAGGTTTTATTAATTTTCCATATTTATTCAACTCATTTAGCATTTCTTCTTCAGTTAAGCCTCTTATTTTTTCTATACCTGTTACTGGCATATATTCAATAAATCTTATATGAACAGGTTCTATCATTGACAATTTTGCAAAATCTTCTAAATTATCATTTATATTTTTCATTACTACAACATTTATTTTTATAGGTCTGATTGAAGAATCAATTGCTTTTTTTAAACCTTTGATCACATCATTAAGGTTTCCCCTACGAGTTATATGTTTATAAATTTTTGGATTTAATGAATCTAAACTAATATTAATTCTATTTAAACCTGCGCTTATTAGATTATCTAAATATCTTTCCAGAAATATTCCATTTGTTGTTAGAGATATGTCTTCAATTTCATCAATTTCCCTTAATAATGCAATAAAACTCACTAAATCTTTTCTTATTAGTGGTTCACCACCAGTGATTCTTATTTTATTTATTCCCAATTTTGTAGCAATTTTTACTAGTTTTACTATTTCTTCATATCTAAGAACTTCTTCATGACCAATTGACGAGATACCTTTTTCTGGCATGCAATATATGCATCTTAAATTACATCTATCAGTTACAGAAATTCTTAAATATTCGATATTTCTACCAAACCTATCTAACATTTTATTTTTTACCCTGCAAAATTTATGTTTATACAAACTATTATATTTATTTTATTTTCTTGATAATAGATGGATTGAAGTTGCTTTTATACTGGAAATAATTTTTTCTCCAATTTTTAGATTTAATCTATCCAAGGATTCTCTTGTTATAAATGATGTCAAATTAAAACCACAATCCATAGCAACTCTATAAACAAGTCCATAGGAAGAAATATCTTTAATAGTTGAGATAAATGAATTTCTTGCACTTGTAAGAGGCGCTTTTAATGAATATTTCAAAAGTGTTACATTTTCAGGACGAATACAAGCAATAACCTTCTCACCCTCTCCTAAGTCAGATACTACTTCCAGTTTCTGATTATTAATACTTACTATACAAAGTCCATTTCTCTTACTTGTAATTTTTCCATATAAAATAGTTTCTACTCCCAAGAAATTTGCTACAAATTCATTAATTGGTCTATTAAAAACACTCTCTGTCCTTCCCCTCTGAAGAATCTCTCCTTCATTTATTACAGCAACATTGTCAGAAATGACCAAAGCTTCATTTCTATCATGGGTCACATGTAATGTTGTTTGATTTTCTTTTCTTATTATTTTATATAAATCATCTCTCAACTCTTCCCTTGTCGGTTGATCTAATGCAGCGAAAGGTTCATCCAATAACAAAATTTCAGGTTCTAAAACTAATGCTCTTGCAAGTGAAACACGTTGTGCCTCTCCTCCAGAAAGTGTTCCAGCCTGTCTATTTATAAGATGAGAAATTCCAAACTTTTCTAATGTTTCTAAAACCTTATTCTTTATAAAATCTTTATTCTTTTTTCTCATTTTAAGACCATATGATACATTATTATAAACAGTAGATTTAAAAAGTAAGGGTTCTTGAAATACCATTGCCATTCTTCTTCTTAGAATATGTTTTTGCTTATTATTTGTAGGAAAAACTCCAAATATTTTAACTGTTCCTCGAGAAGGTTTTTCCAAAAGATTCAGGATTCTAAGAAATGTGCTTTTACCAGCTCCATTAGATCCAACTAATGCTAATACTTCACCCCTATTCAACTCAAATTCTTCAATATCTAAAACAATCTTATCGTCATATTTATGTATTAAATTTTCTACCTTAACTAATGTTTCCAATAAATCCTCTCTCTCTGCTGAATATAAGTAAGTGCAAAGTTGGCAAGAAAAGATAAAAATAAAAGTATTATTGATACTGCAATTGCTTTCTCAAATTTACCCATTCTCGTAAATAGCACAATAGCAGTGGTTAAAATTCTTGTTTTTCCTTTAATATTTCCACCTACAATCATAGCTGAACCAACTTCTGATATTATTCCACCAAATGCAGCCATAATTGCAGCTAATGAGGTAATTCTAGCTTCCTTAATTAATGTCCAGAGAAGCTGCAGTTTATTAGCACCTAAGGATAGAGCCTGAAGTTGCAATTTGGGATCAAGTTGTTGCATTGCAGCAAGAATTAAACCAGCCACTATTGGAGTTGCAATTATGACTTGAGCTATAATCATTGCAGTTGGTGAGTATAAAAGAGATAAATAACCTAAAGGACCACTTCTCCAGAGAAGTAAAGCAACAAATAGTCCAACGACTGTGGGAGGAAATCCCATACCAGTATATATGAGAGATAATAATAATTTTCTCCCAGGGAATTTTGCAAGTCCCATTATTACACCTATAGGCATTCCTATAAGTAAAGATATTAGAACAGAAGGACCTGATACTAAAAGAGAACGCCAGGGAATTAAAAAGATTTCTCTATTTAATTCTACAAGTAATTGAATTGCTTGTTTTATTCCTTCAATAAATATATCCATATTAAAAATTACTATTTTTAATTAAAAAAATTTAAGGAATTTCATTATTTGATTACATCTGGGAAAAATAATGGTTGTCCATATTTTTCAATACCAAAGTTCTTTATTATCCCCTGTCCCTCTTTTGAAGTTATGAATTCAATAAATTTCATTGCTCCTTCATAATTGGCTTTTGGATGTTTATCAGGATTTACTGCAATTATACCATATGGATTTAAAAGAAGAGGGTCTCCTTCAAATAATATTACAAGTTGTATATTATCCTGTTGAGAAAGATATGTTCCTCTATCAGTTAGTGTATAAGCATTTTTTTCATTAGCTACCATAATTGTATTTGCCATTCCTTGACCAACTTCTATATGCCAATCTCCCTTGGGCTCCACTCCAGCTTCTTCCCATATCTTCTTTTCTTTCTTATGCGTTCCAGAATCATCTCCTCTTGAAGCAAATAAAATCTCATTTTCACTTATAGTTTTGAAAACATCCACAACTTTTTTTAAATCATTTATATTTGCAGGATCTTCTTCTGGACCAATTATTACAAAATCATTATGCATTACATCTTTTCTGTTAACGCCAAATCCCTCCTCTACAAATTTATCTTCTGCAGATCTCGCATGAACTAAAACAACATCCACTTCTCCCCTCTCTCCCATTCTCAATGCTTCTCCAGTTCCAACAGCAATTGGTGTTACAGAAATATTATATTTTTTCTCAAATGCTGGAATTAATTTATCTAAAAGACCAGAATCATATGTGCTTGTTGTAGTAGATAAAATAATCTCTTTTTCTTCTATTTTACTCGTTGTTGCACATCCAATCACATAAATAATCAAAAGCATAGATACTATCAAAATAGATATTATTTTTCTCATTCTTTTCCTCCTTATTTTTTTAGCTTTTCTATCTTTCTTTAAGTATTAGTTTTTGAAGCTATTTTAGATTATTATTACTTCGAATATAATATTAGAAAATAAAAAAACACCTTCCTCTCGTGTAGAAAAGATTTTGGTGTTTAATTTTTTACTCCTTTCCAAGCACGGGAGGCCAATTCGTTTCCAAAACTGACCCTTAAAGATAATTTTTTATTATCTTACCGGTTAAACATCATAGATAAATCCTTAGATGTTTAACTCGGAGCAATATTCAATTTTCAAGAATTATATCATATCATATTTTAAATCTTAATTAAATAAATTTTCAAGAATTTCTGGAAGAATTGATTCTATAACTGAGTAATTATAACCTTTTCTTAGAAGGAAATTAATAATTCTTCTTTTTATTACTTTTTCATCTAAGTTTTTATATTTTCTCATCTGCTTTTTTGCTATCATTTTTGCAGTCTTAATTTCTAGTTCAGGTGTATAAATTTCTGATAAATTATTTTCAATTATTTCTTTAG
>DAOWJR010000032.1 GCA_030640275.1 Actinomycetes bacterium | reverse complement strand
AATGGTTGCCAGTTATATAGTTAATGAATTTCTAAATAGAAAGAAGAAAAAAAGAAAATTTCTATCTGATTTGTAATGATATAAAAGGATTATTAAGGATGAAATTAATAGAAAAATTTCAAAATTTTATAATAGATTTAGATGGGGTTATATATATTCAAGATGAACCTATCCATAAAGCAAAAGAATTTATTGATGAGTTAAAAAAAAGAGATAAAGATTTTATTTTTTTAACTAATAACTCTGGAAGAAATAGCGAGGGTTATAGAAAGAAATTAAAGTCTATGAATATAATAGTGGATAATGACAAAATAATAACATCATCAACAGCTACAGCAAAATACCTTTATGAAAACTACAATATCAAAGGTAAAAAAGCATATGTTATTGGAGCCAGAGCTTTAAAGGATGAAATCAGAAAAATAGGATTAAATTTAGTTAATGGTAAAGAAGCACACAAAGCTGATTTTGTTATTGTAGGAAAAGACCCAGATTTTAATTATGAAATGATGAAAATTGCCAATTTTGCCATTAGAAATAGCGCAATTTTTATTGCTACAAATTATGATGCTACATTTCCAACCCCAGAGGGAGAAATTCCAGGAGCAGGAGCAATAGTTTCATCTATTGAGACTGCATCTGAAGTAAAAGCAAAAGTTATTGGAAAACCAAATATTTATATTATGGAAATTGCCATTTCCAAATTTAATGGTAATAAAGAACAAACATTAATTATTGGAGATAGATTAGAAACAGATATTTTAGCAGGTAAGATAGCAGGTATTTCTACTGCATTAGTACTTACAGGAGTAGTTAGTAGGGAAGAAGTAAGTAAATCAGAAATAAAACCTGATTGGATTTTAGATGGAATCTGGTCCTTCCTTAAAGAATAAATCAGATTATCAATCTAAGTGGAGTGGAAGAATCTAATTAGTCAAATAAGTACAAGAGACTATCCCTTTTTCTTAAAAAACAATTTGTTGCAATATCATATTTTTTTCTTACATCATTTGTAACTTCAATAAATTTTTCTATTTTATATGCATACCCCTTTGTTGGTTCTAAATTTTGAATTTTTGTTGCAAAGAATTCATTTATATTTTTAATGAACCTCTCTCGAATGTATTTTGAAAAAACAGAAGATAAAGCAATGGGGAAGTGGGTTTTGTCGCCTTCCTTTATAAAGGATATTCTTATTTCTGAATTATTTGATAGCTTATAAGTAGATATATCTCTGCTTTGTTCTAAAACTTTTATATTGAAATCTCTAAGTAACACACTTTTTAAGTAATTAATATAATATTTTTTTGATCCAAGCTTATCTGCAATTACAAAAATTGAATTTAAATTATTCTTTTGCTCATTCTTTTTAAAATTTCTTGTTTCTTTTTTATATTTTTTTTCTAACTTTACTGTCTCTTCTTTATCTTTAACTGAAATATTTTCTATCAAAATCCTTTTTAAAGCATTTTCTATTAATCTCTCAAATTGTAAGTAATTTAAAAAAAGTTTCCCTTTTTTAGTAATTGATTCATTATATAAATGTGGACATAAAACTATACTTTTTATATCTATTAAATCAATTCCTGAACTTTTTATAACTTTTTTTAGTTTTGGGAATAAATCATTAATATAGGGTTTTGGATTTAAATTTTTAGAATTTAAAGGATCTTCAGAAAAAAAATTATTATTACCCCAACACATTCTATATGTATATTCACTAAAAGTTTTGCATCTTTTTTGAAATAAATCTAAGTTATCTAAGAATATATTTTGTAGGAATTCTTGAAAATTAAGTGGCACAGGATATAAAAGACAGTAAGAACACAAAGCAGTAGTTTCACCTATTAAATAATTTTTTGGATGATTTTTAAATATATCTTTACTATCTGCAACTATTACTTTTTCTGGAAATTCCTTTGTTTTTTTTGAGACTATTTCAGAAAGAGTCTCCCAAAATTTCTCTGAATTATATTTTTCACTAAGTCTAAAAAGTGAAGATGTTACAACAAGTGGACCAATATCTGGTCCATATCCTGCTTCATCTATACCTAAAACATAATAATTATTTTCCAATTTAACCTAAGACTATTTTTAAAAATTTTAAAAAGATTATTAAATTTGATTTCATATAGTAGATTAATTTTTTATATTAGATTAGTAAATTATAATATATTTATATGGTGTCAATTGAATTAAGTTTAAAACATACTTTATATCTCTACACTTGATTTGTAGTGTTAATGTACAAGGTTTATACTCAATTATAAATTTTTCTTCTTAAAAGGTGAAGATAATATATTAAACTTTAGACTAATCTCATTAGTAGTATGCTTGATTTGCAATTATTTTGGTATAATTTATAATCAATATATAAATTTTTAAAGAATATTATTTTAAGGGATGATGAATTATGAAAACCGATAGTAAGTCGGAAGAAATAAAAAGTAATGAGTTAATAGAGATAAAAATTCTTCCAGATAAAGTTAAAAGATTTCATAAGAATGTGAGTGCAATTGAAGTTCTAAAGTCATTTGATATAGCAAATCTTGATGAGGTTGTAGCTATAAGGATAAATGGTAAATTATTGGATTTATCTCACTTAATAATAGAAAATGCAGTCTTAGAACCAGTTATATATAAAGAAGAAGACGGATTAAACATTTTAAGACATACTACAGCTCATGTTATGGCAAATGCAGTTTATGAACTTTTTCCTGGAGTTAAAATAGCTATAGGTCCAACAATAAAAAATGGCTTCTACTATGATTTTGATCCCCAAAAACCTTTTATACATGAAGATCTGGAAAAAATTGAGAAAAGAATGAGGGAGATTGTAAAAAAAGATATCTCAATAATAAGAAAAGAAGTCAACAAGGAGGAAGCAAAAAAGATATTCGTTGGTGAAATATATAAGCAGCAATTGATAAATGATATCGAAGAAGAAATTATAAGTATATATGAGCAGGGTGATTTTATAGACCTTTGCAGGGGACCACATCTACCATCAACAGGAAAGGTTAAAATTTTTAAACTATTAAGTATAGCTGGAGCGTATTGGAGGGGTGATGAGAGAAACCCCATGCTTCAGAGAATATATGGAACTGCATTTACTACTCAAGAAGAATTGGAAAAACATTTACAAAAAACAGAGGAAGCAAAAAAGATAGACCATAGAAGATTAGGTAAAGAACTTGATTTATACAGTTTTCATAAAGAAGGACCTGGTTTTCCATTTTTCCATCCAAATGGAATGATTATTATAAACAGCATTTTAGATTTTTTGAAAGAAGAACTTTTAAAAAGGGGTTATGAGCAAGTAGGAACTCCAATACTTTTAGATAAAAATCTTTGGCAGATGTCAGGTCACTGGGATCATTACAAAGAACTTATGTATTTCTTAGAAAAAAGTGGTAGAGAATTTGCTGTAAAGCCTATGAATTGTCCAGGAGGTGTATTAATTTATAAAACTAAACCACGCTCATATAAGGATATGCCTTTAAAATGGGCAGAACTGGGAATCGTTCATAGATATGAATTGTCAGGAGTTCTTCATGGTCTATTTAGAGTAAGGGGTTTTACTCAGGATGATGCTCACATTTTCTGTTTACCTTCTCAGATTGAACAGCAATTAATAGAGACAATAGGTTTTGTAATTTATATTTATGACAAATTTGGATTCAAGGAATATAAAATAGAACTATCAACTCGCCCGGATGATTATATGGGTTCTTTAGATATATGGGAAAGAGCAGAATCAGCATTAAAGGATGCATTAGATCATAAAGGTGTTGAATATACTATAAATCCCGGTGAAGGTGCATTTTATGGTCCAAAAATAGATTTTCACATATTTGATAGTCTGGGAAGATCCTGGCAGTGTGGAACTATACAGTTGGATTTTGCGATGCCTGAAGCTTTTGATCTACATTATACTGGAGAGGATAACGCAAAACATCGCCCAGTTATGATTCATCGAACTATATTAGGAAGTATTGAAAGATTTTTAGGTATATTAGTTGAACAGTATAAGGGAGCTTTTCCAACCTGGCTTGCTCCTGTTCAAGTAATATTAATTCCAATTACCGATAGTCATAAGGATTTTTCCTTAAAAGTTATGGATTCTTTAAAGAAAATGGGAGTGAGAGTAAATTTAGATGATAGAATGGAAACTGTTAGTAAAAAGGTAAGGGATGCACAAGTTTTAAAAATTCCGTATATGTTAGTCGTTGGAGATAAGGAGGTTAGAACAAATTGCGTAGCAGTAAGATGCAGATCAGAATTAGACTTAGGACCAGTCCCAATTGAGAAATTCCTAAAAGAAATAGATTTAGAACTAAAAAACAGATATTTAGAAAGTAAAGTATGTAGCAATAAAAAGCCATTAATATAAAATTAATTTCTAAATAAAAATTAGTAGACAAAGGGAAAAAATATATGTATAATACCTACAATTTTATATTTGACAAGCAGGAGCTAAGAGTTTCTCACCAAACAATGCATAATTGCTATTAGTTTGGTAGTTAAGTTAGAGGGCGGCTTCTGCCGCCATTTTAAATATTAAAATCAAAAAGTATAAAGGTAAGAACAAAAAAAGTTCAGAAGGAATAAAAATTACTAATTGTAATTAGTATTAAAACTTAAATAATTAAATTTGTAAATTATGGAGGTAAAGACATTATAAAGTTCCCAAAAGTAAATGATAGAATAAGGGCTGATGTTGTTAGGTTAATAGGACCAGATAAGGAGCAGATGGGAATCGTTTTATTAAGACAAGCTCTGGATACAGCATATGAGATGGGTTTAGATTTAATAGAAGTAGCACCAGATGCAAAACCACCAGTTTGTAAAATAATGGATTTTGGAAAGTATAAATACAAACAGGATTTGATGAAGAAAAAAGCCAGGAAGAAGCAGACACAGATAGTGATTAAAGAGATCAAGTTAAAACCTAAAATTGATGATCACGACTTAAAAACAAAGATAAAACATGTTAAAAGATTTTTGAATAAAGGAGCTAAAGTAAAGATAAGTGTGATATTTAGGGGAAGAGAGTTAGCTCATACTGATATAGGTTGGGAATTATTAAATAGAGTGGCTCTTGAAGTTGAAGAATTAGGGGAGATAGAATCTTCTCCAGCTATAGATAGAAGGAATATGGTAATGTTATTAGCTCCCACCAGAAAAAAAAGAAAAGGAGGGAAAGAAATTGCCAAAGATGAAGACTCACAAGGGGTCAGCGAAGAGATTTAAAATTAGTGGTAGTGGTAAAATTGTGCATAAAAGTCCGACAATGAGTAAAAAGTTGATGAAAAAAACATCTGCAAGAAAAAGGCGTTTAAAAGCGGAAAAAACCCTAAATAAGTGTGACGCTAAAGTAACAAGACAAAAATTAGGTATTTGACTTTTTATATATTTAATGGAGTTAATATGACTAGAGTAAAAAGAGGTGTACTTAAACATAAGAAGAAAAAAAAGATACTGAAACTTGCAAAGGGATATAGAGGTTCCAAAAGTAAAAATTATAGGGTAGCGAAGACTCAAGTTTTAAGATCTATGAAATATGCATATAGGGATAGAAAAAGAAGAAAAAGGGATTTTAGGAAATTATGGATAATGAGAATTAATGCAGCTGTTAGAGAACATGGGTTGAGTTATTCAAGATTTATAAATGGTCTTAGACTTGCTGAAATAGATATAAATAGAAAAGTTTTGTCTGAGATTGCAATAAATGACCCAAAAGCTTTTTCAAAACTTGTAGACATTGCAAAGGAAAAAATTTCAGCATAATTTTTACAGTTAAGTGCTATGCACCGAGTGGGTTATTCAATAACCAACTCAGGTGGTACCGCGGAGAAATACCCTTCGTCCTAAGGCGAGGGGTTTTTTAATAATATGTATTATCTAAGCTTGATGTTTACAATACGATATATTTAATGGAGTTAATATGACTAAAGTAAAAAGAGGTGTACTTAAACATAAGAATAAAAAAATATTAAAGCTTGTAAAGGGATATAGATTTAAAGATTTAGGGGGTAATTTATGATTGAAAAAAGTAATGATAGTTATATAAAGGATATAGAGAAATACTTAAAAGATAGTTTAATTGAAACAAAGAAAGCATTAACCATTGATGAACTTGAGAAAATATATTATCAATATTTAGGAAGAAAGGGTAAAATAACATACATTTTAAGATCACTTAGTTCTCTGCCCAAAGATAAAAGACCATTGGTTGGGAAAAAGGCAAATGAAGCAAGTAAAAGGATAGAAGAAATTGTTAACGAGAAAAAAAATAGCTTAAAGAAAAAAGTAGTGGAAAAGATTCTTAAAGAAGAAATAGATATAACTCTTCCTGGAAGACAATTACAATTAGGAAAACTTCATTTGATAACTAAAACAATTAATGAAATAATCGATATTTTTATTGGAATGGGTTATACAGTAGTAGAGGGTCCAGAAGTTGAGTCGGATTATTATAATTTTGAAGCATTAAATATACCACCAGATCATCCAGCAAGAACATTACAGGATACGCTTTTTATCACAGAAAAAATGCCATTAAGAACTCATACATCACCAGTTCAGATTAGATTTATGGAAAAACATAAACCTCCTCTATATATTATTTCGCCCGGCAGGGTTTTCAGGAGAGATAATATTGACCCAACCCATTCTTCAATGTTTACACAAATTGAAGGACTTGTGGTCGATAGAAGTATCTCTATGTCTCATCTAAAAGCCACATTACAAGTTTTTGCTGAAAAAGTATTTGGAGAGGGTACCAAAGTAAGGCTACTTCCAAGCTATTTTCCCTACACGGAACCGAGTGCTGAAGTGTTGGTACAATGTCAAGAATGTATGGGAAAAGGTTGCTCAGTTTGTAAAAAAACTGGCTGGATTGAGATCCTGGGTTCAGGAATGGTTCATCCGCATGTTTTAGAGAATGTAGGGATTGATTCAGAAAAGTTTACAGGTTTTGCATTTGGAATGGGTGTGGAAAGAATTGCTATGCTTAAATATAAAATAAATGATATGAGACTATTTTTTGAAAATGACATAAGATTTTTAAAGCAATTTTAATAATAAATATAAATGTTTAAAAGTTAATTAAATATAAAATGGGAGTTTGAATTGAAGATACCTTATAAATGGTTAAAAAAATATGTAGATTTTGATTTATCACCTCAAAAACTTTCAGAGGCATTAAATGTATCAGGAACAAGAGTTGAAACAGTAACTTTACGTAAAGCGACTTTTAATAATATATTGGTTGGAAAGATTCTAAAAATAAAGCTGCATCCCAATAGTGAAAAATTACTTTTATGTGAAGCAGATATTGGAAAAGAGAAGCTATCCATTGTTTGTGGAGCGCATAATATAAAGGAAGGAGATCTTGTACCAGTTGCAGTTGTAGGTTCAAAAATAAAGAACCAAAATATCAACAAAAGAGAGGTAAAAGGTATAAATTCACAAGGAATGCTATGTTCCTCGATAGAATTAGACTTAGGCGAGGAAGAAGAAATTATACTAATTTTAGATAATACATTTAAAAGAGGTCAGGATTTAGCAGATATATTAGAGATAAACGATTATATCTATGATTTGGAAATAACACCTATTAGACCTGATTGTTTAGGAGTAATTGGTATTGCTCGAGAAGTTGCTGCATTCTCTAATAGTTCGTTAAAAATTCCAGAGGTTATCTTGGAAGAAAAAGGACCAAAAATTGATGACATTGTTGAGGTTATTGTTGAGGACAAAAAACTTTGTCCAAGATATAGTACTAAGATAGTTGATGATATTAAAATGAAGAAGACACCTCTCTGGATGCAAGTTCTTCTAAAATCAATTGGAATAAGACCAATAAATTGTGTAGCTGATATTTCTAATTTTGTAATGTGGGAAACAGGTCAACCTTTACATATATTCGATTTTGAAAAAATTGGTGGGAAAAAGGTTGCAATTAGAAAAGCTAAAGAAGGAGAAAAGATATTAAATTTAGATGGCAATTTGAGAAATCTGGATTCATCAATGCTGGTAATTGCTGATAAAGAATATCCCATAGCTATTGCTGGAGTAATGGGGGGGCTTGAGTCTGAAGTTACCTATTCAACTAAAAGAGTATTAATAGAATCTGCTAATTTTAATCAAGCTAACATTATGAGAACTTCCAAAAAGTTAAGACTTAGAACTGAAGCTTCAAATAGATTTGAGAAGGGACTGGATCCGAATTCAACAATATTTGCATTGAATAGATGTGCTCAATTAATAGAGAATTATACATATGGGAATATTATTAAAGGAGTAATAGATATCTATCCAAATCCAGTTTCTCAGTGGTCTATTAAACTCAGACCTAAAAGAGCTAATAAAATTATTGGAATAGATATTAAACAGGAAAGAATGGAGGAGATACTTAGTTCTCTTGAATTAAAGGTGAAAAAAATAGAAGAAGCTAATAGGAAAGTGATAGAAGTTCAGATACCTACATTTAGAACTGATTTAAGAAGTGAAATAGATTTAATAGAGGAAGTTGCCAGAATGCATAATTTTGATAATATTCAAGCTATTTTACCGGTACATAGTCAAAAAGGCGGATTAAATAGAGAGCAAAACATAGTTAGAAACTTAAAGAATGTAATGACATCACAAGGTTTTTATGAAGTTTGGAATTTTTCGTTTGACCATCCGAAAAGTTTTGATCTACTTCGTTTAGATAAAAAAGACCAATTAAGAAATGCTATAGAACTTCAGAATCCAATTACCAAGGAACATACAATAATGAGAACTACACTTATTACAGGTCTTTTAAATACTGTACGGATAAATCTT
>DAOWJR010000019.1 GCA_030640275.1 Actinomycetes bacterium | reverse complement strand
TTTTCAAAGCATTTTTTATTCCCTGCTTCGTTGCCAGTATTAGAGACATCCTTGAATTTGTTACGCTATTGTTTTCTACTATTACTCTACAATTCGTATAGAATAAATGAAATATCTTTGCCAAATTTTCTAAATAGTTAGTGATTACATGAGTAGCACGATTTTGACATGCTTTTTTAATAATAAAAGGGTAAAATATTAATTCTTTAGAAAGAGCAATTTCATCCAGTTGAGAAATAAAATCAAAGTTTATTTTATCAAATGACGGTATCTCAATATCTTTTTCTTTTGCTTTCTTTAAAATACTTTCAATTCTCGCATGCACATATTGAATGTAATAAACAGGATTTTCCATACTTTTTTCTTTAGCTAAGTCTAAATCAAAATCAAGAGGTGTGTCTAAAGATTTCATAACAAAGAAATACCTTATTACATCTATGTTTAATTGCTCAAGTAATTTTCTTAAAGTAAAGAAGATGCCTTTTCTTTTTGACATTCTAACTGGCTTTTTTCCTTGAGTTAGATTCACAAACTGACCTATTATTATCTCAACTTTATCTGGTTCTGTTTCTAATACTTTTGCTGCTGCTTTAAGTCTCATTACATCACCATGATGATCAGATCCCCAAATATAAATATTTTTATCATAACCTCTATTCAACTTATTTTTTAGATATGCAATATCAGCACCAAAATATGTTGGTTCCCCATTTTTCTTTATGACCACTCTATCTTTATCATCACCATATTGAGATGATATAAACCATTTTGCTCCATTTTTTACATATATAAATTCTTTTTTCTCTAAGAAATCAACTACTTGTTTAAAAAGACCACTTTTATAAAGTTCACTTTCTTTAAACCAGATATCAAATTTAACCCCCATCATTTCCAATGTTTCCTTTATTCTACCCATTATCATTTCAGTTGATTGTATGCAAATATCCTTAATTATTTTATCTGCTTGATATGAAAAATAATCCTTACCTTTTTTTTCTATTAAAGTCTCTGCGATATCATAAACATACTTACCAGGATATCCTCCTTCTGGAAATTCTGAAGGTAAGTTTAATATTTCTCTACATCGCGCTAATACAGATTTTCCTAATAGTTCAACCTGAGTTCCAGCATCATTTATATAATATTCCTTAATCACTTCATAGCCATTTGATTCAAATATATTTACTAAGCAATCGCCTAACGCTGCCCATCTCCCATTACCTACATGAAGTGGACCTGTTGGATTTGCACTAACAAATTCAAGATTTATCCTTTTTCCTTTACCATTTTGGTTTGTTCCATATCTTGATTTTAATTTTAAAATTTTAGTTAATTCAGAATTTATGAATTTATTTGAAAGCTTGAAATTTATAAAGCCAGGATGAGAAGGTAAAATCTCAGTTATTTCACCACCTGGAAAATATAATCGTTCGGATAACTGATGTGCTAAGTCAATAGGAGATTTATTAATTCTTTTTGAAAAAACAAATGCAACATTTGTTGCTAAATCACCATATTTTTTCTCCCTCGATCTTTCAACTATCACCTCTTTATAGAACTCTTTTATACCAATCTCAATAGGTAACATCTCTTTTACTTCATCATATAAAACTTTTTTTATTTTATTAAAAATATTTATCAAATCTTACCTCTCTAAACTTCTTAAACCATTTTTATAACTATTAATTTAGAATGGAGCCGACGACTGGGGTTGAACCAGTGACCTGCTCATTACGAGTGAGCTGCTCTGCCACTGAGCTACGTCGGCCTCCTATTGTATATTGCATAAAATTTTTTACTATAAACATTATTTTAAGTTATTTAATTTATTTTTTAATGAGATTGCTTCGTCGCTTAGGCTCCTCGCAATGACATATTAAAAATTAGTATTCTATTTGATCCAGAGGAAGAGACAACTTCCTTTCATTTTCAAGTTCAACCACAACTGATTTCAAGGATATATTATAACCAATGACTATACCCACTCCCTGCGGAGTATTTACTTCAGTTCCTCTAACTGGACATTTTTTAATAAATTTTTCATAAATGGGGTATTCATACTTTATACAACACATAAGTCTTCCACAGGGTCCAGATATTTTAAAAGGTGAGAGTGGAAGACCCTGATCTTTTGCCATTTTAATAGTAACAGGCTTAAAAGTTTTTAGAAATAGAGTACAACACAATCTTCTTCCACAAAGTCCGTATCCACCAAACATTTTAGCTTCATCTCTAACCCCAATTTGCTTCATTTCTATTCTGCTTTTAAAAATTAAAGCAAGTTCTTTAACTAATTCCCTGAAATCTACCCTCTCTTGAGATGTATAATAGAATGTAAGTTTTGATCCATCAAAAGCAACTTCCACTTCTGTGAGCTTCATCTTAAGCTCATATTTATCTATTAATTCTAAGCATTTATTAAATGCTTTTTCTTCTCTTAATTTATTTCTCTCATAGCACGATTTATCATATTCAGTTACTCTTCTCAAAACAGGTTTAAGGGGGGCAGCCAGTTCATCATCCTTTATGTCCATTATTTCAGACTCCACGATTCCAAATTCCATCCCCTTTGATGTCTCAACAATTACTTTGTTTCCCAAACTAAGATCTAAATTTTCGGGATTAAAATAATATACTTTTCCTCCTTTTTTAAAAACGATACCAACTACTTTTACCAAATTTATCCTCCTAATTTCAAAAAAAGTGTTTCCATTGCAAGCGGTAAATTTATATTTATATCCATTAAATTCCTAATGTACTGTATTTCATCTAGGATATTAATCAACTTTTTTATCTCAATTTTTTCCTTTATTTCATTTAAGTTTTTATAGTAGTCCATATTTGTTATCAACTTATTATTTAATTCATATTTTAATAACAATAGATCGCGATACCATGATGAAATTATATCCATTACCCAATTTGCTCTAAGCAAAGTTTTCCTTTTTAAGACTCTCTTCTTTTCCTTATCTATTTCACCTCTTACTTTGGAAAAATGTTTTGGTGATAATGCAAAATTTTTCCAAATATTTAACTTTTCTGTCATTTGTTTATCAATTTCATCAGTTGACATTGTATCCATTATGTTCATTACTTTCGATGCAAATTCTATCTTTTGAGTATCATCGGAATCATAAATTTTAGTTAAAATATCTAAAATTTGATCTCTTATTCCTAAACTTTTACCATCACTTACTATTTCCTTAGCTCTATAGAAATTGTAATTATTTAATCTTGAAAGAAATTTTGCAATTTGTGGTTCTATCTCAAGTTTATCTACTAACTGCCTTTCAACTTCATCCCTTGATATTGAAGTAAAATGAATTGCCTGACAACGAGAGTTAATTGTTGAAAGAATTCGATTTGGTCTTGAAGTTATAAGAATAAAAACTGTATTTAACTGTGGCTCTTCTAAAGTTTTAAGTAGTGCATTTGATGCTTCTTCTGTCATTAAATCTGCTTCATCTATAATTACCCCTCTAACTTTTCCACTATAAGATTTTAGAGAAAGTTTATTTCTAAGTTCCCTTATATCATCTACTAATATATAATTTCCTTTTGGTTCAACTATTAATAAATCTGAAAAATTTTTATTCATTGTCTGTCTACAGCTATCACAGATACCACAACCCCTTTTAGGACAATTTAATGCTGCTATAAAAGATAGAGCTGTGAGCTTCTTTCCAGATCCTATAGGTCCATAAAAGATGTAAGCATGTGAAAATGATCTTCTTATCACAATCTCTTTTAAATAATTTAATGCTTTTTCTTGACCAACAATTTGATTAAAAAGTGTAAATTCTTTTTTAATACTCATCTTTAAACAGAATTTAATATTTTTATTTTTTTGAGATTTGTGGCATGGTTTCGAAGACATTTTAGTCAAGAAACTATGCCCAAATCTTTTAATTCTTCTTCTTTAATGAGAATTTACTATTTTTTTTAATAAATTTATCAACTTCTTTTCTAATATCCTCGTGGATAAGAAGTTCATTTCTTTTTGAGTCTATTATTCTATATCTTTCAGGGAACATCTTCGCTAATTTATAGTAGCCTTCTCTAACCTTTCTCTGAAAAATTTCACCATTTTTTTCTATTTTATCTCTAATATTTCTTGATCTATCAACCCTTTCCAGTCCCACTTCTTCGGGGATATCAAGAAAAAATGTTATATCGGGAAGGAGTTCTCTTGTAGCCCATTCATTAACTGCTATTACCCAATCTAAACCCATTTCTCGAGCTATCCCTTGATATGTATATGAAGAATCGACATATCTATTGCTAATTACAATTTTCCCTTCTTTTAATGCAGGTTTTATAACATTTGAAACTATCTGAGCTCTACTTGCTGCAAATAATAATACCTCAGCTCTTAAGTCAACTTTCTCGATCTCGGGGTCAAGAAGTATCTCTCTAATCTTTTCACCAACTAAAGTTCCTCCAGGTTCTCTGGTTATAAGAACTGAGTATCCTTTTTCTTCTAAATACTTTGCTAACATCTTAGCCTGAGTATCTTTTCCTGATCCATCTATTCCTTCTAATGTGATAAATATCCCTCTCATATTTTTTTCTTATTATTCTAAAACCTCTGGATTAACAATATTTGGGGGTCTAATACCTTTTAATCCAGCTAATAAATTTTCAGCAGCCATTACTGCCATTTTAGTTCTTGTCTCAATAGATGCACTTGAAATGTGTGGAGTAATTACCACGTTCTTTAAATCAGCTAAACCGGGAGAGAGTTCTGGTTCATTTTCAAAAACATCCAATGCTGCTCCTGCTATTTCCTTATCCCTTAATGCTTTTACTAACGCTTCTTCATCGATCACGGGACCCCTGGAATTATTTATTAGATATGCTGTTTTTTTCATCGTTAAAAGTTCTTTTTCACCTATTAAATGGTGAGTCGAAGGGAGCAAGGGGACATGAATTGAGACAAAATCTGACTCTTTCAGGAGCTTTTCTAAACTAACATATTCAATTTCAAGTTCTTTCTCAACTTTCTCATCTGCTCTAAAAGCATCAAAATATAAAAGTCTCATATCAAACCCTTTAGCTCTCTTTACTACTGCTCTTCCTATTCTTCCAAGACCAACTACTCCGAGAGTCTTCTCGTAGATATCTCCACCCAAAAACATCATTGGTCCCCAACCTTTATACATACCCTCTTTTGTAAATTTATCAGCTTCAACAACTCTTCTTGCAATAGTAAAAATTAGAGCCCATGCCATATCTGCAGTTGTATCTGTCAAAACTCCAGGAGTATTTGTTACTGGAATTTTTCTTTTAGTTGCTGCGCTAACATCTATATTGTTATAACCAACAGCATAATTTGCAATTATTCTTAACTTCCTTCCACTATCAATAATTTCTTCATCTATTTCATCTGTTAGAAGGCAGAGTAGACCATCTTTGTCACTTACACCACTGATTAATTCTTTTTTAGTTAATATTCTATCATGAGGATTTATCTCCATATCACATTCTGCTTTAATCATTTCAAGAGCCTTCTCCGGTAATTTTCTGGTAACAAAAACCTTTGGCTTCATACAAACTCCTTTCTAATTAATGCTTTGTATTATATTTCTGAAGTTAAATGCAATTTTAAGACATTATCTCTTTAAGGGCAGATATCAGATAGTAAACATTTCGTTTAGAACATGAATAGCCCATTAACCCTACCCTTAGCAACTTTCCTGCTAATTTACCAAAACCTCCACCAATTTCTATATTATATTCATTAAGTAATTTAGTTCTTATTACCTTTTCGTTGAATCCCTCAGGAATTTCAGCCGATGTTAGCATTGGAAGTCTATAACCTTCCTGAGCAAATAGTTTGAATCCCATCTCAATTAGATGGTTCTTAAGAAGTTGACTTACTTCTTCATGTCTTTTAAATCTTTCCTCAAGCCCTTCTTCATAAATTATTCTCAATGCTTCCCTTAGAGCATAGATCATAACAATTGGAAGTGTATGGTGATATTTTCTTTCTTTGCCCCAATGTCTCATCAATTCAATCGCATCGAGATATAGAGTTTGTATTTTAGTTTTTCTATTCTTTATTACATCTATTGCTTTCTGATTAAAAGTAATGGGAGCCATTGCTGGTGGAGCACTTAAACATTTTTGGGTTCCACTATAACATATATCTATATTCCAACCATCCACATCAACATCCATTCCTCCCAATGTTGGCACAGCATCTACTACAAATAGAGTTGGAGTTTGACTACAAAATTTCCCTACTTCCTCAAGTGGAGTTAAAACACCAGTTGAGGTTTCTCCATGAGTCATTGATAAAATTTTCGCATCTGGATTTGCTTTTAGAGTTCTCTCTATCTCTTCAATATCTATTGGTTTGCCCCACTCTGCATCAATTCTTATCACCTCTCCTCCACATCTTTCTATCATCTCTATATTCCTCTCTGAAAAGAATCCGTTTAAACATACTATTGCCTTATCATCCTCTTCAATTACATTAGTAAATGCAGTCTCTCCTCCAGCTGTTCCCGTCCCTGACATAGGTAGGGTTACCTCATTCTTTGTCTTAAATAAATATTTTAATAACTCTACAGTCTCATCAAGTATGGGATAAATTTCTGGATCTAAATGACTAATCAAAGGAGATGTCATTGCCTTCATTACACGAGGGTCATAATTGCTCGGTCCAGGTCCCAATAATATTCTATTTGACGTGATTAATTCTCCAATCTTATTTAGTTCCATATTCTTTGCCTCCTTATTAAAAATTATATACCATAAAAATTCTATTTATTTGTAGAACATGATCTGTTTATACACAAAATCTTTGATGTTTTATCTTCTGATATGATCTCAATCTGAGGAAATCCACACACATCACATAACTTTTCATTGGGTTTTATCTCCCCAGATTGTGGTATTGAAAATGTTGTCTTACATTTTGGATAATTTGAACAACCTAAGAATATTTTTTTAGACTTTCTAGCTATTCTTAATACCAGGTCATTTTTACAATTTGGACATTTTCCAAAAGTTTCCAGTTTCTTTTTTATTTTGCCTTTTAATTTCTGTTCTGGATATTTTTTACTACTCTTGTCTTTTTTTGATGGGCAATCTGGATTTAGACATAGGTTCCAGGGCTTTCTTCCTTTTACTACTATCTTAATTACAGCTGTATTGCAATACTTACAAATCTCTCCTGTAGGAAATATTCTACCTTTCTGGGGAATTGGATAAGCTTGAGAACAATCTGGATAATTTGAACAACCAACGAACCTTTTTTTTGTTTTCCTACTTTTTATTATTATTAAATCTTTGCCACACTTTGGACACTCCGCGATCCTCTTATCCTCATAAACACCTGTTCTTATCTTTTCACCAATCTCATTTTTTGAATCAGATAGTTGTATTAATATATCATTTAATAATTGTTTTGATTTTTTTACAACCTTTTCCTTGTTTTCTTTACCAGAGGCTATTTTATCCATATCATTTTCCAGGTCAGAGGTCATCTCTGATGAGGATATTTTTTCAGCGTGATTTTTCAAAACATCAGCAACCACTATTCCAGTTTTTGTGGTAATTATTGGATTGTTATAAATATAACCTCTATTATAGAGATTTTGAATTATTGTATGTCTTGTCGATTTTGTACCTAAATTTAATTTTTCCATTTTATTTATCAGTTTACTCTGAGTATATCTTGCTGGGGGTTTAGTCTCTTTATCTAAAATTTCAGAATTCAAAACATTCAGTTCATCTCCTTCTTTCAGTGGTGGTAGATATATCTCCTTTGTTTTTATATATGGGTAAAATTTCATCCATCCTTCATCTACAATTTGTAGTCCATTTGCTAAAAATATTTCTTTTGAAATCTCAATTTTTACACTAACACTTAGAATAATAGCCTTTCTGGCAAGAGTTGACATAAATCTTCGAGATACAAGCTCAAATATTCTCATCTGATCGGAACTTATAACCTTCTTATCGGGTACACGAGTTGGATAAATAGGTGGATGGTCAGAAGAAATCTTACTGCCTTTGGTTGATATAAGCTTTTTTTTAATTAGTAATTCTTCAGCTAAATCAGATATCTTTTTAAATTTCTTAAGTCTTTGCAAAACTTTCCTCAAATTTAGAGAGGATGGATATACAGTATTATCAACTCTTGGATAACTTATATAACCACCCATATATAAGTTCTCAGCTACATTCATAGCTTTAGTTGGAGAAAAACCAATTTTAGCTGCTTCCTGAAGAAATGAGGTCGTATTAAAAGGAGATGGTGGTTTTTTAACTCTCTTCACCTGATTAACTGATTTAACTATGCCCCTTTCTGATAGTTTATTAAGTATTTTCTCTGCTTCTTCTCTGTTATTAAACTTCCTCTTTTTGTGAAAAGCGAAGAAGTTTTGCTTATCCTTTGAAATTTCACATCTGATCTGCCAATAAGGGGTGGTTTTAAATTCAGTAATTTTTTTCTCCCTTTCTGCCAAAATAGCAAGCGTTGGACTCTGTACTCTTCCCGCTGACAAATAATTCTCCCAGAGTCTTCTTGAGGCAAGCGATATAAAGCGAGTTAAGATAGCCCCCCAGTATAAGTCAATTTCCTGTCTTGTCTCTCCTGCCATTGCCAGAGAAAAATGTGGTTCTTCCAAATTAGAAAATGCTTCATTAATATCATCTGAAGTTAATGTTGAAAATCTTGCCCTTTTTATTCTAACTTCTGAATTCACTTTTTTTATTAGAGAAATAACATCAAATCCGATTAACTCACCCTCTCTATCAAAATCAGTTGCAATAATCACTTCACTGGCCTTTTTAGCTTTCTCCTTAATAAGTTTAATCAAAGATTTAGATTTTGGAACCTTCATGGTTTCGGCACTAATCAAATTAAAAGGCTCAACCTTCTGCCAGTTCTCATATTCGGGAGGAAATTCTAATGTTAGAATGTGCCCTCTTAATCCCATTACTAAAACATTCTCATCATCCCACTTAAAGCTATAATAGACATTTTTATAGTAACTTTCTCTCTTAGCTTTTTTTCTTGAGAGTATTTCTGAGATTCTTTTTGCTGATTGATTTTTCTCACAAATTATTAGTTTCATATAATTTAAATTCTAAAATAAATTTATTTTTTAATGAGATTGCTTCAGGACTTTGTCCTTCGCAATGACACATTGTCAACATATACTTTTGTCAGAGTCTCTATTTTTAAGAGGTATTTTTCTGTTTTGTTGCGCATTCATAAGCTTCCCCCCTCAACACCTCAATACCATGATCTAATATTGGAATAATTACTTCCAATGATTCTTCAACAGCTTTTGGACTTCCCGGTAAATTAATTATTAAAGTATCACCCCGAATACCACTATATCCTCGGGAAAGTATTGAATGAGGTGTAATTTTATAACCTTCCGATCTTATTATTTCAGATACTCCGGGAACTTCTTTTTCTACTATTTCTTTTGTAGCTTCCGGGGTTAAATCTCTTGGTGAAAACCCGGTTCCACCAGTAGTAAAAATTAGATCGACTTTCTTTATATCGCAAAAATCAGTAAGAGCATCTTTTATCATACTCTTTTCATCAGGAACAATCTTATAATCAATTAACTTATAACCAAGCTTTTCTATCTTGGTTTTTATAACATTCGCACTGGTATCTTCTCTTTCACCTCTATATCCTTTATCACTTACAGTTAAAATAGAAAATCTAACCTTTCTCAAACTTCCCCCTCTCCCTTTCCCTCTCCCTCTCCCACCAGGGGAGAGGATAAATAGTCAAGAAACTATACCGTGAGCTTTCGTAAGTGGCTTCTCAGCTTTAAGTTAAGTTATTTAAAAATTTAGAAATTTTCAATACTAATAGGAATTGGTGTAGTAAGAATTGGTTTTAGCATTCTAATCTCTACATCTTCCCCTCTTTCAATAAAATTTTTCTCAGCTGGAACAGTTAATAATCCATTTGCTCTTGCCATAGATCTTAATATACCAGAACCCTGGTCACCTGTTGTTTTTACCCATAACTCATCTCTTTCCTTATAAACAACTACTCTTAGATAATGAACTCGACCTTTTTTATTTTTAACCGGGTGTGCCATCTTTGCTTTTATAATCTGTCGAGGTTGGAACTTTTTATTCATCATTTTAAAAATAGAGGGTCTTATGTAATTTTCAAAACAAACCATAACAGAAACAGGATTCCCTGGAAGACCAAAAATTGGTTTTTTTTCAAAAACCCAGAACGCCGTGGGCAAACCTGGTCTTTGAGCTATTTTCCAGAACTTTAGTTCAGTACCAATCTCTGTAACAATATTTCTAACAAGGTCGTGTTCACCCATAGAAACTCCTCCAGATGTAATTACCAAATCTGCTTTCTCCAGAGCATCTATAATTTTTTCTTTTATTTCTTCTATATTATCCTTAATTATTCCATATTCTAAAGGTATAGCTCCCGCTTCTTTTACCTGAGCTGATAATGAATAAGTATTTGAACTTCTTATCTTTCCTGGTGATAAAGGAGTTTTAATATCTACTAATTCATCTCCAGTACATAGAATTGCAACAATTGGTTTTGAAAAAACCTTTATTTTCTCCATACCTAAAGAAGCTAATACCCCAATGTCTGCTGGATATATTAAAGTATTTCTTTCTAAAACTTTATCACCTCTCCTTATATCCTCACCAGCTTTTCTTGTATTCATATTCGCAGGGTAATGAGTATATATAATAACTCTATCTTCTAACTTTTTACAAAATTCAACTGGAATAACTGTATCAGCACCTAAAGGAATGGGAGCGCCTGTCATTATTCCAACTGCTGTTTGTTCTTTTAGCTTAACTTTAGGAATATTTCCAGCTATTATTGCCTCTCCTCTAAGTAATAAAGTTACTGGATTTTTTGGAGATGCACCTATAGTATCTTTTGACCTAACAGCAAATCCGTCCATTGCTGAATTGTCAAATGGTGGTATATTTTCTTCAGAAGAAACATCCTCAGCAATAATCAAACCTAAACTATCTGATATAGGAACATCCTTAGGTTTTAAAATAGAAATATTTTCTAAGATAATTTGCAAAGCTTTTTCAGGTGTTATCACTTTTCCTCCTCTATTCTTATATATATTTTTTTCTTTTTATCCACTCCCTTTAAGGATGATATTATTCCCTTTACAGTATTTACTACAAAATCTTGAACAAAACCTTTTAAGGGAATCCTTTTTCCTCCAACTAATAAATTTATTCTTGTCTTCTTCCTTTTCATTAAAAACCTATCTTCAATAAAATCTGCAAATTTTCTTATTTCTTCTATTTCAAAAACTGGTCTTGATGATTTTATATGAAAATCACAAATAAAAGCCATTACTTCCTTTGGAGAGCATATTGGTTCTTTAGATACTTCACTTCTCATAACTTCTATTTTTGGAAATGCTTGTTTCTTATATCCCTCAGTTAGAATCAGATCCACATTCTCTAAATATTTAAATGCTAATAATCCCAAATCGATTTCATTATTTGATACATCTTTTACCATAGAAATTTTTTTAGGAGAAGAAATAATAACGGTTTCAGCACCAGCTTTTTTTATTTTATATGAGTCTTTCCCTGGTATATCTATCTCATAATCATGAATATTATGCTTTATAACACCAACACTATAACCTCTACCCCTTAATTCAGGTATTAATTTCTCTAACAGACTTGTTTTTCCAGATTTTGATCTTCCTACTATGGAGACTATCGGAGCTGTCAATTTTTCCTCCTTTTCATATATATAAGAACAATTTCTATTTCTAATTTTAACTTATTTCAAATCTCTATAAACTCTTGCTAAATTAGATATATGTATATCCCTTATCCAAAATGAATCATCTGGATCAGGATCTTTTTCAATTCCACACTTATCTATGGGGATTCTATAAATTTCCCTCTTTGATAGTCCAATTTCAATAGATTCTTTTACAATTTCATTAATTTTTTTAAGATATTTAATCTTTGAATTCAATTCTTTTTCTATGTTTTCCTCTTGAATTGGCATGCCATGTCCCTGTATGATCAATTTTGGTTTAAGAGCAACTATATCCACTAATGTTTTTATGAGTTTCTCCCTATTACCATAAAAGAAATAGGGAATTGGAATAACGGTATCACCAGCAAATAGAATTTCTTTATTTTTCCAATAGACACAAATTGAATCTGGAGAATGACCTGGTGTTGAGGTTAATTCAAACTCTTCATCTTTAAAAAATAAATTTGCTTTCTTATTAAATGTAATATTTGGTAAATTAATTTCTGTGCCCTCAATTTCAGGCTCAACCTTTGCAAATTCCTCTAAAATCTCTTTACCATGTCTTTTCATCATATCCCTGCATAAATCAAGAGCTATAATTTTTGCATCATTAAATATTACATTTCCACATGTATGATCTAAATGATAATGAGTATTAATTATATCTTTTATACCTTTAGGTTCTCTAAGTTTTACTAATCTCCTAACTCTTTTCATATCATCAGGAAAAAGCATAGTGTCAATAATTAATACCCCTTCCCCTGTTAAAAATGAACTTGAGTTAATATTATGATATCTTGAACTTGAATATATATATAAGTTATCAGCTATTTTTATCTCATTTACACTCATTTTTTATGTTTCCAATTTCCTTACTCATCAATTCAGAGATTTTAGCATATTATTTTTTATAGAGTAAATTTTAGACCTATTTTGTTAATAACACACTAATATATTACTCTAAATAGTTTAACACACTTCACACTTTAAAAAATAAGTTTGGTGATTGTTTTATCCCATTTGGTGAGCTTGGTAGTATCTTTTAGGTTATTCTCAGGTTATTCAAAAATTCTTTTAAATTAACCAATACTGTCTATCTTTTTCTATTATTCCTCTTAATCGTTGTATAGATTATAAATATCGCTGCAGTAAATAACATCAATCCAAAAATAAAAGCTAACATCAATTTGCTTTGATAGGTTTCTTTTAGAAAAAGAGAGGCTAAGCCAAAAGTTCCACAAATAATATAAAGTATTATAACTGCTTGAGGTTGTGATAATCCGATATCTAAAAGCAGGTGGTGAAAATGTTCTCTATCTGCATTTATCGGGAGCTTCCCTTTAAAAGACCTTCTCACTATCGCCCAGACCAAATCCAATATTGGAAAACCTAAAACTATAATTGCTGTCGGTATTTTCCCTGCTTTAAGCAGTGATATCACTGCAAGCATATAACCCAAAAACATACTTCCCGTATCACCTAAAAATATTCTTGCTGGATAAAAGTTATATGGTAGAAATCCAAAAATGGCTCCAGCAAAAATCAATGCCAAAATAGCTGTTTGAGGTTTTGTTAAAATAATTGACTCTGCAGCAATTCCAAAAAGAACCAATGCAGCAATTCCAGATACTCCACTGGCTAAACCATCCAATCCATCAAGAAAATTTATTGCATTCTCTAAAATCACAACCCATAAAATGGTAAAAATTATTGAAAAAATTGGAATAATAAGAGATTTTCCAAAGAGAGCAAAAGAAAGATTTATTTTATCTAAATAAATAGGTTCTGCACCAAATGGATTAGTGATAACACTGGGATAAAATCCAAATATAATTAAAATAATTGCTGATGTTAATTGCCAAAAAAATTTTTTCAGCGGTGAAAGTTCACGTATATCGTCTATAATACCTGCTGTAAGTATAACTAAACTACCCAAAATTATCCCTATAAGACTTTTATTAATCCCTATTGCAAAAAAAGTGGTGATAAAAAAGGAAAGGAATATGGCAAGTCCACCCATAGCTGGAGTTATATTCTTATGGATGTCCCTCTTTCTTCTTTCCCTTTTAACATCAACATAAGCACCCACTTTTAGAGCTAATCTTCTTACCCATGGAGTGAAAATCACTGTAAGAATCATTGCTACTAAAAATAGTGAAAATTCTAAGAATTCAAATTGCATTTTACTATAACCGTATAAATTGTTTTTTAAATTAATTATAAGTTTTTATGGAATTTAAAATTTTAGATAATATTCTTATTTTACTATTTATATTTAAATAATATTTACTAATATCCTCTATTTCCTGGATAATATCAATAATTTATTTTGTTTTCCAGTTAACTTGGCAATAAAAAATATTAATCTAAGTGCAAAAACCACAAACTTTTTCTTCTTTATCCAGTGGTCAGATTCCTCCCCAACTATTCTATCTAAAATTGTTTCCTCTTTACCTACATAGACTGTCTTAAAGCCAATTTTGTTCAAAAGCATTGTTAAATTTTTTTTAGAGAAGTAGCATAAATGATGAATATCATAGACTACATTTACCGGGGTCTTCCATCTTCCAAAACTGAGTTTGTAGCTTAAATTAGTTGTCTTTTTTATTAGAGAATTTTGATCAGGAGTTAATATTAGAACAATCCCTTCAGGTTTAAGAATCCTGCACACTTCTTTTAGTAGCTCCTTTGGTTCTCTCGTATGCTCTATCAAATCCCATAATGTCACAACATCAAAGCTATTTTCCTTAAAAGAAAAATCCTTTAAAAAACCGTATCTTACATCCAACTTGAAATTCTTTTTGGCATAATTTACAAAATCTTTTGATACATCAATTCCAAGTGTCTCCCATCCTCTATCTTTTGCCATATTTAAAAAAACTCCTGATGAACAACCCACATCTAAAATCTTTCCCTTATTAGGGTAAAACTTTTCAATCAAATTTAAACCTTTTAAGAAGAGTTTAGCTTCGGGACTTCCTTTAAAATTTATTGTCATATTCCTGAAATAAGCAGATTTGGGATAGAGTGGATTATTATAATGTCTTTGAATAAAATTTTTAGAAGGAATAGGATAGATTGAAATCATATTGCAATTTGAACATTTTATAACCCTATAGGGCTTCTTTGATATCTTCTCGAGATTAAAAAATTCCTTAAACCTGTTACCGTCACATATAATGCATCTATAATTATCTATTTTTAACTTACTTGTCATAATAAATATATAAAAATTTCCTTTAATTTAAAAAACTAATTTATTACAAATAATATTTATCTTATATAGCTTTGTGGCATAGTTTTGAAGACATTTTTATTTTCTTTTTTTAAGCTTCCCATATATTTTTATTATAGAAAATATTAAAACTCTAAATCCTAATGCTATTGCTAAAAGTGGAATTAAAATAACTCTCCAACTATTTCCATAATTCTTTAAAAAATATCTAAAAACACTTTTTTGTTGCTGGTAAAAAAGCTCAACACCAGTTCCCTTCGTACTTCCACCTATATAATGGACAACTGTAGCTCCGGGAAAATATTTTACCTCCCATCCAGCATTCCACATTCTTTTACAGAGGTCGAGATCTTCAACATACATGTAATATCTCTCATCAAATAAACCAACTTCTTCTAAAGCTCTTCTTCTTAAACCCATACATGCTCCACTCACCCAATCTATCTTCACTTCTTTATTATGATCAAAATCCATCATCTTATATCTTCTCGTATACGGATTTTTTGGCCAAAATATACCCACTAAAACATGCATTGCAGCTTCTTTAAAAGATGGAAATCTTCTACACGAGAGATGTACATTACCAGATAGGTCAATTGTTTTCGGTCCTACTACACCTACTTCAGTATTGTTTTTTAAATATTCAATAATTCTATCTATACTTCCTTCAAAGACCTCCGTATCACTATTTAAAAGTATTAAAAAATCGGAATTTGTTAATTTTATCGATTGATTTAGTGCTGCTGTATAACCTATGTTCTTAGAATTTACAATAAGTTTTACATCTGGATAATTATTTCTTACCATCTGAACACTACCATCATCTGAATTATTATCAACAACTATTACTTCAAAGTCATATTTAGAGCCAAACCTATATATTGATCTCAAACATTTATCTAAAAAATCTTTTGTATTGTAATTAACTATTGCAACTGTAGTTTTCATCTTCTTTATATATTCTTTTATGCTTTAATTTATTTATTAATGAGATTCACTTCCCCCTCACCCTTCCCTCTCCCACCAAGGGAGAGGATAAATAGGGGAGAAACTATACTCAAATCTTCCAATACTTTTTTGATGATAATCTGATATTTTATAAATTTTTTGGCGGAGGTGGATAGGAATCGAACCTACCTGGGAAGTACCTACCCCCCACAACGGTTTTGAAGACCGAGCTGCCCACCAGAACAGTCACACCTCCTTCAGTCATTCTTTTTAAGAATTCTGTAATCTTCTACTCTTTTTGTTAAACCTTCTTTGTCAAAATATTCCAATAATGCTTCTGAATATTTCCTTGAAGTCTTTAAAACATCCCTGAATTTAGCTAATGTAATTTTTCTATTTTTATTAATTGTTTCTATTAATTTATCTTTTGCTTTTTCAAATGATTCTGTTGCGAAAAAAAGTCCATCTTTTAATTTAATCACCTTTTTTTCTCTTTTTAAAATATTCAGAATCTGGTTAATTTCTTCAATACTTAGATTGATATTTTTAGATAACTCTTTCACATCTGGTGGTGAAAACTTTCCACTTACTATACTATTTTTTACTAATAAATAATTCTGTTTTTCCTTTCCACTTAGCTCATAGGATATAAGTGGGGACAATATTTTTGAGCCTTCTTTAATTATAATTTTATCTTGCTGAAATTTTTGTAACAATATCTCATACTTTGTTTTTAGAATTGATAAAAATATTCTTTTTCTTAAAATTTCAGTATCAATTCCAATTTTTAAGATATTTTCTAAGTGATATTTTTCTAAATAGGAAAACATTTCCTGTTTAAGTTTTTGAAAATCAGTTAATAAAAGATATTGTGGTTCATCAGATATCGATACACCGTTTGACATATTAATAACTTTATTTAAACGCACTAACTTTTTTATCACATCTTCTACTTCCTTAACTGAAATTTCTGACTTTTTTGATATCTCACCTGTAGTTAATGGTTCTGGATAATTTTCCTTAAGCCACAAAGATATTATTTCATCTTTATTTCCACCATAAAGTATATTAAGTTTATCTATAATTTTTTCTCTCTTTATTCTTTTTTTAGATGGATGTGAGAGAAGTATTAACCCACCCCCCATTGTTCTTAGCAGGGATGTATTTCTTATTATAAATTTATCACAATTTTTAACAACTAATGGGTAGTCCAATTTGAATCTCACATAACCTGTTTCTCCAGGTTTTATCTCTCCTATACCAAACAGAGAGACTTTGGCTATAATCTCTCTCGTTCCATGATGTAATCTCACTTTTCTTCCTGACTTAAGGCTACTCTTTTGATTTGATAAAATTTCAATATGAGTATCTAATAAAGAAGTTGGGGTTAAATATCGGGGTTTTAAAACAACATCTCCTCTACTCAACTGATTCTTTTTAACTCCTATTAAATTTAATGCAACTCTTTGCCCAGCAAGTGCTTCTTTTACATCTTCGTTAAAGACCTGAACATTTCTGATTCTACATCTTATTTTATTAGGAAGTATCTCTATTTCATCACCACATTTTACTTTTCCTGACCATAGTGTACCAGTAATCACAGTACCTATTCCAGAAAGAGTAAAGACACGATCTATTGGAAGTCTAATTGGCAAATTAATATCTTTTTTAAATTTTAATGAGGTTAGTCTCTCTAACTCTTTAACTACTTCCTCTATTCCTTCTCTGGTCTTTGAAGATGTTCTAACTATTGTTGCATCTCTATAAGGACTATTTTTTAAAAGTTCTTTAATTTCACTTTCAACTATATCTACTGTCTCTTCATCTACTAAATCCATTTTTGTAATCACTACCAATAGCTTATTAATATCTAAAAGTTTTAATATATCAAAGTGTTCAATAGTCTGTGGCATTATTCCATCATCAGCAGCAACTACTAAAAGTCCTATGTCAATTCCAGATGCACCTGCTATCATGTTTTTTACAAATTTCTCATGTCCAGGAACATCTATTACTCCAACAATTTTACCTGAAGAAAAAACCAGGGGAGCGAAACCAATATCTATTGACATTCCTCTCTGTTTTTCTTCTATTAGTCTATCTGTGTCTACGCCTGTTATTTGCTTTATAAGCTCAGTTTTTCCATGGTCTATATGACCTGCTGTCCCTATTATGACTGAAGGATAGGAATTTTTATTCACTAAGAATTGCCTCCTTTACCAAATTTACTACTATTTCATCCTCACCAGGTAGAAGAGTTCTTGGATCAATAATTAGCATATCTTTATCTATCCTGACAATTATAGGTACAGATAAACTCCTAAGCTTCAAAGCTAATTTATCAGATGAAATTGTATTTGGTGATAATGTAACAACTCTTGTTTCTAAATCTAATAATGGCAGTGCACCACCACCAACCTTAGAATAATCTTTTTTAATATCAATATCACATTTATTACCCAACTCTTCTTTTAATCTTCCTTCTATGCTCCTTGACATACGAGCAACTTTTCCAATAGGACAAGTTATCATCTGTATCACTGGTATCTGGCTTCTAGCCATTTTGGGATTAAGGTATAATCTTAGTGTAGTTTCAAGTGCAACAAGTATCATCTTATCCACTCTTAAAGCTCTTGCTAAAGGATTTGTTCCCATTTTTTCAACAAGTTCAGATTTTCCTAAAATTATTCCCGCCTGTGGACCTCCTAATAATTTGTCCCCAGAAAATGTAATGACGTCAGCTCCAGCTTCTACGCTACTTTTCACAGTTGGCTCATCTTCAAAACCTTCAACTCCAAGTTCTAATAAGACACCGCTTCCCAAATCATCCATAATGGGAATATTATACTGATGTCCCAATTTAACTAAATCAGATAAGCTTACTTGCTCAGCAAATCCTACAATCCTGTAATTGGAAGTATGAGCTCTCAAGATAATAGCTGTTTCATCAGTGATTGCTTTTTGATAGTCCGATAATCTTGTTTTGTTGGTGGTACCAACTTCTCTAATTATAGCTCCACTCGAACTTATAACATCTGGAATTCTAAAAGAACCTCCTATCTCAATTAATTGTCCCCTTG
>DAOWJR010000042.1 GCA_030640275.1 Actinomycetes bacterium | reverse complement strand
ATGCAAATAGTTCAGAATTTAATCCTGAAACGCCACATCCAGTTATCGATTTGCTTCCAGAGCAAAAGCAAATTAAAGATAAAGGTGGAACTATGAGACTGGGGGAATATCCGTGCAAATTATTGCCTAAAACTAAAGCATTTAATGCTTATAACAAGGAATTAATATGTGAAAGACATAGACATAGGTATGAATTTAATAATGATTATTTAGATGATTTAACCAATAAAGGTTTAAAAATTAGTGGAAAATCACCAGATGGGAAGTTAGTAGAAATAATTGAACTGAAAGATCACCCATGGTTTTTAGCGGGGCAATTCCATCCAGAATTTAAGTCAAGACCTAATAGAGCACACCCACTTTTTAGAGAATTTATAAAAGCTGCATTAGAATATAAAAGAAAGAAATAAAATAAAAAAATGGAAAATAAAGAATTTAATTTTGAAGAAAGATTAATAAAATCTAAAGAAGTTTTTAGAGGAAAACTTCTTAAATTAACTGCAAGTGAGGTAAAACTTCCTGACAAAAATGTTACAGAAAGAGAAGTTGTTTCTCATCCAGGAGCAGTAGCTATTGTTCCAATGACTTCAAGAAATGAAGTTGTTATGGTAAGACAATACAGATTTGCAATAGAAAGACATACTTTAGAGTTACCAGCTGGTACATTAGAAGAGGGCGAAAAACCTATTATATGTGCAAAAAGGGAGCTTGAAGAGGAAATTCAAGTGAGAGCGAATAAATGGAAGAAGCTAATTTCAGTTTACCCATCTCCTGGATATTGTAATGAGATAATACATATCTATTTAGCTAAAGAGCTTGAAGATTTGTCTAAGGCAGGTAATAAAGGAGAGAATTTTAAAGATGTTCAGAATAATATTAAAAATATAAGAAAATCTCAAGTAAAAGTAAAAAAATCTGAGAAAGATGAATTTATTAATAGGGTAATAATTCCATTAAAGGAAGTTAAAGATAAAATCCTTAATGGTGAAATAATGGATGCAAAAACTATTGTTGGTATTACGATAGCTTCTCAAAAAAAATAGCTTACTTTTGATATTTTCAATATATTAAATTTAATATTACAAAAGACTGAAAATTTTCACAGAATAAATGGAAAAAGAAAAAATATATGAAAAGGCTCTAAGAGATTTTATAAATTATATTACGGTAGAAAAAGGATTATCGCAAAATACAATAGATTCATATAGAAGAGATATTATAAAATATTTAAATTACATACAAGATAGTGAAATAAAATCTCTTGATAATATAAAAAGGGAAGTAATATCAAAGTATTTGAATTCACTTAGAAAAAAAAGATATTCTTCTACTACAGTAGCAAGAATGGTCACATCGATCAGGTCTTTTTCTAAACTTTTACTTAGAGAAGAATATTGTTCTCACAATCCAGCTTCTCATATAAAGATTCCTTCTACTAAAAAAATTCTTCCAAAAATTTTAAGTATTGCTGAAGTAAATTTTTTGCTTGATTTCAAAGATTTAATAACACCATTAGATTTTAGAAATAAGGCTATGTTAGAACTGATGTATGCAAGTGGTGTCAGAGTTTCTGAACTTATTTCATTGAATGTAGGTGATGTTGACCTGGAAGACGGATTTTTAAGATGCATGGGAAAGGGAAGTAAAGAAAGGATAGTTCCTATTGGGAAAAGTGCAATATTTTATGTTAGAAGCTATTTAGAACATAGTAGAGGTAAATTAAAACCAGCTTTCAGGGAATATGCACTTTTTTTAAATTTTCGGGGTAAAAGACTTACCAGACAGGGTTATTGGAAAATTATAAAAAGCAGAGCTAAACAAGTTGGACTTTATAATAAAGTAACACCCCATATTTTAAGACACAGTTTTGCCACTCATTTAATAGAAAATGGAGCTGAAATTAGAGCAGTTCAGGAAATGCTTGGTCATTCTGATATTTCAACAACCCAGGTATATATACATCTCAGTCAATCCTATCTTAGAGAGATCTATGATAGATTACACCCCCGCGCTCACTTGAAGAGATAGTTATTACAAGATTTAGATTTTAAATATTAATTGAATTTATCAATTTTTAAAGGAGAAGTTGATGAGAAAAAATAAGAGAATAATTTTGATTGTTCTGGATAGTGTTGGAATTGGAGCATTACCAGATGCATATAAATATAATGATGAGGGTTCAAATACATTAGCGAATATAGCAAAAAAAATAGGTGGTCTAAACTTACCAAATCTTGAAAAAATGGGTCTTGGTAACATAATTTCTATACTTGGAGTTGAACCACAATCATCACCTATTGCAAACTATGGAAAAATGGCTGAAGTGTCAACAGGTAAGGGTAGCACAAGTGGGCATTGGGAGCTTATGGGGTTACACCTTTTAAAAGCTTTCCCAACATATCCCAATGGCTTTCCTGAAGAAATAATGGAAAAGTTTCACAAAGCAATTGGTATTAAAACACTAGGAAATTATCCAGCATCTGGAACTGAAATTATAAAAGTTTTAGGTGATAAACATATTAAAACAAAAAAACCTATAGTTTATACATCTGCAGACTCGGTTTTTCAAATTGCTACTCATGAAGAAGTTATTCCAGTAGAAGAACTTTATGAAATTTGTAAAAAGGCTAGACAAATCTTAACTGGAGAACATGCCGTAAGTAGAGTGATAGCAAGACCATTTATTGGAAAAAAAGGGAAATTTATCAGAACTAAATCAAGGAAGGACTTTTCTTTAGCACCAACAGGAAAGATATTACTTGATTACTTAAAAGAAAATGGAAGAGAAGTCTTAGCTGTTGGTAAAATATATGATATCTTTGTGGGTAGGGGAATAACAAAGAAATTTCCCACTAAAAACAATTTGGATGGAATTAAAGAAATTATCAAATTAGTAAATAACAATATGGGTGATATGATATTTGCTAATTTAATAGATTTTGATATGTTATATGGTCACAGAAACAATCCAGAAGGTTATGCAAATGCATTAATTGAATTTGATGATTATATTCCTAAAATTTTAGAATCCATGAAGTATAATGATATATTGTTATTAACTGCGGATCACGGATGTGATCCAACTACCCCAAGCACTGATCATTCAAGAGAATATGTACCATTATTGGTTTACGGTAAAGATATTAGATCAGGTGTAAATCTTGGTGTAAGAAAAAGTTTCGCTGATGTTGGCAAAACAATTTCTGAAATTCTAAATGTAAAAGTGGACATAAAGGGTAAAAGCTTTGCAAAACAGATATTAAGATAAAGCATAAAAATAAATATAATTTATAATATAAAATGAAGAATGTATTAAAATTTATTATTTAAAAAATGAATTTAATGCTTATAAAGGGTAAATTTTGAGAGCATACGATATTATTTTTAAAAAAAGGTGGAATAAAATCTTAAGTTCCTCTGAAATTGATTTTATGGTAAAAGGGTTCGTAAAAGGTATTATACCCAATTATCAAATGTCTGCTTTTTTAATGGCAGTTGCAATAAATGGGATGAATACTGATGAGACATTATCTCTTACTAAATCCTTCGTAGATTCAGGTGATATCATAGATTTAAGTTCAATACCAGGTATTAAAGTGGATAAACATAGTTCTGGTGGAGTAGGGGATACAACCACTCTAATAGTTGCTCCAATTGTTGCTGAAGCAGGAATTTCCGTTGCAAAAATGTCAGGTAAAGGTTTGGGTCATTCTGGTGGAACAATTGATAAGTTGGAATCAATTCCTAGATTTAGTACTAAAATTTCTAAAAATGATTTTATAAAGCAGGTAAAAGATATTGGTATAGCAGTAGTAGGAAAGATAGGTAATGTTGTTCCAGCTGATAAATTGATTTATGCTCTCAGAGATGTTACTGCAACTGTTGATAGTTTACCTCTTATTGCAAGCAGTATCATGTCAAAGAAGATTGCTGGAGGAGCAGATGCTATAGTTTTAGATGTTAAAGTTGGAAGCGGAGCTTTTATTGAGGATGAGGAAAAAGTAGAAAAATTAGCAAAAATTATGGTTAATATAGGTAAATGCTTTGGAAAGAAGACGAGATCAATAATAACTGATATGTCTCAACCTCTTGGTAATGCTATTGGGAACTCCTTAGAGGTTGAAGAAGCAATAAAAATTTTGAAAGGTAATGGAAGCCAGGATTTAAGAGAAGTTTGTATAAATATTGCAGCAAATATGCTTTTATTAGGAGAAAAAGTTGAAGATTTAGAAGAAGGAATAGAAATAACAGAAGAAATATTAACCTCAGGTAGAGGTTTAGATAAATTTAAGCAATTTATCTCTCATCAGGGAGGAAACTCAAATATTGTTGAAGATATCTCATTACTTCCAAAAGCCAGATATAAGGATGAATTAGTAGCAAAATATAATGGATTTATTTCAAAGATAGACTGCAAGCAAATAGGTATAGCAAGCATAATTTTAGGTGCTGGTAGAGAGAAAAAAGAGGATATTATAGATCCCTCAGTTGGAATAGTAATGGAGAAGAGATTAGGTGATAATGTAAAAATAAAAGATAAAAATTGTACAATTTATGGAAATGATTTTTCTAAAATAGAAGAAGCTAAAAAAATATTGGAGAAATCTGTTGAAATATCAAAAAAAAGGGTAAGTAAACCAATTCTGATAAAAAAGATAATAGATTAAATACGGGAGATGATACTTTTTTGGAAGTTATAGTAAGTCATAAAAATGCAGATTTTGATGCTTTTGCCTCTATATTAGCTGCAAAGAAACTATATCCAGATGCTTTAATGGTTCTTTCAGGGTCCCAAAATCAAAATGTTAGAGATTTTATATCTCTACATTTAGATGTTTTAAGATTTATTGATGTTAAAGATATAGATATATCTCAAATAAAGAAATTAATTGTCGTAGATACCAAAATAGCTAAGAGATTGGGTGATTTTGAAAAAGTTGCGTTAAACCCAGATGTTGAAGTAGTAATTTTTGACCATCATCCACAATCAAAGGAAGATATGAAAATAGATATCGATTTTTCTCGTCAGTTAGGTTCTACAACTACATCTATTGTTGCATTAATAAGAGAAAGAGGAATTCTGATCACTCCATTTGAAGCTACAGTTTTTGCAATGGGTATTCATGAGGATACAGGCTCTCTAACTTATCCCACAACAACTTATCTTGATGTTGAAACAGTAGCTTTTTTGATGTCTCAAAGAGCTAATATTAAAGTTATTAGAAAATTCTTAAACCTAACATTAACAAAACAACAGCACAAATTATTAGAAGAACTTATTTTAAAATCAAAGATAGTAAGAATTAAAGATGTTGATATATTAATGTCTCATGTTAAAACTTCCGAATTTGTTAATGGTTTTTCAGTTCTTGCTCATAAATTAGGAGATTTAGAGGAGGCAGATATAACTTTTATATATGCAAAAATGAGGGATCGTATATATATAGTTGCAAGAAGTAAAAGGGATGATGTAGATGTAGGTAAAATAATTTCTTATTTTAATGGTGGTGGACATCCAACAGCTGCATCAGCTTCTGTAAAAGGTATGACCTTACATGATATTGAAAAAAAATTAATTGAACAAATCTCAAATGAAATAGGATCTCCATTAACAGCAAAAGATATTATGTCTACTGTAGTAAAAACTATATCTGAAAAAACTACCATAAAAGAAGCTGAGGAGAAAATGGTTTTATATGGTCATTCAGGTCTTCCAGTTGCTAAAAATAGAAAGATAATAGGAATCATTTCAAGAAAGGATATCGATAGAGCAATTAGACATAGATTAAGCCATGCTCCTGTAAAGGGATTCATGTCAAAAAAAGTTATAACAGCATCTCCAGATTCTACAGTAAAATTTTTACAAAAAACTATGATAGAAAATGCAATCGGTAGAATTCCCATATTAGATGGGTCTAAATTGGTAGGAATAGTTACCAGAAAAGATATATTAAGAGCTCAACATGGTGATGAATATATACCTGATAATAACTTGTTAATCACCTCTCACGGTTTTACTCCCGAAACGATAAGAAAAAGAATGACTCAACTTTTACCCAAGTGGTTAATAAAAGTGATTGATGATTTGGGAAAACTTGCAGATGAACATAACATAAAAATATATTTGGTTGGTGGATTTACAAGAGATATGCTTTTAAAGTATCCAAATCTTGATATTGATGTAGTTGTGGAAGGTGATGGTATAACGTTTGCTAAAAAAGTTGTCAAAAAATTTGATGGTAGGATTAGGCCACATAAAAAATTTGGAACTGCTGTAGTTGTACTACCAAATGATTTTCATATTGATTTTGCATCCGCAAGATCTGAATATTATGAACATCCTGCTGCACTTCCTTCAGTTGAAAAAAGCTCTATTTATCAGGATTTATATAGAAGGGATTTCTCTGTAAACTCTATGGCTATTGCCTTAAATAAAAAGAATTTTGGGCAGATATTAGATTTTTTTGGAGGTCAAAGAGATATCTTAGAAAAAAGAATTAAAATTATGCACAATCTAAGTTTTATAGAGGATCCAACAAGAATTTTTCGTGCGGTTAGATTTGAACAGAGATATGGCTTTTGCATGGATTCCCAAACTGAGAATTTAGCAAGAAATGCTATAGAAATGAAATTGGTAGATGAACTAACAACATCAAGGGTAAGAGAAGAATTAGTAGCATTATTTTCAGAATCAAAGTCATGGAGAGTAGTTATGCGATTGGATAATTTAAAAGCATTAAGAACAATTCATCCTCAATTAAAATCCACACCTTATGTCATTAAAAGATTAAAAGAGATCCAATCTTCGTTTTATGAATTGAGTGATGAATTTTCTCCAAAACCTTTGAATTGGATTGTTAATATAATTGGATTATTCTATAATGTTCCTCTAAATGAGGTAGAGAAGTGGTGCAGTAAGATGAAAATGAAGAAAAAATTCACAGATAAAATTATCCAGGGAGTTTCTGAAATAAAAGATAGAGTAAAATCTTTAAAAAGAAAGAAAATTAAGAATAGTGAAATATATAAGATTTTAAATGAGCTATATAGTGAATCTATAATTGTAATTAATGCTTTATTTCCAAATATTAGAAAAAAGATTGAAAAATACATAAATGAATTAAAGGATGTTAAAATATCTTGTACAGGTCAAGATTTAATAAATATAGGGTTTAAACCATCACCATTTTTTAAAGAGGTATTAAATTCTTTACTTGAGGCAAAGCTTGATGGTTTGATTAAAGATAAAAATGACGAGATTTTATTTATAAAAAATAAGATGAATAAAACACCCTAAAATTATGGAGTATGAATTCAATGTTAGTAAATATATTATTAAAAATTCTATTCATTGCACCAGGCTTATTACTTGGAGTAATAATTCATGAGGTAGCTCATGGATATATTGCATATAAATTTGGTGATCCTACTCCAAAATTAGCTGGTAGACTTAGTTTGGATCCTATGGTTCATCTTGATCCTTTTTACTCAATATTTTTGCCAATTATACTTATAGCAATGGGTTCTAATATTGTTTTTGGAATGGCAAAACCTGTCCCCATAAATCCTAATAATTTCAGAGATTATAAAAAGGGTATTAGATATGTTTCACTTGCTGGACCAGTGTCTAATTTGCTTTTAGCTTTCATTGCGGGAAGTTTATTAGGTATTTTTGTGGGAATATTAAAATTTTTAATACCCTCATTATTGTTTAAACCTTTCTTTAATATAATAGAAAGAATATTTTTAAACACTATAAGTATAAATTTGTTCTTGGCTTTTTTTAACTTACTGCCAATACCACCTCTGGATGGTTCAAAGGTATTGGCATCATTCATGTCTTATCAAAATATGCAAAAGTTTTTAGCACTAGAACAGTATGGAATATATATAATTTTTCTTTTTATATACTTTGCTGGTTCACTTCTCTGGAAAATTATAGATCCATTTCAGCAAGTTTTTACAGAGATCTGTCTTTGGTGGCGCATATTTCTATAAAAATAATTTATACTTTTCCTGCTCCTTCTTAAAAATATAATCAAATATATAATCCTATTATTAGATATAGAATCATCTTAAAAGATAATCATTATTTAATTTTCGTGTTAAAATATTTAGGTTGTAAAATTTTGATTATTTTTATACATATTAAAATTGCTATGTTTTTTGCAATAAAAAAATTATAATAAATTATTAATTCTATCATAATATATATAAAAATTGAAAGGGGACAAATGAAAAAAACAGTAGTAACTGGATATAGAACAACAGGTAAGTTACATCTTGGAAATCTATTGGGAAATATGTTGAATATGCTGGATTTACAGGAGAAATATAGATGTTTTTTCTTCTTCGCTAATCTGCATGCATTAACAACAGATTATAAAGATACATCAGAAATAATGAATAATGTGAAGATACAGCTTGCTGAATTTTTGGCTTTAGGTATTAACCCTGATAAAAGTATTCTTTATCTTCAATCAGATATTCCCGAAATAGCTGAGCTCACATTATATTTATCAATGCTTACTCCAATTTCAAGGATGGAGAGAAATCCGACATACAAGGAACAATTAAAAGAACTTTCTAATAAAAACATAAAGATGATGGGATTCTTTGGTTATCCCATACTGATGGCTTCTGATATTATAATTGTTCACGCTGATTTCGTCCCAGTGGGTGAAGATCAACTTCCACATATTGAAATAACCAGAGAATTAGTTAGAAAATTTAATAAATTATATGGAAAATATTTCAAGGTGCCAAAAGCATTGATTACTAAAGCAGGTAGAGTTCCAGGTATAGATGGAAGAAAGATGTCCAAGAGTTATAGAAATGCTATTTATCTGAGTGATGAACCCGATGTTATAAGAAAGAAAGTTAGAATGATGATAACTGATCCTGAGAGAGTATATAAAACTGATAAAGGACATCCTGAAATATGTGATGTTTTTTATCTACATAAAAGTTTTAGCAAGGAAGAGATTGGTGATATTGAGAAAGAATGTAAGAATGCTTTAATAGGCTGTACTCAATGTAAAGAAAATTTAACAGTAAAAATATCCAATTATTTGTCTGATTTTAGAGAGAAAAGAGCTGCTTTTCTTAGTGACACTGATTATTTAAATACTGTTTTGGAAAATGGTAAAAATACAGTAAGAGAAATTACAAAAGAAACAATTAATCAAGTTCGTCATAGAATGAAATTAATTAGTTTTTAATTCAACAAATAGTTGAAAAAGATAACAAAATCTATTTTTGATAAAAAGATAAAAATTAAAAATGATAGTCTTTAAAAATCAGGTAATTTCAAAGGAATACGAGGATCCTACTGAACTGCTTCTTGATTTGATAAATAGTCAGGAAGTTGACATTTATTACGTATCAATTTCAGAAGTCACTAATAAATATATCCAATCATTAAGATTTATAAAAGATATTGATATAGAAAAAGCCAGCCATTTTATTCTTACTGCATCAATTTTGCTTGAACTAAAATCATTATCGTTGCTACCTCAGGAAGAGAAGGAAGAGACTTTTGAGGATACTCAAGAAATGCTTGAAAGGAAGCTTAAAGAATATAGAAAATATAAAAAAATTTCAAAATTTTTAAAAAATATTTGGGAAAATGAGTCCAGAACCTATCCTTCTTGTGTAAAACTTGAGGAAGTATTAGATGCAATAACTTCAGAATTTATTGGCGAAATAGATATAAATGATTTAGTAAGAACATGGAATGAATTCAGTACTGCACAAATAGAAACCGAAAGAGTTGATACATCATTTATTAGGAAGATTAGAATAAATATTGAAGAGGAAATTAGTAGAATTTTGGATGTTTTGAAAAAATCGCCAAAAACATCATTTAGAAAGATAACATCACATTTTAAAGATAAAATAAAGATAATTGTCTCATTCCTGGCAATTCTGGAGCTTTATAAATCGGGTGAAATTGATTTACTGCAAAGAGAAACATTTGGAACAATAGAAATATTTAGAAAAGATTATTTATCATAATAGGAAAATGTTTAAATTTAAGAATGAAAAAAGAGAATTAAAAAGAATTATAGAAGCTATATTACTTGTTGCATATGAACCTGTAAAAACAGTTGCTATAAAAAAGGTTTTGAATAAAAGTTCGGATACAATTGAAAAAATTATAAAAGAACTTCAAGAAGAGTATAGAAAGGAAGATAGGGGATTTCAACTAAAGAAAGTGTCTGGTGGATATAGATTTTATACTCATCATGATTGTAGAGATTATATTGAAAAATTTTTTACATCTACCATACGGGGTTACTTTTCTCAAGCAGCCTTAGAGGTTTTAGCAATTATTGTTTACAATCAACCAGTTTCTCGAATAACAATAAATGAGATAAGGGGAGTGAGATCTGAATCAGTTATTTCAACTCTATTAAGTAAAAGATTAATTGAGAAAGCAAGCAAAGGATTTGGTCCTGGTCATCCCATCCTTTATAAAACAACACCTTTATTTCTGGAAAGTTTTGGACTCAATTCATTAAAAGACCTACCACCAATTGAAAAGTTCTCAGAAGATATTAAGAATGAGACTCATTCTAAAGAGGAAAATAGATATCTCAATATTATCAATACTAAAGATGGGAATAGATATCTTAATGTTATTGCAATTGATGGTCCTGCAGGTTCTGGGAAAAGTACTATATCAAAGGAACTCTCTCGTAAACTTAAATTCTTTTATTTATATACAGGAGCTATGTATAGAACATTAGCCTATCTTGCTTTAAAAAGAGAAGTAAATTTATATGATGAAAAAGCCTTAACTGATTTGACAATAGACTCTCCTATTGAAATCGAAAATGATGCTGAGCACAACAGTATTATAAAAATTGATGGTGAAGATGTTACAAATAAAATTTTTACCAATGAAGTTAGTGATGCTTCTTCAAAGATAGCTATTTATAAAGGAATAAGGAAGGTTTTATCAGAGAAACAAAGAGAAATATGTGAGAAGGGGAAAATTGTTGTTGAAGGAAGAGACGCTACTACAGTTGTTTGCCCAGATGCAATTGTTAAGATATTTTTGTATGCAACTCCTGAGGAAAGGGCAAAAAGAAGAGTGAAACAACTCATTGAAATGGGTCAAGAACCTCCAAAGTTTAATGAATTACTAAAACAGATTAAAGAAAGAGATGAAAGAGACAAAAATAGGGAAATAGCACCATTAATAAAAACAGAGGATAGTATTTATATAGATTCTACAAATTTAACTGTTAGTCAGGTTGTAGAAAAGATCATTAATATTTATAGAAAAAAAACATATGTTATATAAAATAGCAAAAAATTTTGCCTTTTTACTGACAAAGATATTAAGAGTTGAATATATTGGAACTGAAAAGATTCCAGAAACTGGGAGTTTAATTATTGCTAGCAATCATTCTAGCTATCTTGACCCTATTTTATTAGGAGCGATGAGAAAAAGATCGATTCATTTTATGGCAAAAAAAGAACTATTTAAAAATAAAATTTTAGCTTCTTTTTTCAGAACTTTAAAAGCATTTCCTGTAGATAGAGAAAAACCTGGTAAAAGTTCTATATCTATGGCTTTAAAAATCTTAAAAAATGGAAATATTTTGGGAATATTTCCAGAAGGAACTAGATATATTGAATCATTAGGAAAACCGTTTTATGGAGTTGGCTTTTTTTCTTTTAAAAGTGGTGCACCAATACTTCCAGTTGCGATACATGGAACATCTAAAATTGCACCTAAAGGAAAATATTTGCCACATTTTTCAAGAATTAAAGTGAAATTCGGAAACATAATACAACCTGTAAAAGTTTATGATAAAAAATCTGAGAAAAACTTGATTAAAGATATTACCTATCAAACAATGAATCAATTAGAAATGATGTTAAAAGACCTTGAGGAAGAAAGGAGATAAAATTTGGAAATTATTTTAGCAAAGCCTATAGGGTATTGTTATGGAGTTGAACGTGCTTTAAATATCACTTATGAAGCTTTAAAATCAAAATCAGATAATATTTATACTCTTGGTCCTATCATTCATAATCCACAAGTTGTAAAAAAACTCAAAGATAACGGTATAAAAATAATAGAAAATTTGGAAAATGTTGATATTGGAACACTAATTATTAGAGCTCATGGAATTGATCCAAAAAAATTAGAAAGAGCAAGAAAAATGGGCTTTAAGGTAATTGATGCCACTTGTCCTTTTGTAAAAAAGAATCAAAAGAGAGCAACTCAACTTGTAAAAGAGGGTTATTTTCTTGTGGTCATTGGTGAAAAAGAACATCCCGAGATATTGGGTATTTTAGCAAATGCAAATGGTCCATTTATAGTAATTGAAAATAAGAGTGATTATAAGAAACTACCAGATGTAAAAAGAGTGGGAGTAATTACTCAAACAACACAAAGTATGGAAAATTTCATTTCAGTTGTCTCATATTTATTAGAAAAATATAAAGAAATAAAGATATTTAATACAATTTGCGATGAAACAATAGAAAGGCAAAAGTCAGCAAGAAATATTGCTAATAAAGTTGACCTAATGTTAGTAGTTGGTGGAAAAAACAGTGCCAATACCAAGAGATTAGCAGAGATAGGTAAAAGTATAAATGAAAATACTTATCATATAGAAACTTCTGAGGAAATAATAAATAGGTGGCTAAAAGGAGTTAAAAAAGTGGGAATCTCTGGCGGAACATCCACTCCTAAATGGCTAATTGATGAAGCTATTAAAAAAATAAAAAAAATAACTTCTCATTAAAAATTATCAAAAGATTTGGGCATAGTTTCTTGACTGAAATGTCTTCGAAACCATGCCACAAATCTAAAAATATCAATCAGATTTAGTTAGTATTATTAACTCATCAAAGAAATTAGAAAAATGCAAAAAGAAAGAAAAATTCCAGTAATAGCTATCGTTGGTGCACCTAATGTAGGTAAATCTACACTCATAAATAGAATATGTCCTGGTGTGCGACTTGTGGTTGACAAAATACCTGGTAGCACAAGGGACAGAAAATACATCTCAGCTGAATGGGGGGGTATTAATTTTGATATTGTTGACACTGGGGGTTTAGATCTTAAATCTAAAGATTTAATAGCAAAACAGGTTTTTAAACAAGCTAAAATTGCAGTTGATGAATCAACAATTATTCTGTTTGTAGTAGATGCAGATGTTGGTATTACTACCTTAGACAAACTACTTTCATCTTTTCTAAGAAAGTCTAATAAGGATGTAATTTTGGTTGTAAATAAGGTTGATGATCCAGAGGATAACATTTCTCATCTGCCATTTTATGCACTATCGATGGGAGAACCTTATCCAATATCAGCATTACATGGTATAGGAATTGGTGAACTGTTAGATATGTTAAAAGAAAAGATTCTCAAAAAGATAGAAATAGAGAAGGAAGAAGAAGTAATTCATAAAGAGATAAAAGTGGATGAAATTGAGGAGATAGAAAATAGTATTGCTATTATAGGAAAACCAAATGTTGGAAAATCATCACTTTTTAATTCAATAATAGGGGAGAAGAGAGCAATTGTTCATCATGAGCCTGGGACAACAAGAGATTCAGTTGATACATATTTTAAATGGAAAGACAATACTTATAAATTTATAGACACAGCGGGATTAAGAAGAAAATGGAAAAAAGCTGAAAAAGTAGAGCAATATTCTATTGTAAGAACATATAGAGTCTTAGAACAAAGTAATTTATCGGTCCTTGTTATCGATCCAACTGAGTCACTTTCAAAGCAGGATGTGAAGATTGCTACAGAGGCTTGGAAAAGAAATTGTTCACTTATAATTGCATTAAATAAATGGGATATAGTTGATGAGAACAGATCAAATCAAATCTATTTCGAACTTGATAAAAAACTGCCATTTTTACCCCCTATTCCAATTCTCCAGATTTCTGCTAAAGAAGGTTGGGGAATTACAAATTTACTTAAGACAATAAGTAAAATATTTGAGGAAAGAAATAAAAAAATAAATACTTCAAACTTAAATTTATTCGCTTTAAAAATTAATAGGGAAAGTGAAGCCCCTTCTAAAGAAGGAAAAGTTCCACAAATAAAATATATAACTCAGATAGATGTTTCACCACCAAAATTTATTATTTTCTTAAATGTAAGAAGATTTGATCGTAAAAGGTTAAAAAGATTTTTGCAGAAAAAAATAAGAGAAGAGTTTGGTTTTGAAGGGACACCTATAAGGATATTATTTAGAACAAAAACGTAAAAGATAAATAGTAAATGTTCTTTGATTCAATAAATATAGATCTAAAATGTTATAATATCTATTACTATATATAGGAAGTTAATTTTGAAATTTTTTATATCTTAATTGTTATTAAAAGGTCGGGACGTGGCGCAGTTTGGTTTAGCGCGCCAGTATGGGGTACTGGAGGTCGGCGGTTCGAATCCGCCCGTCCCGACCAAATATATATGATAGTTGCTTGGAAAGACAACATATTTGATTAAAAAAACACATTATATATTTGATCAAGAAAATATACACAAAAGATTGTAAAATGGGTAAAAAATTTATACCAAATATAATTAGTTTATTTAGGATATCACTAATACCATTAATAATATTTTTTATATTCAATTTAGAGCCTGAATCATCTATCTGGGCATTCCTTCTATTTACATTAGCTGCCTTAACTGATTTTTTGGATGGATTAATTGCAAGAATGACTGAGTCAATAACTGAGTTTGGGAAAGTACTTGACCCTTTTGCTGATAGGTTATTAATCATATCTATTCTTATAAGTTTATTTATAAATAAGAGAGTTCCTCCAATTGGAGTATCAATTGTAGTTATTAGAGATATTATGATGGCAATTGGTTATATAATTTTAAGAAAAGGCAATAAATATTTAAAAGTTTCTACACTTGGGAAAGTTGCTACTTTTGTATTAATGATTTCGATAGCAATTTTGCTATTAAGATTACCTCCATATGACACATATCTATTTTTTATTGGTTGTTTTCTTTCATTATTATCTGGTATAGACTATTTTATAAAATTCATTAAATTACTTTAGAAAACAATTAAAAACTTATGTAAAATTTTTAGATAATTAATATGAAGAAATTTATAAATTTCCTAAAAATAACTGCTTATTTTATATCCTCAATAATTATATTTCTGTGCTTAGTTATCGCTCTTGAATATTGTATATCTCTTGGTAAGACCCATGGTTTTGTGAAAGTTAAACATAAAGATATAGGTCTAATGCAAAAAGACGAAGCAAAAGAAATATTTAAAAGTATAGAATTTGATACGTTAAATAATAATATAAGATTTGAATTTGATGATAATAGCTGGGAAATAGGTGCAAAGGACCTTGATTTAAAGTTTGACCTGGATAAAACATATGAAAATGCTTTTAAATTGGGTAGAAGCGGTAATTTCTATAAAGATATTATCGAGAGAATGAATTTATGGATGAGGGGAATAAATATTCCAATTGAGGGTAAAATAAGTGAAAATTTAACTTCAAGATTTATTAATGATATTGAATCAGTAATTAAAAAAGAACCTATTTCTTCAAACATATTCATAAAAAATCTTCAGGTTGTAATCACTCCTAGCCAGATAGGTTTGAAATTAAACCAGAAATTAATAAAGGATTTTATTGAGAATTCATTAGTTCATGATAATGGTGGAACCTTTGATTTACCTGTTATTTATATAGAACCTTTACTTGATGAAAATAAATTAAAAAATGTAAAGGATGAAGTAGAAATTATTATAAGCAATCCTATTACTATAAAAATACCTGAAGATAGTTATGAATTGGATAGAAAAAAAATCGCAAACATGGTGGAATTTAAGAAATTAATAATTAAAGAGAATGGCAAGGAAAAATTAGTTGTAGATGTTTTATTTAAGGATAAATTAATTAAATATTTAATAAACTCAATATCTTATAAGATTGAGTGTGTACCCATAGATGCAAGATTTATTGTTGAGGATGAACAGGTAATAATTGAACCAAGTATAGACGGAAAGAAATTAATTAGAAATGAATTCCTCTCTCAATTCAAAGAAACTGCTCATAGAAAAGAGAGTAGAATTTTTGAAGCTCCAATTCTGATATTAAAACCAAAATTAACTACTGAAAAAGCTGACTCTATGGGAATAAAAGAGTTAGTTTCTACTGATACTGAATATTTTTCTTCCAAGGCATTAAATAGAGTTCATAATATAAGATTAATAACATCAATATTGGATGAAATTCTAATTGCACCACATGAAATTTTTTTGTTTAACAAAACAACCGGTCAAAGAACAAAAGAAAAGGGATTTTTAGAAGCACCAACTATTATTCAAGGAGAACTCGTAGACACTTTTGGTGGAGGAGTCTGCAATGTTTCAACAACGATATATAACACAGTATATTTGGGAGGATATAAGATTATAGAAAGAAATCCACATCGATGGTATATAAGTCGCTATCCACCAGGAAGAGATGCTGCAGTAAGCTGGGGTGTCCAAGATTTTAAATTTGAAAATGATACTGATTATTGGATATTAATTAAAGGATATTCTACAAAATCCTCCTGCACGTTATCTTTTTTTAGTACAAATTTTGGAAGAGAAGTTGAAATTATAACCACACCTTTTAGTAACTTTAAAGATTATAAAGTGAAATATAAACCTGATCCAGAGATTGAAGAGGGAACTGAGGTTGTGGATTCGGAAGGTGTTGATGGAAGAGATGTTACAGTTACTAGAATCATTTCAAAAGATGGAGAAGTTTTAAGCAATGAAAAGATTCTTACCAGGTATTATCCTAAAAATAAAATTATTTTATTAAATCCAAAAGATTATCATAAACTTGTTTCACAAAATCAGTAAAAAAATAACAATTCAAAACTTTTTTATAATAATATCTTTTAATTGTTTTAATTAAATGATAAAATGAACCCTAAATGATTGATTTATAGATTTAAAGGGCAAGGAGAAAAGTATTGATAATTTGTGAAAGATGCATGAGAGAAAATAAAGATGATGCTATTTATTGCCAATACTGTGGATCACAATTACAGAAAGAAGTTGAAGAGAATATAACTAGAACCTTTGCTTCTATTATTATAGAAGATGAAAAAGGAAAAAGAGCGCTTTCGAGAAAAGAATTAAAAAATCTAAGAAAGAGCTTAAATTTTCCAATGTTGATAGTTATAAAAGGTCCGAATTCAGGAGCTCGATATCTGATTGATAAAAATATTGTTTCTATTGGTAGAAATATAAATAGTGATATTTTTTTAGATGATATAACAATTTCAAGAAATCATGTAAAAATAATTAATGACCAGGGTTTATATATAATAATAGATTTAGAAAGCACAAACGGTACTTATATTAATGGAAGCAGAGAAAAGGAAAAAATATTAAAAAATAATGATGAGATTCAAATTGGAAGAATAAAAATGGTATTTCTTTCACCACTTAAATAACTTATAAGAATAGGGGTGTAATATGACGTCTGAAACAAGAGATTACATGACAGTAGGCGAGGTAGTCGAAAGTTTAAAAGAAGAATTTGATGATATTTCAATAAGTAAGATACGCTTTTTTGATAAAGAGGGTTTAATCTCCCCTGAAAGAACTGCAGGTGGATATCGAAAATTCTATCCTAAAGATTTAGAAAGAATGAGGACAATACTAAAACTACAAAAGCAAAATTATCTTCCACTTAAAGTTATCAAATCTAAATTGGTAGAATTAGAACAATCTCCACTCCAGCTATTTGAAGAACTTGTGGAGGAGAAGGGTGAGAAGATCTATAAAGAAGAACTATTTGAGGAAAAACTTATAACAAGTAAAGAATTAGAAGATGCAGTTCGAGTAAATTCTGAGGTAATAGATGAGATGAAAAGCTATAATTTGATCAGTCCACGTAAAACTGAAGATGGAGTGAGATATAGTAATAAAGATGTGAAAATAGCACGAATTATTAATGAATTTTCTAACTACGGAATATATCCAAGACATCTAAAAATTTATCAAAATTTTGCAAATAGGGAAGCTACTTTTATTGAGCAGATCGTTATGCCATTAATAAGGTCACATGATTTAGAAATGAGAAAAATAGCTATTCAAAAAATGGCTGATTTAGAAGAGTTAACATTAAGACTGAGACACTTGCTACTAAAAAATAGCTTAAAAACATTTTTAGATGAAAACTTACCTCATCGTGACAAAGAATCTACTCAAGAGTAATAGAGAAAGTAGTATCAATTGAGAATGATTAAAGATTCTTGTTTGCTGATTAAAAAATTTAAAAGGGAAATTGCATCTTTTTTAATCATCATTTTTGTATCTATTGCTTTTCCCATAAACTATAAAGTAGATACTGCCATAGGTCAGGAAAAATATCCAATTTTTTCGGAAACTGGATATCTTGTCACTTCATCAAAATCTGCAATTTTAATAGATGCACATTCAGGAAGAGTTTTATGGAAAAAAAATCCTCATAAAAAGCAATCACCTGCAAGTATTACAAAGATCATGACTGCAATAATAGCAATTGTAAATGGAGATTTGAAAGATAAAGTGGTAGTTTCCGAAGAAGCAACCCTGGTTGGAGAATCAGAAGTTTGGCTTGAAGAAGGTGAAATAATTACATTTGAAAACCTAATTTATTCTGCATTACTTTTTTCAGCAAATGATGCATGTCATGCTATAGCAGAACATATTGGTGGTTCAGTAGAAGAGTTTATAGATATTATGAACAAAAAAGCCAAAGAGATAGGAGCAATTAATACCTCCTTTGTAAATCCACATGGCTTAGATGATAAAGAAAATGGAGATGGTAACATTTCTACAGCTTATGATATTGCACAAATAGCCAGATATTGCATGAAAAACCCAAAATTTGCACAGATAGTAAATACAAGAATGAAAGTAATGCCTGGTCCACCAAGTTCTGATGAAAAAAGATATGTTACAAATAGAAACAAATTTTTAAACAAATATCAATATGCTAATGGAATTAAAACTGGATACACAGTTAAAGCTGGATTGTGTTTAGTTGCTTCTGCGAAAAAGGATGATATTAATTTAATTGGTGTTGTATTAGATAGTGAACCTGGATATAGAGATCAAGATATGATAAACATTTTTGAATATGGATTTTTTAAATACAAAAAAATAGATACCAAAGTTACAGACCCTTTCCCCAATCTAATAATTGAAAATGAAGGTATTTATAAAGAGATAGAGGTCAATCCTATTGAAAAAACAAAGGTTCTATTAAGTAGCGAAGAGGAAGAGAAGTTGCAAACAAAAATTGAGATTGATGATACATTTAATTTACCTATAAAAGGGGGAGAGAGAGTAGGAAATTTAAATATTTTTTTAGGAAATGACGAATTGTTAAAGCTTGATATTTCTTCCAAGAATGATGTAGACATTAAAAGTAATAAAGTCAATCTCTCTGAAATCACGTCATCATTATGGAAACATTATTTTAAAATCTTAACTATAATTTTCGTTTTTATATTAGTTTTTTTGAGCTTTAAAAAAGTTATAAATCTTAAGAAAGTTCATAGAAGGTAAAATGATATTTTCAAACAGGGAAGAGGCTGGAAAAATCCTCGGAGCAAAAGTTAAAGAAAAAAGTTATGGAAAGGATAGCCTTGTTTTAGGCATACCAAGAGGTGGAGTTGTTGTAGCAAAAGAGGTTGCAAAAATTCTCAAATGTGAACTCGATATAATAATTCCAAGAAAATTAAGATCTCCGTTTAATCCTGAACTTGCGTTTGGTGCAATCTCAGGTGATGATTCTTTAGTAATAGATGAGTCCTTAGTATCTTTATTAAATATATCTCAGGAATTTATTGAACAGGAAAAGAAGACACAACTGGAAGAAATCAAGAGAAGAAGAAAAAAATATAAGATGGATAAATTACTTCCAGATATGAAGGGAAAAACAGTCATATTAGTTGATGATGGAATAGCAACAGGTGCAACCATGAAAGCTGGTGTTATTTCTGTTAAAAAAAAGAAACCAGAAAAGATTATAGTTGCTATTCCTGTAGCTTCTCCACAATCAGTTGAAGAACTGAAAGAAATAACTGATGAGGTTATCTGTTTATATGCACCTTCTTATTTTGCTGCAGTCGGACAATTTTACACAGAATTTTCGCAAACCTCAGATGATGAAGTTATAGAAATACTTAAAAAAATATCAAATAGGAAAAGGGAGAAATTTATCAAAAATAATAAACAATAGAAACAAATTCTAAGTGAAAGAAAGTGAGAGGATATTGGAAAATATATGTGAAAAAATATTAGCAAGAAATAAAATTAAGATTATTTTAATTATTGCTCTTTTATCATTTATTTTAATATCTTCTTTTGGTTGTACTAAACCTGAAATTATTGAAGAAACAACCAAGGAAGAGCCTACAGAGCCAACAACACAAATAGAAACCTATGTTGAGGAATTAAGTGGAATTAGAAATCCCTTTAATGGTACTGAAGTTTCAAGTGAAGATGCTATTTTTAGACCAATTGCTGTAATTGTTGAAAATAGCACAGCAGCTAGACCACAAACAGGTCTTATTGATGCAGATGTTATAGTAGAAATAGTTGATGAGGGAGGAATTACAAGATATGTGGCTGTCTATAGCTCAAAAGAGAGTGAAGAAATCGGTCCTGTAAGAAGTGCAAGACCTTACTATGCAGAAATTGCTAAAAGTTTTGATTCAATTCTTGCTTTTTTTGGCGCTTCTCCAGATGGGTATGTAAGAGTTGTACAACTGGGGATACCTGATTTATCCGCGGCAGCAGACACAACAGGAAATAGTGGTATAAAAGCAAAAGCAAGACATTGGAGAGATTCTTCAAGAGTAGCTCCTCATAATGCTTATATGTCAATTACGAGTCTTCGAGAAGATGCAAAAGCTTATGGTTATAATTTAAATGGAGGCATATCTCCCTTTAAATTTAAAAACGATGCACCTGAATCTGAAAGAGGAGAAGAAGATACAATTATAGTCAATTTTTCATCTCCAACCTTTGAAGCAAAATATGTTTATGATAAAGAAACAAATTCATATAAGAAATATTTAGGTGGAGTTGCACATATTGATAGAATAAGTGGCGAGCAGATAATTGCAAAAAATATAATAGTTCATGTTACGGATATTTCTGGACCACTTGACCAATATGGCCATATAGCAGTTAGAACAACTGGTCAAGGTGAAGCATTATTTTTTTTGGATGGCAAAGTTATTGAAGGAAAATGGGTAAGAAATGACTATAGTGAACAATTTAAGTATTTAAGTGAAAATGATAATGAAGTTAAATTCAATGTAGGACAGACCTGGATTTCTTTTTTAGCAACATTAGATAGGGTAAACAGTACAAGTTATTAATAATTAGCATATATAGAGTAATATAGAAGATGATAAATTGGTAAAATAGTAATATATTTTATGTTTTAATGAATACAAATATAAAAATTGCTATCAAAAACCAGGATCTTTAAAATAAAAAATATATAAAATTATAATTAATTTCATATCTAATAGAATTATGATTTAATTGGAGGCAAAAAAATGCATTTATTAGGCAAAATAATAAAAAAGGGCAATATCATTAAAATAAACAATAATTATCTTCTTCTTTATGCTCTAATTTCTATTTCAATTTTAATTCTTATGACATCATGTAAAGGTGCTAAAGAAGTAGAGGAACCAATAAAACCAACTGAAGAGAGTGAAGTTGCTGAAGAAATTGAAATTATTAAAGAAACTAAAATTGAAAAAATATTAAAAGGGGAAGAAGAACCTTTAGAACCAACTTTTGAGGAATTATCTGGACCAAGAAGTAAATATAGTGGAGTTGAGGATTTAAGTCAAACAGTTAAGGAAAGACCAATTGCTATATTAATTGAAAACCTTTGCGAACCTGGTGGTCAATGTGTTCGTCCTCAGGATGGATTAGCGGCTGCTGATATTGTAATTGAAGTAACAGATGAGGGAGGAATTACAAGATATATAGCAATCTTTGGTGCAGATAAAATAGTAAATGAGATAGGACCTTTTAGAAGTTCAAGACCATATTATTCTGAAATAGCTTTTGGTTTTGATCCTTTATTTGTTCATTTTGGAGCATCAGGAACGGGTTATGAAAATATAGACCATTTAGGAATATTAGATCTATGTGCAGCTCGAACAAAAGCTCCACATTGGAGGGACACAAGTAGAGGATTAGACAGTGAACATACTGCTTATACAAAAACCACAGATTTAAGGCAAGCTGCAAAAGATTTGGGTTATGATTTAGAGGGTGGAAAATCACCACTTAAATTCAAGGCTGATGCATTAGAAGATGAAAGGGGAGAAGAAGATATTATCATTATTGATATTCCAAGACCTCCTTATCAGGCAAAATATGTTTATAATAAAGAAACAAATTCATATACAAAATATGTTGGTGGAGTTCTTCATACAGATAGGAAATCTGGAAAGCAGATAATAGCTAAAAATTTAATAGTACAAATAACAGATATTACAAGTGATATTAGTAGTGAAAAGGGTCATATGGTTGTAAGGACAACAGGTTATGGAGATGCCCTATTTTTTATGGATGGAAAAGTAATAAAAGGAACATGGAGTAGAACAAGCGTTGCAGATCCTTGTCTCTATTTAGATGAGGAGGGGAGACCAATAGGATTTAATGTTGGTTCAACATGGATTTCATTTATACCCTCTTTAGATAGAGTATCAAGTACAAGTTTACAATAATTAATAACAATATATTATTTTTAAATTT
>DAOWJR010000001.1 GCA_030640275.1 Actinomycetes bacterium | reverse complement strand
CTTTGAAACATCAGAAATGATTTTCAGGATATTCTGTATTCTTCCTGGGAAGAGTTTAGATATCTTCTTTTGTATATCTAATGGGTAATAGTTAATCATTTTTTGTGAAGTCTTAACATCCCTTTGCCCATTTAAAAATTTTAAAATATCATTTCTTGTAACTATCCCTACAATCTCTCCTTTATGCATAATAGGAATTCTACCTATGCTATTTTCTATCATCATCGTCTGGATTTCATCTACTGAAGCATTAAGACTAGCTGTTATAATACCATGCGATTTAAAACCTTTTACTGGAGCATGGGAAAGACCATGATTTATAGCTCTATCTATATCTTTTCTTGTAATTATGCCCACCATATTTCTGCTGGCATCTACAATAGGAATTCCAGAATGGCCATACTTTTTAAGAACCTTACTGACCTCAAATATACTTTTATTTTCATTTACAACTCTTACAGGGTAAGACATTATATCTCTTGCAAGTATCGGTTTTTTAATATTCTTTTTAAGAGAATAAATTATCTTATTTTCAATCTCTTCAAAACCTAAATTTTTTACAACTGCTGAAGCTGCTTGTGGATGACCTCCCCCTCCAATAATATGGAGTATCCTGGATACATTTATATTTTCATCATCACTTCTTGAAACCACATAAATTTTCCCTTTCATCTTAACCCAGCAAAAAGCCGTGCTTACATCTTCAATTTGAGATAATTTTCTGGTTAATACTGAAAGTCCTTCAATATAACTGTCTATTTTAGCCTGGGAAAGTAAAATTTCTTTTTCATTAATCTTAATTTTCTTACAATTCATTATTAATTTTTCCAGCAACCTGTGTTGGTCATCTGTAAGAGAAAGACTGAGAAATTTAGATACTATAAACAAATTTGATCCTCTTTTCAGTAGATATGCTGCTGCTTCCATGTCTTTAGAAGATGTACTGGGGTAAGTAAAAGATCCTGTATCTTCATAGATTCCCAGTGTGAACAAAGTAGCCTCAAGTGGAGAAATAATAATTTTCTTTCTTCTTATAATATTTACTAAAATAGTCGTAGCTGCACCCACTTCCATTGAGTAGTCATGCGTAGATTTCATATCATCGCTTGATTTGCAGTGGTGGTCATAAACCAAAATTTCAATATTTTTGTTCTTTAAAACATTTTTAGCAGAACCTAGTCTGGAAGAAATTTTAGTGTCTACTGCAATCATCCTTCTAACCTTACCAAAATCTATTCCCCTGGATTCTTTCAGCAGTGGCAATTCATCCTCATAAAGAGCTATGAATTTTCTAACATTCTGGTTAATTGCAGTTGGAAGAATGATTTGAGCCTGCGGATATATTTTTTTTGCTGCTACCATTCCAGCAAAGGAATCAAAATCAGAGCTAATATGGGTTACTATTATTTCCATAAAAGTTACATAATCATCTCTATTATTACTGTTGTGTTCATTGATCCTTTTAACAAAATTTACCTCAATAGTAAGGAGTTTTGTTAGATGTTAAAACATACCAGTTAAAAATATTAGCTAGTCTATGTATTTATCATAGCACACTATATCAGATAAAGGCTTCCTACCTCTATTTCTACCATCTTCAGCAGGATAGCCTACCGGAGTTAAAGCTACAACTCGTATATTTTCAGAAATTCCAAGCAAATCCTTTACCAACTTTTCCTTAAAGGAACCAATCCAACAGGTGCCTAAACCTTGCTCAGCAGCAGCTAAAATTAAATGCTCCAAAGCTAAAGCTAAATCGACTGGATAACTATTCATATATCCACCCATAGTCCCATATGCCTCATCCTCTTTAGCACATGCTACTACAATTATAGGAGCTTCTGCTATAAAGGTCTGGTTGTTACATGCTATAGCTAAATCATTCCTTTTTTTTCTATCTTTTACTATAACTAATTTCCATGGTTGGATATTTTTAGCTGAAGGAGCTTTTCTAAATGCTTGCAGTATATATTCCAATTTTTCTTCTTCTATTTTTTGAGGTTTATATGACCGGATACTTTTTCTAGACTCAATAACATCCATAAGAGTCCTAAACTTCTTCATAAATTAGCCTCCTCCACTCATTTCTACTCATTAGTTTTTATAGTGCTTAAGGTGCCCCTGGTTGTTATATATTATTACATGATATACAGTCATTTGATAAATGCAATTTTATATTATCACCAAGGATTACTTTAGTAAAATTAATTTTATAATCTTTTCCATTCCCTATAAATTTCTATAAAATCGATATTGGTTAGATCTTTTTATTTGATTTCTCTTGCTGAATTTACTTTTTCTTTATACAGGTGCATTAATTTAGCTGTAAAATATCCAGGAATTTTTCCCCTGACCTTGTATTTATCTATTTCTCTTACTGGCATTATTTCCATTATAGAATTTGTTATAAAAATTTCGTCAGCTTCTTTAATATCAAAGTAATGAATTTTCCTTTGTCTTAATTTTATCTTATTTTCTCTACATATATCTACTACAACCACTCTGGTTATACCTGGTAAAATATTTTGAGTAATTGGAGGAGTATAAATAATATTATTCTTTATATAAAATATATTTGATGTTGCCCCTTCTAAAACCAGATAATCCTTAGTTAAAAACATTGCCTCCTGAGCTTTATTCTGGTAAGCTTCATCTCTTGCAAAAATATTCTCAAAATAATTAAGAAGCTTGTGAGGGTAAATTGGATTTCCTATAGGCATCCTTTTTATCGAAGAAGAGATAACTTTTATTCCCTCTCTATAATTTATCTCGGGATAAGGGATGAGCTTATGGGCAATTATTATTAAATTAGGGCGAGGCAGCCCCCCAAAGTTAAGATTTCCTTTATAGATACCCCTGGTAACTATTACTTTAATATATGAATCACAGGAGTTTAGCTTATTTTTATCAAGAACTTTTTGAATAGCAGATTTAACATAAGATTTATTAAAATTTATATTGTACTTTAAGATTCTTAGAGAAGAAAACAATCTTTGCAGGTGAGCATCTAACATAAATACAAAACCGCTGTAACTTCTTATAGTTTCAAACAAGCCATCGCCATATAAAAACCCTCTGTCCTTAACCGGTATTTTAGCTTTATTCTCTAAAGTTAATTTCCTATTTATAAAAATATATTGATTCATATCTATAACCTGTATCTAATATTTTATATTACCAAAATTTAGTCTAATAATCTTTTATTAGCTTCTTTAAATTTTTTGCCTCAAAAAACTTTAAAGTGTCTTTCAGAGCAACTCCTTTGTCTAAAGTCTCATTATAT
>DAOWJR010000076.1 GCA_030640275.1 Actinomycetes bacterium | reverse complement strand
GGGGTTCAGTATTGTTCATCTGATTATGTAAATATATTAAATGAAAATCACATCTTAATATCAATGTCAGATAAGGCAAGTCCCTATGATAACAGCATAATAGAATCATTTTTTAGAACATTAAAGGTTGAAGAAGTTTATAACAAAAAAAGATTACAATCTTCACTTGGCTATATACCTCCTGAAGAATTTGAAAGTATAATTAAATATAGTAAAATTAAAAAAAGTGAAGTCCGTCAGTTGGTTTAACTTAGTTAACATTGTGTCCAACTTTTGGGGTTCACACCACTTATATGTTTAGCTTTCCTTTCTTATAAATATAACTATACTTCCAATTACACCTACTAAAAATGCTATTGGACATATAATGGTTGCTAAAATAAAGAAAAAGGGTTCATCTCCAACACCTATTCTATCCCAAAAATTAGTTCCGAATAACTTAATAAAAAGACCATAGATTATATTATGTAAAAATATACTAATAAAAAAACCTATAGCAGATACTCCTGTTAATATTAAGAACTTCTTAAGTGCTCCTTTTATTTTTTCCTTCACAGTTAAAAATATCAAAGCTATACCTAATAAAAGACAAATAATTTCAAAGGTATTTGTATAACAATAAGGTTTTCCTAAAGGGATTTTAAATGAGGAGAATGCAAAGAAATAAATAGTTTAAAGATAGCTATAAAATAATTATATCTTCCAAATGCTGGAGTGAGAGTGATAATACCTACAATAAAACTTATTATCAAAACAAAAACTACTACTAATATCCAAAAGATCATTTTTAATGTAAAAGAAGGATTATTTACTTTCTCTTGACTCTTTTTTAATAGATTCATCATTTTATCCTTTCACTTTTTAATTCATCATGTTGCCTTATTTCAAACATAACATTTTTATATATTAAAGCAACACAATTTTGTGCATTTAATCTATACGCATTAATACTTTAATAGGTGGAGAAAGTAAAAATTCCCAGAAGGGATTAGGTCCCCCTGGTAAACCTAACCAATATTCGTGAGCTATAAATGATAATACCAATAATGAACCTTCTAATTTAAGAAGATTCATATTAGCCTTAAAGGTATTATTACACTCAATCTTCCATATATACCCATCTGAATTGCTGAATTTTTTCATAAAATATTTAGCATTATCAAGTGAATGAAATGCATGTAAAGATTGAAATCTTGATGGTTTATTAAAAAAGTGACTTCTTCTCACATATTCAAATAATATTTCTATAATTGCATTCTTACTGTTAGAATTTGTTTCAAGAATATTAGGATTTGTTCTAGACTTTTCAAATTTGACTTCTATCTCATTACTTAAAAAATATCTTTCTCCATGATCTGAAAATCCTTGTGGGAATAATTTATCAATATGTTTTTGTAGTTTTTCTGGTTTTATATCATTATAATGAACCAACTCAATTTTTTGTCCTTGTTTTAGTGACATATTACGATCCACATGGTAGAAAATAGACACCTTTAACTCCTTTTTAAAAATATCTTTAATAAAAGTATATAAAATATTTTTTAGTTAATTTACTTTCTCTATTAACTTATGGAAGCTATCCATTTTGATAAATTTGTTTTTCTCTTAAAATTTCTGAATTTTTCAATTTTTTCCTGATTCTATTAATATCCTTTAAAAAATTATTACTTAATTGGAGCTTTATCTTTTTCATGTTGTGGCTCATAATGCCAAAAATTTATTGGGTATAATGGGTCGGGTGTCCATAGATATTTTTTACTTTCTAAGCTTACCTTTAAATTGGATTTCTTGCAGAGTTCATAGATCTTAAATACTAATTCACAACGATTTAAATCTGCTTTAGAAATTTTATTCTTTATTTCTGTTTCTTCATTAAAAAGAGATTGTTGTTTTTTTCTTTTGTTATATTCTACCCAACACTCATCGCTTTTTTTTCTAGAAAAACATGCTATACCAGCAAACAGATCTGCTAATTGAATTAAAGGTTCTTCATGTGATTTTAATTGCTTTAATCTAATAAAATTTATTCGATGTATATCTTGGTCAAATAGTGTTAAAAAATGTGGTTTTCTCCGAGGAATTCTTGTCCTATTTATATAATTAGCTATTTTATACCACTCAATTTCGGATTGCTCATCAGGATAAAATTCCCAATTTCTCTGATTCCATTGCTCAGAAATACATCGAAGTAATTTATAGTACATATATCCCCAATTTGCTGGATCATCTCTATCTGGAATTAAATGGCGAGAGTCTTTTAAATCCCAGATAAGAACATCAATTCTGATTATATTTTTTTTACCAAATCCAATTCCTAAATCTATAAATTCTTTTGCAGCTTCTACTTTAGGAGGATGAGTTCTAATTTCACTGAATTTTACTTCCCTTATATTCTTATCATCGAGAATATTCTGAAGTTTTTCTCTCAAAGCAGATAATATATTTTTCTTACCAGATACTATTCCTATTGCATGATATTGTTTATGAAATGATTCATCACTATATGCAGTAAATATGTTTGGCATATTTTTAAACTTTTAAATATAAATTAATATTAAATAGTCTAATTTGTATTTCATAGACCAATAGGTCTAAATAATAATTCTCCTACTTTGTTTTGATTTTATTTATAGTTACTCTTTGAGATTGAGTATTTTTTTGTAAAATTATAAAAAGCTAAATGATTTTTTCTTTATCTAATTTAAATTTTACCTTATAAACATATAAATCAATATCAGATAAAGGCCTTAAAGAATATTTTATCTTTTCGTCAGCTTCAAAGACTATTATTATTCCTTTAACTTTTTTTGTTTTAGCTAAATTTTCTTTTATCCATGCAACATATCTAGT
>DAOWJR010000017.1 GCA_030640275.1 Actinomycetes bacterium | reverse complement strand
TTCCATTTGAAACCTTGATAATTCCCAAAAAACATATGGAAAGTTTCTCAGATATGGGTGAAAATGATTTAGTTGATTGTTCTAAAATATTAAGAAATACAATGAAAAAAATCTATGATGGATTGAATGATCCACCTTTTAATTATTGGCTTCATAGTGCACCTCTTCATAATAATTATGAACATTACCACTGGCATTTTGAGATAATTCCTAAACTTACAACAACTGGCGGTTTTGAGCTTGGAACAGGAACTATAATTAACACAACCCTTCCGGAAGAGTGCGCCAAATACCTAAGAAATTTTAATAAATAACAGAAGTAAACAGTTCTGTATTATTATGATCTATTCTTATCATCCTGAACCATTTGGGATTGTGATTCATATTATAAGATTAAAGCATCTATGAGAAACAGATTGTATTAATTAAAATTACCTTTTTTATTATAATAATCATATAATTTAATTTGGAGGTTAATTTCAAGTGAAACATATTGTTGATATTTTATTAGTGATTTTTGGTTATATTTCAGGATCATTTCCACCAGCTTATATTATAGTTAAATTGTTTAAGAATAAAGAGATTAGAGATATTGGAAGTGGTAATGTTGGGACGATGAATGTTTTAAGAAATGTTGATCTCAAACTTGGCATTATAACAGGTATTTTAGATATTGCAAAAGGCTTTATTCCTACTTATTTGGCAATGAGATATTCCTCAATTAAATGGATCCCTATTTTAGTAGCAGTAGCTTCAGTTGCTGGTCATAATTGGTCAATATTTTTGAAGCTTACAGGTGGAAAGGGGGTAGCTACAACTGTTGGTGCCTTATTAGCTCTTATTCTTAATGCTAATCTCAATCCCAATCTTAATCCATCGGTTCTTACTCCCTCAATAATTGGATTTATATTAACACTTATATTTTTTAAAGATTTCTATATTGGAGCCATGGTAGCTTATATTATAGGACCTTTTTCTTTCTTATATTTTAGAAAATCCTTTTTAGAAGCAACATTATTTTTAATTCTGGCAATTATTGTAATTTACAAAATACGTTTTGATCTTAAAAGGTCCTTTGAAAAAAGAAAAAAGGTTTCAACATAAAAAATCAGCAATCACAGGATAAATTGAGAAAAAATAAAAAATAATAGCAATAAAAATTTTAGTTTTTTAATCCTTAATCTTAAAATTCTGAATAAAAAAAATGATGATTAAAAAAACTGATTTTGTAGATAAAGTAAAAGAAACAATAGATGAATATAATATGCTAATTAGTGGTGATAAGGTTTTAGTTTCAATTTCTGCAGGACCTGATTCTATGGCTTTACTACATATCCTTTTAAAATTAAAAGATATTTATGATATTAATTTACACCTTTTCCACCTTGACCATCTAACAAGAGAAGGTCAATCTTCAATTGATGCAAAATTTGTTAAAGAATTATCAGAAAAATTGGGAATTAACTTAACTTTATATGTAAAGTCAGCTGAAAAATATGCAAAGGAAAAAGGATTATCATTTGAAACTGGCGCAAGAGAACTAAGGTTGAATCTAATTCAGAGAGTTGCTAATCAAGAGAAGATCACAAAAATAGCGACAGGTCATAACGCAAATGATTTAGCTGAAACTATACTTATGAGATTAATGAGAGGAACAGGTACAAAAGGTATGATAGGAATTTCACCCACTAAGGGGGAATTTATTAGACCGCTTATATATATATTCAGAGATGAAATAGAGAAATTCTGTTACGAAAATAAAATTAATTATAGAGTAGATCAAACAAATCTTGAAAGTTATTACTTCAGAAACGCTATAAGAAACAGATTGATTCCCCTAATGAGGGAGATCAGTAAAAAAGATTTTTTAAAGAATTTGATAAATTTTTCAAAGATCTATTTAGAGGAGGATAGATTTTTAAACAGCTTAACCAAAAAGATCTATTATAAAATATCAAAAAGAAAAAATAATGATGTTTATATTCCAATAATTGAACTTAAAAATCTACCACCTGCATTAAATAGGAGGCTATTGAGATTAGCTATAGAGGAGAAAAAAGGTGAACTTTTGGACATTTCATTTAATGCAGTTGAGGATATAATAGATTCTTTAAAAAATGAAACTGAGTTTTTTGAGTTTAATCTACCGAAATTTATAAAGGTTGTTAAAGATAAAGAAAATTTGGTTATTAGAAAAATCGAGAAACAAAAAATCTTTTTTAAAAAAGAGATTCCTATAGAGGGAACCTGTATTTTAGAAACTTTAAACTTAGTGATTGAAACAAAGATTGTAGATGGAAAAGATGCTAAAATTACAGACGATAAAAAGACTGCTTATTTGGATTATGAAAGTATAATTCCACAACTTTATGTAAGACCGTGGAAATTTGGTGACAGATTTATACCTCTTGGATTAGATAAAGGAAAAAAACTCCAAGATTTCTTTGTAAATGAGAAAATTGCCCGGGAGAAGAGAAAAACAATACCTATTTTAGTTGATAGTGAGAAAATTGTATGGATTGTTGGTTACAGAATAGACGAAAGAGTAAAAGTGAAGCCAGAGACAAGGAAGGTTTTAATTATTAATGTAAAAGAATTAAACTGAATTATTCTTAATATAATGTTATATTTTACTAACATCACTATTTAAAGGAGGATTTGTGAAAAAGGGGATTAATAAGATGGATGAAAAAGTTGGTAAGGTTCTTATAAGTAAAGAACAGATAGAAAAGAGAATCAAAGAGCTTGCAAAGCAGATATCTCAGGATTATGAAGGAAAAGACCTCATATGTGTAATAATTTTAAGGGGAGCCTTCATGTTTGTGACTGATCTGGCTAAAGAAATCTCTATACCTGCAAAGTTCGACTTTATGGCTACAAGCAGTTATGGAGACAGTACTACAAGTTCGGGAGTTGTTAGAATCTATAAAGATTTAGATATGAATATAGAGGGAAAGGATGTATTAATTATAGAAGATATAGTTGATACGGGGAGGACGATTGGTTATTTAGTTAAGAATCTTAAAACTCGAAATCCTAAATCCTTGGAAGTTTGTACATTACTCAATAAACCTGCAAATAGAGTTATTAATGTCAAAATAAAGTATGTGGGATTTGTAATACCACCAGAATTTGTTATAGGTTACGGTCTTGATTTTGCAGAGGATTATAGACACCTAACAGAAGTAAGAGAATTCAAAGAGGATTGACATTAGAGAGGTATATGAAATAAGAGAAAATCCACCTGCTAAAATCTTCCATTATTTTAGAGGATAGAAAAAAAGAATAGATTATGGTAAAATATTCTTAAAGATAGAGTTTGAATTAAAGAGCAAACTGGGTTTTACCCAGTTTTAAATTTATATAAGGGTTTTAAATTTATAAAAATGTTATAAGTGTTAGGTGATGAATTTGAAAAGATCATATATTAATTTATTAATCATGTTGCTTCTAATTGTTAGTTTAATATTCATAGTTAAAGGTCCTCTTGAACAATTTGTTGAAGGGAGTATAGAGCATTATGATTTGAATCAGTTTGAGTTCAAAGTGAAGTCTGGTGAGGTGAAAGAAGTTTTGATTAAAAACAGAAGCAATGTTATAGATGGAACTTTGAATGATGGAACTAAATTCACCCTACAGTTTCCATCAGACTACCCAATAACTATTAAAGAAATGCTGATGGAAAAAAATGTTAGGGTCAAAACTGATGCTGAAAATACCCCAGCATGGCTTGGTTTGATTATTAATTTTCTCCCAATTGCATTAATGATAGGCATAATGTTGTTTTTTTTAAGTCAGATACAAGGAAGTGGAAGCAAGGTTTTGACATTTGGTAAAAGTAAGGCAAAATTAGTAACAAAAGACCAACCAGGAGTTACCTTCAAGGATGTGGGAGGTTTATATGAAACCGTAGAGGAGTTAAAGGAAATTGCAGAATTTTTAGAAAATCCGGCAAAGTTTCATGCTTTAGGAGCAAAAATACCTAAGGGTGTACTTCTATATGGACCTCCTGGATCAGGCAAGACATTACTAGCAAGAGCTGTTGCTGGTGAAGCTAAGGCTCCCTTCTTCCAGATAAGTGGATCGGAGTTTGTTGAGTTATTTGTTGGTGTTGGTGCTTCAAGAGTTAGGGACTTATTTAATCAAGCAAAAGCTAATGAACCCTGCATAGTTTTTATTGATGAGATAGATGCAGTTGGTAGGCATAGAGGAGCAGGAATTGGTGGAGGTCATGATGAAAGAGAACAAACATTAAATCAACTTTTGGTAGAGATGGATGGATTTGATGTACATGACTCAATAATAGTTATGGCTGCAACAAATAGACCCGATATTTTAGACCAAGCACTTCTAAGAACAGGTAGGTTTGATAGACGGATTGTGGTAAACATTCCTGATATTAAGGAAAGGGAAGACATATTAAGGATACACATGAAGGGGAAACCAGTAGCTGATGATGTTAATGTTGGTGTTATAGCCAGACAGACTCCAGGATTCACTGGTGCAGATTTAGAGAATCTACTTAATGAAGCTGCACTATTAACTGCAAGATATAATAAAAGTAAGATAACGATGGAGGAAATTCAGCAGTCGATAGAGAGAATAATAGCAGGACCAGAGAAAAAGAGCAGGATTATTAGTGATGAGGAGAAAAAAATAATAGCTTATCATGAAGCTGGTCACGCTCTTGTTGCTCACTATTTACCTCATGCTGATCCTATTCACAAAATATCTGTAATATCAAGAGGTATGTCTTTAGGATACACAATAACACTACCTGAACAGGATAAGTATTTAATCTCCCGTTTGGAGTTAATAGATAAACTAACGCAGCTTCTTGGAGGAAGAGCATCGGAGGAGATTGTTATTGGTGATATAACAACTGGAGCACAAAATGATCTTGAGAAATCTACGAAGATAGCAAGACAAATGGTGTGTGAATTTGGAATGAGTGATAAAATCGGTCCACTAACACTTGGAGATAAACAGGGTGCTATTTTCTTGGGTAGGGATTTTTCAGCTCATCCTGATTATAGTGAACAGATTGCGTATGAGATAGATAAAGAAATTAGAAAGTTAGTAGATGATGCTTATAATAAAGCAAAGGATATTTTAAATACTCATAGAAATAAATTAGATTTAATTGCGCAGAATCTTATGGAAAAAGAGACATTAAACAAAGAAGAAGTTGAAGAACTCTTAAAGGATGAAAAAGAAAAAGTAGAAGAGGTTGCTACTGAATTTAAAAAAGATACTAAAAAGGATACTATAAAAAGAGAAACTATTAAAAGAAAGAAACCTCTAATAGCCCATAAACCAGTATTGGAAAGTAAATAATCATTTTTTTATTTTAACTGTAACCTTAAAAATAATTTTAATATCTATTCTTTTTGTTTAATTTCTCTTGGCTTTGGACTTTATCCAAAGCCTTTTTAAGTATTTTTTTGAAATAATTATTTAGAAAGTTTGGAGAATTTTTGACATACGAGAAAATATTAAGGTTCATATCTCAATATGGATACCTATTTGTCTTTCTTGCTGTTGCATTGGAAAATGGTGCATTTATTGGATTATTTATTCCTGGTGAGACCATACTTTTAACAGCAAGTTTTGTAGCTTCTATGGGCATTTTAGATATTTATGTATTAATTCCAGTGGTTATTATAGGAGCCTTTTTAGGTGATAACTTTGCTTATTTTTTAGGAAAAAAAGGTGGAAGACCTGTTTTAGTTAGATATGGACCAAAGTTCAGGATTTCAGAAAAACAACTTAAAAAAGCTGAAGATTTTTATGAAAAGCATGGAGCTAAAACTGTAATAATTGGTAGATGGACAGCTTTCTTAAGAACCTTTACAGCATTTTTAGCTGGTGTAAATGAGATGAACTATCCAAAGTTTTTCCTTTATAATGCTATTGGAGCTATTACCTGGGGCTTGGGGAATTGTCTTTTTGGATATTTTTTTGGTAAAAATATTGATTTAATACTTTCTATAATTCATAAAATTGGATGGGTAACTTTAGCCATTGTAATATTTATAATATTGTTGTGGTATATTTGGCGTAGGTGGTTAAGAGATTATTTATTTAGAAATAAAAAAGTTAAGTAAGTAACTAAGATATTAGCTATATTAAATTGCTATTTAAGAACCCTTCTTTTGAGAGGGAATATAAAAATAAAATAAACTAATTAAATTTGATATATATTGGAGAAGAAAATGCTACTTGCAATAGATGTGGGAAATACTCAAACAGTTATAGGTGTTATAAAAAATGATGAGATTATTTCCTCCTGGAGGATTTATACTCCAAAAATAAAAACTGGTGATGAAATAGGATTAATATTGGTTAAATTAATGGAAATAGAAGAAATTGATATTAGAGATATTGATTCTGCAATTGCCTGTTGTGTAGTACCTGGAGTTGAGGATCAATTAATTAAAGCATGCAGACGTTATTTTGATGTGGATGTATTATTAGTTACAGATGAGCTTGAAACTGGGATGAAAATTTTATATAAAAGACCAATAGATGTAGGGGCTGATAGAATTGCTAATGCAGTTGCTGCAAAGGAGATATATGGAATTCCTTGTGTAATAGTAGATATGGGAACAGCTACCACCTTTGATGTTATATCCTTGAAAGGTGAATATTTAGGAGGAGTGATAGCTCCAGGAATGGAGGTTTCAGCTAAGGCTCTCTTTAGAAGTGCAGCAAAACTTTTTGATGTGGAATTGAAAAAACCACCATCTGTAATTGGAGATAGTACTGTAAGAAGTATTCAATCTGGTATATTTTGGGGAGTTATAGGACAGGTTGATTACATTTTAAAGAAAATAGAAAAACAATTAGAAGAAAAGCCAATATTAATAGCAACTGGTGGTTTATCAAGAGTAATTGTTGAAAACAGCTCCTATAAATTTATACATGATTTAGACCTGACATTAAAAGGATTAAAAATAATATATGAGAAAAACAAAGGAAAAAAGCAATGAATTACATAAGAAATGAAGAGAAAGAGCCAAAGATTGATAAAAGTGTAGTTAGTATAAGTTTGGGTTCTTCCAAAAGAGATCACAAAGCATATGCTGAACTACTTGGGAAAAAGTATAAAATCGAAAGAATTGGAACAGATGGAGATTTTAAAAAAGCTATAGAACTTCTAAAGCAGATGGACGGGAAAGTTGATGCCTTTGGATTGGGTGGAGCTGACTTTTATCTTGGAGCTGGTGAAAAAAGATATATCATAAGGGATTTAGTGAAGGTAAAAAATGCAGTTTCAAAAACACCATTTGTTGATGGTAGTGGAATCAAGAACACATTAGAAAGAGATGTAGTTAATGTTTTACTTAAAGCAGGAATTAGACTGAAGGGTAAAAAGGTTCTTATGCCGAGTGCTGTTGATAGATTTGGCATAGCTGAAGCATTTTATAATGCTGGTTGTAAAACTCTTTTTGGTGATTTCATTTTTGGATTGGGACTCCCAATTCCAATAAGAACTATAAAGACTTTAAAAATAATTGCAAAATTATTGTTACCCCCTCTAACAAAATTACCATTTAGAATTTTATATCCAATAGGAGCTGAACAGGAAAAACCTCCCAGTAAAAAATATCAGAAATATTATTTAGATGCAGATATAATAGCAGGTGATTTTCTCTATATCAAAAAATATATGCCAGATAATTTGTCTGGAAAGATTATTATAACAAACACAATAACTTCTGATGATTTAAATGAACTAAAAAGGAGAAATCTTGATATCTTGGTTACTGTAACGCCAGAGTTTTCAGGGAGATATTTTGGAACAAATGTAATTGATGCAATTGTAGTATCATTAATTGAGAAACCAATTGAAGAAATAACAGATGATGATTATAGAGATATGCTATCTAAGCTAAAATTCAGTCCTAAAATTAATTATTTACACGAAAAGAGAGATGGAAGAAAAAATAAGTCTAACTAAAGAAGGATATATAAAGTTAAAGAAAGAACTGGATCATCTTATAACTAAAAGAAGAATAGAGATTGCCAGAAGAATTGGGGAAGGTATCTATCATAAAAGAATTGGAGATAAAATAAAGGTTAAAACACCTCAAGGAGAATTTAAATTTGAAATTATGGAAATCCAATAAACTAAAAGATTTATTAAAAAATAAAGCTATGTCTTCAGATGTTATATCAAGATATAAAAAGGCAAAACAGATTATTGAATCTGGTAAAGATGCATTTGTATCAAAATATGATTGTAAAAATACAGTACGAGAAGTCATAGAGCTATATAGTCATCTAAAACCCGGAGAGAGCAAACAGGAAAGTATCAGTATGTGTGGAAGAATTATAGCTATAAGAAAACATGGCAAATTAACCTTTGCTGATATTAGAGACCAAACTGGAGATATTCAACTATATTTGGATAAAAAGAGAATAGGCGATATTTATGATTTTTTTGACTTACTTGATATTGGTGATTGGATAAGTACCGAAGGATATCCAACAAGAACGGCAAGAGGTGAGCTTTCCATAATGGTTGATAAGTTAGCTCTTTTAACAAAATCATTAAGACCACTACCAGAAAAATGGCATGGTTTGAAAGATAAAGAAGTTCGATATAGATATCGTTATCTTGACCTAATTTCAAACCCTAAAGTCAAAGAAACATTCACAAAAAGAAGCAAAATTATAAACTTAATAAGGCAATTTCTTATTTCAGAAGGATTTATGGAATTTGAAACTCCAATGCTTCAGTCTATACCTGGAGGAGCTACAGCAAAGCCATTTAAGACCCATCACGATACATTAGATATGGACCTTTTTTTAAGAATTGCTCCCGAGCTTTATTTAAAAAGACTGATAATTGGTGGATACGAGAAAGTATTTGAATTAAATAGAAATTTTAGAAATGAAGGAATTTCTTATAGACATAATCCTGAATTTACAATGCTTGAAGTTTACCAGGCATTTGTTGATTATAGAGAGATGATGAATTTAACTCAAAAAATTATTCTCTATATTATAGATAATTTAGTAAAAGGTAGAAAAATATCTTATCAGGAAAATGAAATAGATATAAATCCTCCATGGAGAGAGATGACTGTTTTAGATTCAATAGAAAAATTTACAGGTGTTAAACTGTCTTTTGAAATGACAAGAAATAAGGTGTCAAAGATTGCAGATGAAATTGGTGTTGATTTTCATGAAAAATTAGGAGTTGGAGGAATTATTAATAGAATTTTTGAAAAGAAAGTTGAAAATAAAATTATCCAACCTACATTTATAACAGACTATCCTAAAGAAGTATCTCCTCTTGCAAGAGAGCATTCTAAAAACCCAAATCTTACTGAAAGGTTTGAGCTTTTTATTGGTGGAATTGAAATAGCAAATGCATTTTCTGAATTAACTGATCCGCTTGATCAAAGAATTCGTTTCGAACAGCAGCTATATAATGAAGAAATAGAAACTGAGTTGGACGAAGATTTTATTAGAGCCCTTGAATACGGAATGCCACCTACTGGAGGATTAGGAATAGGAATTGATAGATTAGTAATGATAATGACTGATTCTGCATCAATAAGAGATGTAATACTTTTTCCGCATATGAGATCAAAAAAAGAATAGATTTTTAAGAAATTCAAGGAGATTTAATAATAATATAAAATTAAAATTTATGAAATTCTAATCTTATTATGATATATTTATCTATAGAAATTGAAATAAATTTAACTTCTCAATACGGGAGAGAATATTAGTGAGATAGGATAGAAGATATGTTTGAAAGATTTAATGAGAAAGCAAGAAAAGTAATTATTAATGCACAGGAAGAGGCAAGGAATCTAAATAAAAATTGGATCGATACTGAACATTTGCTTTTAGGTTTATTAAAAGAACGTAGAAGTTTAGCTTATAGGATTCTTCAAAATTTAGGAAAAAATCCCGATGATATAAGGACACAGATATTACAAATAATTAGAAGAGATACAGTTGAGCCAGTTGGTCCAATTCCTTTTACCCCCCAAGCAAAGAAAGTTTTAGAACTGTCTCTAAGGGAAGCTTTATCATTGGGTCATCATTTCATTGGGGTAGAACATTTACTACTTGGCCTAATTAGAGAGGGGGAAGGCATTGCTTCAAAAATACTGAAGAATAATGGTATAGAGTTATTGGCAGTGAGGAAACAGATAGTAGAAATGTTAGGAGAAACTGAAAAATTTGATAGAAGCAAGACTTATAAAAAAAATAAGATGCTCAAAAAATTTGGAAGAAATTTAACTCAATTGGCTAAAGCAGATAGGTTAGATCCCGTAATTGGCAGAATAAAGGAGATAGAGAGAGTGATGCAGATATTATCTCGTCGTACTAAAAACAATCCAGTTTTAATCGGTGAACCAGGGGTTGGGAAAACTGCAATTGTAGAGGGATTAGCACAGCAAATTATAAAAGGAGATGTACCACCAACTTTAAGGAATAAGGAAATTTATACCTTAGATTTGGGAGCAATGGTAGCTGGTTCAAGATATAGGGGGGATTTTGAGGAGAGGATGAAAAAGGTCCTTGCAGAAATAAAAAGCCATGGAAATATCATCTTATTTATAGATGAACTTCATACACTGGTAGGAGCAGGAGCAGCCGAGGGAGCTATCGATGCGGCAAGTATATTAAAACCTATGTTGTCAAAGGGAGAGCTTCAAACAATAGGTGCTACTACTATGTCAGAATATAGAAGATATGTGGAGAAGGATGCTGCGCTTGAAAGAAGATTTCAACCCATATTTGTAGAGGAATCAACCGTAGATGAGACTATAGATATATTACGAGGTCTCAAGGGTAGATATGAAGCTCATCATTGTATAACAATTACTGATGATGCTTTGGTATATTCTGCTAAATTGTCTTCAAGATATATTACTGATAGATTTTTACCTGATAAGGCAATAGATTTAGTTGATGAAGCCGCATCAAGAGTTAGGATAAGAAATATGATATCACCTCCTGATCTAAGTGAGATAGACAAACAATTGGCTGAGATAAGAGAGAAAAAGGAGAATATGATAGATGTTCAGGATTTCAAAACAGCAGCCAAGATAAGGAATAAAGAGAAAGCACTTCTTCTAAGAAGAAAGGAATTGCAGAAAAAAGCCCTTACTTTTCAGAAAGAAATAAAAGTTACAGAGGAGAATATAGCAGAGATTCTGTCCAGCTGGACAGGTATTCCAGTATATAGACTTACAGAGGAGGAAACACAAAAATTATTGAGAATGGAAGAAGAGTTACAAAAGAAAGTAATATCACAGAAGGAAGCTATAAAAGTTGTATCTCAAGTAATAAGGAGAGCACGGTCAGGATTAAAAGATCCCAAGAGACCTTCAGGTGTTTTCATGTTTTTAGGTCCATCAGGTGTGGGAAAAACACTTCTTGCAAAGGTGTCAGCTGAATTTCTCTTTGGAAGTGAGGATTCATTAATTCAGGTGGATATGTCAGAGTATATGGAAAAACACTCAATTTCAAAATTTATTGGTTCTCCCCCGGGATATGTTGGATATGAGGAGGGAGGACAACTTACCGAAATGATTAGAAGAAGACCATATTCAATAATTTTAATGGATGAAATTGAAAAAGCTCATCCTGATATACTTAATGTTTTACTTCAAATTTTTGAGGATGGCCACTTAACTGATGCTCAAGGAAGGAGAGTGGATTTTAAAAATACAGTAGTAATAATGACTTCAAATATTGGACAGAGATATATACAAAAAGCCACTCCAATTGGGTTTAAGAGGAGCTCTAAGGGGAAAGTTATGTATCAGGAAATAAAAGAAAAAGTTTTAGATGAGATGAAAAAGACTTTTAGACCTGAATTTCTAAATAGAGTAGATGAAACAGTTATGTTTAATGAACTGACCAGTGATGATATAAGAAAAATAATAGACCTTGAGATGAGAAAAGTTGAACAGCAACTCTCATTTCATGACATAACTTTAAAGCTCTCAGAAGGTAGCAAGGATTTACTTGTTGAGAAGGGATATGACCCCACTCTGGGTGCTAGACCATTAAAGAGAGCTATTCAAAAAATTATTGAAATACCTATTTCAGACAAGATACTCTCTGGAGAGGTAAAATCAGGTGATGAAATTTTTACAGAACGAAAAGGTAAAAAAATTATTTTTAAAAAGAAGAAACAGCGATCTAAAATAAAAAGTTAGTAGAGGGAGATAATAATTTTTGTTTGTCAAAATTGCGGGTACAGTTCAATTAAGTGGTTAGGTAAATGTCCAAATTGTGATAAGTGGAACAGTTTTATAGAAGAGATTAAACCGCCTAAGTCAAGGCGGGCTTTCTCTTTTGAAATTCCAAAATCCATTGCTACACAAATGTCTAATGTTAAATTTCCAAAAGTTAATTATCTACCAACGGGGCTGGAGGAATTTGACAGGGTTCTTGGTAATGGATTGGTTCCAGGTTCGTTAGCATTATTAGGTGGAGAACCCGGGATAGGAAAATCAACTTTATTATTACAGGTTGTTTGTAATTTATCTAAAAAATTTAAGGTACTTTTTATTAGTGGAGAAGAGTCCTTAAGTCAAGTTAAAATGAGAGCTGAAAGGATAGGTATTGCTTCATCTCAAGCTTATCTTCTATCTGAAACAGAGATGACTGAGATAAACAGTCAGATAGAAGAAATTGAGCCCCAAGTAATTGTTGTTGATTCAATACAATCAACATACTTTTCCCAATTACCAGCACTTCCTGGCAGTATAACTCAGGTTAGAGAATGTGCTGCAAACTTTTTACAGTGGGCTAAGAAAAAAGGAGTTTGTGTAATAATTATTGGTCATATTACTAAAGAAGGAATAATAGCTGGTCCTAAACTTTTAGAGCATATGGTTGATGTTGTTCTATATTTAGAAGGTGAAAGAGAAATGCTTTACAGAATTTTGAGATCTGTTAAAAATAGGTTTGGCTCAACAAATCAAATAGGTTTGTTTCATATGAGTTCAGAAGGAATGAAACAGGTAGAAAATCCTTCAGCCTTATTTTTAAAAGAAAGAGCAATAGGAATACCGGGATCCACAATACTTTCTACTTTAAATGGAAATAGATCACTACTTTTAGAAGTTCAAGCACTTTTTTCACCTTCTAAATTAGCTGTTCCCAGAAGATTCTGTACTGGTTTAAGTAGTAAAAGAGTTGCAATGATTTTAGCAGTTTTAAGTAGAAGATTGGGATTTAAAGCAGATAATTATGATTTATATATAAATTTAGTAGGTGGAATGTTTGTTAACGAACCGGGTGCTGATCTTCCTATGGCTATGGCTATGATCTCAGCTTTAAAAAATATACCCATTGGTGAAGATACATCATCTTTTGGTGAAATTGGATTGGGAGGGGAGATTAGATTTGTGAGTGGAGCCAAAAAAAGAGTGGATGAAGCATTATCACACGGTTTTAAAAGAATAATATATCCACATAGCTGTGGTAAAATAGAAGTTGAAACAGATGCAGAATTGATAAGATTAAAAAATCTTAAATCATTAAAAATTTAAATAAATTCTATAAGGAGAAAGTGTTGAGAAATAATAATCATTTGAAACTTTTAGAAGGTTTGAAGAAAGTATCCCCAGGCACAATTCTTAGAGAAGGGATTGAGAATATAGTGCAAGCCAAAATGGGTTCGATAATAGTGTTATCCGATCTTAAAAAAGTAAGAAAGATATTTAATGGTGGTTTCAGAATTGATTGTAAGTTAACTCCCTCCAGATTATATGAACTTTCTAAGATGGATGGTGCATTAATTCTAAATGAAGATGGCACAGGAATAATTTATGCTAATACCCATCTTTTCCCGAACCCCCGTATTCACACTACAGAAACTGGTATTATGCATCAAACAGCAGAGAGAGTTGCAAAACAGATAGAAGCAGTAGTGTTAGCTATCTCCAAGAACAGGAATATTGTTACCCTATATTCAGGCGATTTAAAATATGACTTGAGAGATATAGGATTGATTTTAAATGAAGCAAATAGTGCATTAAAATCTCTTGAAAAATGTAGAGACGACTTTAACAAATGGTTAAATGAATTAAATTTTCTCGAAATGAAAGGAATGGTGACTCTCCATAATGTTGTTACAATCTGGCAAATAGCTGAAATGTCAAAAATATTTGCTGATGAAATAGAGAAATATCTATATGAACTTGGTACCGAAGGAAGATTGATTCAGATGCAACTATTTCAAATTATGGATAAAATTAATGAAAATGTTTTTTATTTGATAAAAGATTATTCATCAGATATAAATAAATTCAATGTGATAATAAAAACGGTATCCAATCTAAGTCATAAGAAATTAACTAATATAAATAAATTAGCAGAGATTCTTGGATATTCTCCACCACCTGTCTATTTAGATAAAATTGTTTATCCACGTGGATACAGAGTTTTATCAGCACTAACCAAGTTACCCAAATACTTAATAGAGAATATAGTAGGAAATTTCAAGAATTTAGCTACCATAAAGAAACTGAGTATTAATGAACTTAGCGAAGTTGACGGGATAGGAAAGGTAAGAGCAAGAGTTATTGTCAATGGCTTAAATAGAATATCAAAACATAGTTAACTAATTAGACAAGAAACCCTCTTTTGAATTTAAATTTCACCGTAGTAATTTACTATAACAACATTAATTAATTGATATCAAGACTCAATTATGATATCATTTTATAAATATTAGGAGGTTTATAAATTGTATGAAGCAGGTGATAGAGTAATCTATCCATTACACGGTACAGCCGTTATTAAAAAGATAATAAAGAAAAAAGTAAAGAGTGAATTTCTAAAATTTTATATTTTAGAGATTCCAGAGGAAAAATTAACTATACAGATTCCAATTGTAACTGCTAAAGAGATTGGTTTAAGAAAGGTAGTATCTTCAGAAAAAGCTGAAGAAGTATTAAAAACGCTTTTAAAGAAAAAGAAGCCAAAAATATCCAAAAACTGGAACAGGAGGTTTAAAAGGAATATAGAGAAATTGAAAAGGAATGATGTTATAGGTTTAGCGGAGGTTGTTAGAAATTTATCTCTACGGAAAAGAGATTCTGGATTATCGGTCGGTGAGAAGAGGATGCTCGGAAAAGCAAAGAAAATGTTAGTAAGTGAAATATCCTATGCTCAGGGCATTAGTGAGGAAAGAGCTTTGGCTAAAGTAGAATCTTGTTTTATGAAAAATTAATTATTCCTTCATGTATTTTATATTAAAGAGAGGTGAAATATTATGATAATAGTGCTCACTAGAGCATTTTTTATTTTGTTAGGAATTGTATTTAGTTATCAACTTTCAAATTATCTTTATCCAGGTCATCTAACTAATATTGTTCAATTTTATATTGGCTTTATATCATTTTCTTTAATTTTTGGAATTATAGGACTTATATTAGGTGGCTATGTAGGAAAATATTTGAAATATTTTCAGGGTAAGATTGAAGATTTTATTGGAAGAATGCCAATACCTGATCTAATTTTTTCCATTATTGGAATTTTGCTGGGAATAGCAATAGGACTCCCAGCTTATTTAGTATTGAGTAAAATTCAGTTACTATCAATAATTGGAACCGTCATTTCTATGTTTGTCTACTCATTAATTATTTTATTTACAACAAGGATTGTATATAAAAATAAAGATAGAATTCTAAATTTAATAAGAAAAAAAGATAAAATCCATGTTGAAAAGGGTGCAATTTCTCATGAGAAATACAATGCAAAATCCAAGATTTTAGATACCAGCTCAATTATAGATGGAAGGATATATCATATCTGTAGTACCGGATTTGTAGAAGGGGCGATAATAATTCCAAATTTTGTTATAGAAGAGTTACAAAAATTAGCAGATTCATCTGAAGATTTAAAGAGAAAGAGAGGAAGAATAGGTCTGGATATGCTCCATAAACTCAGGGAAGAGAAAAAAGTAAAAGTCAAAATTATAGATACTGACTTTCCTAATTTAGAGGGTGTCGATTCTAAATTAGTTCAATTGGCGAAAGAATTAAAATCATCCATTATTACCAATGACTATAATCTAAATAAGGTGGCAAGATTAAAGAGGATTGAAGTTCTAAATGTTAATGAACTTTCTAATGCAGTGAAACAGATTATACTGCCAGGTGAAAAAATTACTGTTCAGGTGATCAGGGAGGGGAAAGAAGAGGATCAAGGAATAGCATATTTAGACGACGGAACTATGATTGTTGTGGAAAATGGTAAAAAGTTGGTTGGAGAAACTGTGAATGTAGAGGTTAAAGGATTTTTACAAACCCTTGCTGGAAGAATGATATTTACGAAATTATTAAAGGAAAATCGAAAGAGATTTTTTAATAAGCGATAAAAGAATGAAAAAGAACTACGGTATCATTGTCGCTGCTGGCAAAAGTAGAAGAATGAACTCTGCTGTTAGTAAGCAGTTTATATTTATTGGTGGAAAACCAATTTTGGCACATACATTAGATGCTTTTGAAAAGTCTTCTCTTATTGATCAAATAGTGTTAGTGATAAATGAATCTGATATTGAAAAATGTAAGAAAATTATTATTAACAAATATAGGTATAAAAAAGTAAGAGAAATAGTTGCTGGAGGAGAGGAGAGACAATATTCTGTTCTTAATGGTTTAAAAGCACTACCATCAGACACAAATTTAGTTGCAATTCATGATGGAGCAAGATTTTTAATAACCCCAGAGCTTATTGATAAAGCAGCTAAAGCTGCTTATGACTCAGATGGGGTAGTTGTTGCCATTCCAGTTCAAGACACCATCAAAGAGTCAAGATCCAACAAAACAATATCAAATACATTTAATAGAAATATATTATGGGCAGCTCAAACTCCACAAGTTTTTCCATATTCTATAATTATGGAAGCATATTTAAAAGCGAGTGAAACTGGATTTATTGGAACAGATGATGCCAGTCTGGCAGAGAATCTTGGATATGAAATTCATTTGGTACGGGGGTCAGTTGAAAATATTAAAATCACTACAGATTTTGATTTAATATTAGCTGAGACTATTTTAAATAGAAGGAGACTTAAATAATAGTAATAAAAAAACAGCAGTAGTAGTAGCAGCAACAACAATAACAATAATAGTAATAATAACAACAACAATAATAATGAACGCCTCTAATTACAGGGAGGGGTACAAGAGAGTATTAAGTTAGCAGGGATTATTTAAAAGAGGTCTACAAAGAGATGAAAGTTGGCTTGGGTTTTGATATTCACCCATTAGTTTATAAAAGAAAGTTAATTATTGGTGGAGTTGAATTAGAATATGAAAAAGGTCTATCTGGACACTCAGATGCAGATGTTCTAACTCACGCCATAATGGATGCTCTTTTAGGAGCAGTTGCACTTGGGGATATAGGTGAACTTTTTCCAGCAAGTGACGAAAGGTATAAAGATATTTCAAGCATGATTCTTTTGGATAAAGTCGTTTCATCGTTAATGGAAAAAGGTTTTAAGATTGAGAATGTTGATGCAGTTATTATCTGTCAGAAACCAAGGCTTTCATCATATATAAAAGATATGAGGAAAAATTTATCATATCATTTAAAAATAGATTTAAAAAATATTAATGTGAAAGCAAAAAGTTCTGAAGGTATTGGTATTTTAGGAAAAGGCGATGCTATATCTGCCTTTGCAGTTGCTATGATTTCTTCTTAATAATATTTAATCTTAGTTTTAAAATAATTCTGATTTGATTATAATTTTTAAGAATTTGGAGATAAATTGGGTATAAAGATATTTAACACATTAACGGGAAAAAAAGAGGAATTTATACCAAGAGAAGAGGGCATGGTTTATATGTATGTATGTGGTCCAACTGTTTATAACCACATTCATATAGGAAATGCACACTCTTATTTGGTATTTGATGTAATAAAAAGGTATCTAATTTATAAGGGATATAAGGTAATACATGTTCAAAATATCACTGATATTGAAGACAGAATAATAAATCAGAGTATTGAGGAGAATCTTTCCGCAACAGATATTTCAAGAAAATATGAACCTGCTTTCTGGAAGGTTTCTGACATGTTAAATATTTTACGACCGGATTTCAGCCCTAAAGCAACTGAGCATATTGATGAAATGATTGAGATGATAAAGGTATTAATTGATAAGGAATATGCTTATGTTTCAAATGGCAGTGTCTACTTTGCAATTGAAAAATTCAAATCTTATGGCAAGTTATCAAAAAAGAATATAACTGAGCTTATAGAGGGAAAGAGAGCACGTGTTGTTAAAGGAAAGAGAAATCCATATGATTTTGCTCTTTGGAAGGCTTCAAAACCTGGCGAACCGAAGTGGAATACTCCATGGGGGGAAGGAAGACCTGGGTGGCATATTGAGTGTTCTGCAATGTCATTGAATTATTTAGATATGGGATTTGATATTCATGGTGGTGGAAAAGACCTTATATTTCCTCATCATGAAAATGAGATAGCTCAATCAGAAGCATATACCGGCTCTGAACCATTTGTTCGATATTGGATACATAATGGATTTGTGAATATAGATAAAGTTAAGATGTCAAAATCTTTAAGGAATTGGGTTTTTGCCAAGGATGTATTAGAAATGTATGATCCCAATGTTGTTAGAATCATGTCCCTTAATACTCATTACAGAAATGATGTTGATTATACTCCAAAGGTTCTTGAGGCTTGTAATCAAGCGCATGAAAAACTTTTAAATACAATTCATGATATCAACATAACACTGTCACAGGAAGAACAAAAATCTGAAGGTTCTTTACTGAATGAAATCTCGCACTTAGAAGAGGAGATAAGTAATTTAAGAACAAATTTTGAGGATGCGATGGATGATGACTTTAATACTGCCAGAGCGTTATCTTATATTTTTAAATTTTCCAGAGAATTAAACAAGGTCGTACATTTACAATCTTTTAAACTAACACCTGAAATTAAACAGATCTTAATAAATGCAAAGAGTATAATAATTGAATTAACATCTGTCTTAGGTTTAGATTTATCAGACAAGAAAATTAACAAAATAGCTGGAACCATAAAAGGTGTAAGTAAAGTAAATGGTTCTTTAACTATTAAGAAAAAGTTAGAAGATGAGCTCAACAATATAGCTTCAAAGATTTATGAAAAAGCTGTTAAGCTTTATCCTCAAGATGCTACAAAATTATCTCCGTCAAATATATCAAAATTAAACTTAGAAGACAGTATAGAAGTAATTCTTTCACTTCGCAGTAAAGCAAGAGAAAAAAAGAACTGGGTTTTTGCAGATAATATAAGAAAGAAGTTAAAAGAGATTGGAATATCTATAAAAGATACACCATCAGGTACTAAGTGGAGGTTTAGTTGAAAAAGAACTCATCTCTTTTGAAAGATGAGAGGTTGAAAAAAGGTAATGCAGTAGTGGAGGGAAGAAATGCAGTTTACGAGGCATTAAGTGGACCACGCAAAGTAAAATTAGTATATATTGATAAAGCTATTGGTAAAAATATCCGATTAAAACAGATTTCAAATCTGGCTAAGGATGAATCAGTACATATTAAATTAGTAGATAGAAATTTCTTGAACAAAATTGGAATTCAACACCAAGGAGTAATTGCAATAACATCGCCATACAAATATTTCTCTTTATCCTCACTTTTAAATGAAATTAAAAATAAGAACCCCGTAATTGTAATTTTAGATGGTATAAAAGATCCACAGAATTTTGGAGCTATACTTAGAACATGTCAAGCGTTTTCTATAGATGGAGTTGTAATTCCAGATAGAAGAAGTGCAAAAATTACTTCATCTGTTTGCAGAGCTTCCTCTGGTGCGTGTGAGCATTTGAGGATTGCAAGAGTTGTGAATTTAAACAAAACTGTTGAGAAGTTAAAGGAAGAAGGTTTTTGGGTTATTGGAACCTCAGATAGAGCTGATATTTCAATTAACCGGATGGAAATCTTATGTCCCCTTGCTATTGTGATGGGAAGCGAACATAAAGGAATAGGTAGACTTTTATTAAGTAACTGCGATTTAGTTGTTAAAATCAAGACTTCTGGAAAGATACCTTCATTGAATGTTTCAGTGACAACGGGAATTATTCTACATGAAGTAATGAAAAAACTTAAAAGAATATAAATTAGGGGGTTAAGAAAGTGAATTCACCAACGAATGAAAAAACAATGGTTATAGTTGATGGTTATAACTATTTACACAGCACAATGAAAATGAACAAAATTTCTAAAATTGAACTTGAGCAACTTAGAAATAAGTTGATAGAGGATCTTAATCAATTGGCGAGACATAGAGGTTGGTCAGTAACTGTAGTATTTGACTCATCAAACAAAGGAAATGTTTTTTTAAAAAATGAGGTAAAAGATAAAGTTACTGTTTTATTTACAAAAAAAGGGCAAAGCGCAGATAATCTTACTGAGACTTTAGTTTATAAAAATAAAGGAAAAAGGATTTTTGTTGTAACATCTGATTACACTCACCAGAGGGTAACTTTTGGTGGAGGAGCTTTTAGAATGACAACAAGACAACTTAAAAGTAAACTAAAACAGTTAAAAAGAGAAATAAGAAGTAGAGATATTTTTTCGAATAAACTGAATGTACCTATAAGTAAAAGAATTGATAAAAAAATTGAAAGAAAGTTAGATAAAATAAGAAAGGGTAAAGTATAAGTTTAGCTTTACCCCTAAAATTGATGAAATTATATTGACGAAGATTATTACATAAATATATAATATAATGGTTTTACTCAACATTGTGGAGGTGAAATTTTTAAAGACCTATAAAAGTTATATTTTAATAGCATTTTTTCACTGTTTTTTCTTTATAAAAGGATATGAACTTGAACATCGAACTATCATATACACCAAAAAAAATTAAAAGTTCCGAGGTCTTTGAGGAAAATCAAATAGTAGAAAGAGCTAAAGAAGGAGACGAGAGAGCACTCAACTATATTTTAGGAAAGTATAGCAATCTTGTAAGGTATAAAGCTCGTTCATACTTTTTAATAGGGGCTGAATATGATGATCTAATACAGGAAGGTATGATAGGTCTTTTTAAATCTATAAAGGATTTCAAAGCTGGCAATGAAACATCTTTTAAATCATTTGCTGAACTGTGTATAACAAGACAAATAATAACTGCTATTAAAAATGCCACTCGACAAAAGCATATTCCTTTAAACTGTTACATTTCGCTAAATAAGCCATTTTATAGCAATGAAGAAACTTCTCATCCACTTTTTGAAATACTAAAAATTAAGGAACTAAATGATCCTGAACAACTTGTAATAAGTAGCGAAGTGATTGAAACTATTAAAGAAATATTTGAGAAGTTTTTATCAAAATTAGAGGCATCAGTACTAAGTTTGTATATGAAGGGAAAAACTTATATTGAAATTGCTCATACTTTGAACTTAAAAGTGAAATCAGTTGATAATGCTCTTCAGAGAATAAAGAGAAAATTAGAGACTCATCTTAACGATTATAAATCTTTAACCTAATCTTTCAAAAACCTCTTAAAAGATTACAAAATTTTTAAGGTAAATTTTTTTTATTGGTCTGTTTTAATTAATAATATTTTTTGAAAAGTATAGATAACCCTCCCCCTATCCCCTTCTATTAAAGAAGGGGAATCGAGTATAAAGGGGAGAGAAACTATGCTCAAATCTTTCAAGAGTATTTATTTTTTAGTGTAAAAAATTTTGGTATAATTGAACTACAAAAATGCTATTATTTATATAAAAAAGCATTAGCAATAAATTAGAAAGAAACCCAACAGCTTTAGTCGTTGGAGGTGTCACTTGAAAGGAACATCTAGTAGGCCGGTGTAGCTCAGTGGTAGAGCAGCTGATTTGTAATCAGCAGGTCATTGGTTCAAATCCGATCGCCGGCTCCAATCTTTCAAGTTTAGAGTTTTGTTTTTTATTGATAGAATTTTTGGTATAATTTTTTAAAAATAATTTTCTTTTTACTAAAATATGGTTTTTGGGGTAGGTCCCGAGTGGCCAAAGGGGACAGACTG